>JANPGU010000030.1:0-9914 GCA_031424095.1 Gammaproteobacteria bacterium
CGCTCAAGGTGCCGCGCGATCTGATTCCCCGCTACCTGCTGCTTGATACGCTGGGTGAATCCATGCGCGCCACGGTTTATCTGGCGCACAGCGCGGCCCTCGACGGGCATGTGGCGCTCATGGTCAGTCGCGTCAATGACGGCGAGGATTCGCAGTTCTCGCGTGAATTTCAGGCGGCGAGTGCCCTGCGGCATCCGGGTGTCGTCGACATCTACGACTACGGCATGCATGAAGGCCGCGAATTCATCGCGATGGAATACTTCCCCTGCGGCGATCTCAAGGCCCGGCTGCAGAATCCGCTGTCCGAGTACGAAGCGCTCGATTATCTGCGGCGCATCGCAGTTGCACTTTCCGCCGTGCATCAGCAAAGCATCCTGCACCGCGACCTGAAGCCACCCAACATCATGCTGCGCGAGGATGGCGGCATCGTGCTGATCGACTTCGGCATCTCGAAGAACATCGATGAGCGGACGCGCAGTACGGCCGCCGGCGTGCTGCGCGGCTCACCGTACTACATGAGCCCGGAACAGGCACAGGGGGTGGAGCTTGACTCGCGCAGCGACCTTTACAGCCTGGGCGTGATCTTCTACGAGATGCTGCTCGGCTCGAAGCCGTATCTCGGTGCCACCGCGATTGAAGTCCTGCAGCTGCATGTGTCCGGACCGGTTCCCTCTCTGCCGCCGGAGCTCGCGCAGCACCAGCAGCTGCTGGAAGGCATGATGGCGAAATCGCGCGATGACCGCTTCGCCACGGCGGACGACCTGCTCGCCAGTCTCAGTCGGGCAGCAGCGTGACCCCATGAGCCACGCTGTCACCAGTCCTTCCGCGCTGCTGGCCGCGCTGCTGAACCAGTTCCCGGGCGCGGCGTTGCGCATCGACGGCACACAGCAGATCGGCGCAGTCTGCGACGCCGGCGTCCTGCAGGGCTGGCTGGAACAGTCCGGCGGCCCGGCGGACGTAGCGCCCACCGACCTGGCAGCAATGCTGGCGCAACTGTTTCTGCCACAGCACGCGAAGGCGCTGCAGCAGCAGTTGCAGGACATTGGCATGTCCGCTGGCGATGCCGTCAATGACCTGGGCGTCCTGCCGCTGCGCGGCATGCGCTCGGGCGCGTCCGCGCGACACGTGGCCATCTCGGCACAACGTCTGCATGACGGTTCCGGGCTGTTGCTGGTACTGCGTGATGTTTCTCCGGCCCACGACCTGCAGCTGGCGCTGACGCGCGCACTGGCTGCGGTGGATACGACGATGGCGGTGCTGCGTGCGCAGCCTGCTGCCATGCGCCTGTTCCTGGGTTCGGCCATGGCATCGGTCAGCGCCATCCGTGCCACGCTGCGCATGCCCGCGCGCCACCATGCGGCGCTGCGCGAAAAACTGTCGCGCCTGCAGCAGGGCTCGGAGCAGCTCGGCCAGGAAGCGCAGCGCGTTGGACTCGACAGCGTCGCGCATGCCTGCACGGTGCTCACCGAATCACTGCAACAGCTGCAGCTGCGGGAAGGCATCAGCGGCAACGACCTGCTGCCGCTGGCGATGTTCGTCGATGGCATCGCCACTGCAGTGGGCAATGCCTGGCGCGCTGAAGAGCAGCGTTATTGCGAACCCCAACCACAGCCGCGCGCGGCGCATACCATCGCCGAGCGGCGGCGCGCGCGCAAGGCCGCAACCTGGCCACAGGCCAGCGAGCGCCGCTGGACCGAGTTCCTGCGCCGCCGAGCCGAGGAACTCGGCACGCTGGCGCGGCTCAGCATGAATGGCGCCGAACTGGTTTCACCACCACTGCGTCGCGACGTCGACGAGATGCTGCAGCACCTGCTGCGCAATGCACTCGAGCACGGCATCGAAACGCCAGAGCAGCGTCTGGCAGCCGAAAAGCCGGCATCGGGACAGATCACCGTGCAGTTCGAGGACAAGGCGGCCGCCGGCCTGCGCATCACCGTGCGTGACGACGGACGCGGCTTTGACCTGCAACGCATCGCCAGGGCGGCGACCAAATGCGGCCTGGTCTCCGAAGAGTCACTGCTTGAGCAAGATGCCGTGGATCTCGTCGCCCTGATCTTCAAGCCGGCCTTCACCACGGCTGGCGTGGACGACTGCGCGGGTCATGGCCGCGGCATGACCTATCTGCGCAGCGCCGTTACACGACTCAACGGCCAGATCTCCGTCGCCACCAAGCCTGGTCGCTATACGCAGTTCACCATCCAGTTGCCGCTCGTTTCGATACTACAAACGCCCGCGCAATCGTCCTACGCGGGCTAGCTTGACAAAGCATGACACCGCCGGGTGCAATGCACCCATCATTGCGATGGGGCAGACATGCATCTCGTCGATACAACTCTGTTCTATTCGCCGACCAGTGGTGGCGTCAGACGCTATCTCAATGCCAAGCATGGCTGGTATGCCAGGCACAACACCTGGCGTCACTCGCTGCTGGTTCCCGGTGAGACAACCGCGCTGCATCCTGGCGATATCAGCACTGTGGCCGGCCGCATCGTTCCCGGCACATTCAATTATCGACTGCCGCTGATGCCGCGACGCTGGACGCAGCTGCTCGATGAGCTGCAGCCAGATGTCATTGAAGCGGGCGACGCCTTTCATCCGGCATGGTCGGCACTTGAAGTGGCGCAGCGGCGCCGCATTCCGGCGGTTGCCTTCTTTCACTCCCACCTGCCGCGCCTGATCGGCATGCGTTGCGGCAGCAGCATCGGCCGGCTGGCAGGTCGTTATCTGCGCTGGCTGTATGAGCGTTTCGACCTGGTGTTCGCGCCCAGCCGCGTCATGTGCGAATACCTGCGGTCGCTGGGATTGACGCGCGTCCTGCAGCAGCCGCTGGGCGTGGATGCGGACGTGTTCCATCCGGACCGTCGCAGCAACACGCTGCGACGCGAACTGGGCTTGCGGGAGGGCGTACGGCTGCTGGCCTATGCGGGCCGCTTCTCGGCCGAGAAGAACATCCCCGTACTGCGCGAAGCGTTTTCACTGCTCGGATCGGACTATCACCTGCTGATGATCGGCGGTGGCGAGCAGCGGCGGGCCGACAACATCACCATGCTGCCCTATCGCCGCGACAGTGCCGAGCTTGCGCAGGCGCTGGCATCGGCCGATGCACTGGTGCATGCCGGCACGGCAGAAACCTTTGGCCTGGTGGTGCTCGAAGCCATGGCCTGCGGCCGCCCCGTAGTCGGCGTGCGCGCTGCAGCCGTCGCGGAGCTGGTCGATGAGCGCGTCGGCATCACCGCCGCCCGCGCCGACAGCAGACTGATGGCGCAGGCCATCAGCGACCTGTATGAGCGCGATATCGATGCACTCGGGCGCGCCGCGCGCGCGCGCGTCGCCGCGCATTACAGCTGGGATCACGCTCTGCAGCAGCAGATGCTGGTCTATGCGGGCCTGAGCGAAAAGAAGCGGATTCTGCCCGAAGGCTGGGCCACAGCCAGTCGCGTGCCATCCGGCGACCAGCAGGTGCTGCCTGCGGGCCCGTCCAGAAGCTGAATATCCAGCGCCTTCTGGCTGCTGGGACCCGGCTTCCACAGCACCACGCGCCAGTCTCGACCTGCGGAAGCCAGCAATGTGCCATTGCACTGCCAGGCCAGCGATTCAATGCGTTCTTCATGGGCGTTGAGTTGCAGCGGCGCACTGCCTTCGGGGCCCTTGCTGCCAAAATCCCATACCACGATGCTGCTGGCGCCAGTTGATGCCGTAGCCAGATAGCGGCTGTTGGCGCTCCATGCCGTCTGGTCGACCTTGCCCTCATAGCCGCTCATGCGCGAGCGCTTGCGGTTGTTGATGTAGCGGAAATTGACGGTGCCGTCGGCCAGCCCATTGGCAGCCACCTTCATGTCCGGACTCAGCGCCAGCGTCAGCGGCGTGCCCTCGATCACGAAGCTCGCCACCTCGCCGGTGTCACTGCGATCCACGAACATTGCGCCATTTCCCACCGCGACGATCTCGTTGCGACCGCGCCAGAGCAGATGCGTCAGTGGGCAGCTGTGTCCGCCCAGCTCGCGCTGCAGCTTGCCTGCGCTGTCGAACAGCAGCACGTCCTTGCCGCTGGCGAAGGCCAGCGTCTGGCCATCGGCATTCCAGCTCAGCCCTGCTGGCCAGCGTGGCGAGCGATGCAGCGGTTGTGCTTCTGCGGTGGATTCCTGCATGCGCCACAGGCGCACCGAGCCATCCTGACCCGCGCTTGCGAACATGGAACCCTTCGGCTGCCAAACCAGCTCCAGGACGCCAGGCGCGTGCTCGCCCAGTTGGTCCACCGTGCCCGTCTGTGCATGGACACGCAGGACCTGCCCCTCACCGCCACCGACAATCACCGCCTTGCTATCCGGCGTCCAGACCAGTGCGACGGGGAAATCATCGATCGCGGCGCTTGCGCCCGCGACTAGGCCAGCCGCATTGCTCATGCCAGGCAGGCGGAGAAACCAGCCAGCAGCTCTTCACGATCGAGCTTGCGGCCGATGAACACCAGCTGGCTCGAGCGCACACCATTGCCCCAGGCACGGTCCGGGCGGCCGTCGAACATCATGTGCACGCCATGGAACACGTAGCGGCGATCGTCGCCCTTGATGTTGAGTACGCCTTTCATCCGCAGGATGTGCTCGCCATGACTCTGCAGCAGGTATGACAGCCAGTCATTGACCTTGCGCGCATCCAGCGCCCGCTCTTCGTGAATGCCGATGGAACCGATCTCGGCATCGTGGTGATGCGATGCAAAGGCGCGCTCGGCGCTGGCCGCCATCGGCATCGCGAGCCCGAATTCCGCGGGCGCATGCTCGGTGAACAGCGCATAGGCGCCAGCGGTCTTGATGTCGATGGCGTACTGGCCACCCATGCAGCTCATGGCTAGCGCAAATGGCGCGGCGGCGGGCGCGATGTGATCGCCGCTTTCCGTGGGCGACGCGGCTTCCGCAAACACGCGCACTGCAGGCTCGATCTGCGCCGCCAGCGCGTCCGCCGTGGCGGCAGTCATCGGCAGCAGCGCGACCCTCAGTGCCGCATGGTCGTGATCATGATGCGAGTCATGGCCATGGTCGTCATGTGCGTGCGCTGCGTGACCATGACCGTGCTCACCGGCAGCCTTCAGGATGTGACGACCCGCCGCCAGCTGATAGGCGCCGGCCCATTCGAACGGGTACTGCGGCTCGAGGAAGGTCTTGTCCACCGCCAGCGCACGATCCAGATCGAAGGCGCCAAGGCCCAGCACCACATCGATCGGCACCTGCGCATTCACGGCGCGATGCACCTGCGCCGTGCCATTGATGCCGCGGATCTTCTGCTCGATGCGCGCCAGATCGGTGACGCTCACCAGATCGGTCTTGTTCAGGATCACCACATCGGCGAAACCCACCTGGATGGCAGGCTCTTTCAATTCGCTCAGGTGCTGCTCGAAATGCCGCGCGTCGACCACCGTGACAATGGCATCGACCACGAACTGGTCTTTCAGGTCTTCGTCGAGGAAGAAGGTCTGCGCCACCGGACCGGGATCGGCCATGCCCGTGGTCTCGATCAGGATGTAGTCGAAGCGCTCTCGGCGCTTGAGCAATTGCCCCAGCACGCGGATCAGGTCACCGCGCACGGTGCAGCAGATGCAGCCGTTGCTGGTTTCGAAGATCTCTTCTTCAGCGCCGATGACCAGCTGGTGATCGACACCGACTTCGCCGAACTCGTTCTCGATCACGGCGATGCGCTTGCCATGATTCTCGGACAGGATTCGATTCAGCAGCGTGGTCTTGCCGGCGCCCAGAAAGCCGGTGAGCACCGTGACAGGAATGCGTGCAGGTTTGTTCATGTTCCGTATTTTCTCTCGATCAGTTTCTGCACCGGCCGCAGCGCCATGCCCTTGAGCAACAGCCACCACAGCAGGCGCCTTGTCCAGGGCCCGCGCTGCGGCGGCACCAGCGCAGTGAACGGCTGTTCCAGCGAGGTGTGGCGCGGCGCCGTCACTTGCGTCCTGCGGTATCCATTTCCCACACCGTCACCGGACAATCGCGCCGCAGCCAGAAGCCCGCGCCCAGATGCCTGAAGTCCTTCGACAGCTCGCGGCGATACCAGACACCACCGCGCAGTGAAACTGCCGGATCGGTGCGACTCTGGTCGCAGTTCTGTTCCCAGTCTTCGCGGCTCAGCACGCCGAAATACAGCAGCCCGCGACACACACGCGCCAGGTTCGCCAGGGCGCGCCTGGTTTCCGCGGCCTTCAGGTATTGCAGCACGTCGTAGCAGATCACCACGTCGTACTGCGCCTTGCGCGTGAAATCCTGGATGCCGCCGTGGATCCAGCCGAAGCGCTCGCACAGGTATTCGCTGACCTCGAGCCCGGTGTAGGTCGCGCGCGGCAGGGCCCGCTTGAGGGGCGCGCGCAGCAAACCAACGCCGCAGCCCGCATCCAGCACGGTCTTCACCGGCAGGCCCAGATGGTCGGCCATCGCGCCGATGAGCCGGCCGCGTGCGTTCATCTCGGCCCGGTTGGTGACCGCGGTACGGGGGTTAAAGTAAAAACGCTGGTAATAGGCCCGATCAAACTGCTCTTTCATTCGCTACCATAGGCAGATGCCTGCCTCTTCCCCTCGCGTCGGTTTCGTCAGCCTCGGCTGCCCCAAGGCCCTGGTCGATTCGGAGCGAATCCTGACGCAGTTGCGCATCCGTGGCTACGAAATTTCGCCAAGCTACGCCGACGCCGATCTCGTGGTGGTGAACACCTGCGGCTTCATCGACAGCGCCATCGATGAATCCCTGGAAGCCATTGGCGAGGCCCTGGAGGCCAACGGCAAGGTCGTGGTCACCGGCTGTCTCGGCGCCAATCCAGCGCGCATCCTCGAGAAGCATCCCAAGGTGCTTGCCGTGACCGGACCGCATGCCACCGAACAGGTGCTCGAGGCCGTGCACAAGCACCTGCCGCGCCCGCACGATCCGCACACCGACCTGGTACCCGCGCAGGGCATACGCCTGACGCCCCGCCACTACGCGTACCTGAAGATTTCCGAAGGCTGCAACAACAAGTGCAGCTTCTGCATCATCCCGTCGCTGCGCGGCCGGCTCGCTTCGCGCCCGATGGAGCAGGTGCTGTTCGAGGCTGAGCGACTGGTGGCTGCCGGCGTCAAGGAATTACTGGTGATTTCGCAGGACACCAGCGCTTATGGCGTGGATCTGCGCTACCAGCCGGCCACCTACCGTGGCGAGCAGTACGAAACGCGTTTCGTCGATCTGGCGCGTGCGCTGGGCAGCTTCGGCGTGTGGGTGCGCATGCACTACGTCTACCCCTATCCGCATGTGGATGCCGTGCTGCCGCTGATGGCCGAAGGCAAGGTGCTGCCCTATCTCGACATCCCTTTCCAGCATGGCAGCCCCGCGGTACTCAAGCGCATGAAGCGCCCGGCGCATGCCGAGAACACACTCGATCGCATCCTGGCCTGGCGCAAAGCCGTGCCGGATCTCACGCTGCGCAGCAGTTTCATCGTCGGCTTCCCGGGCGAGACCGAAGCCGAATTCAGCGAGATGCTCGACTGGCTCGACGTCGCACAACTGGATCGCGTCGGCTGTTTCAAGTATTCACCGGTTGAGGGTGCCACGGCCAATGACATCGCCGGCGCGGTGGCTCAGGAAGTGATGACGGAGCGCTATGAGCGCTTCATGGAAAAAGCGGCTGCCATCTCCGAGGCAAGGCTTGCCGCAAAGGTCGGCACCGAAGCCACCGTGCTGGTCGACAGTGTCGATGGCAACAAGGCCGTCGCGCGCACGCGGGGCGATGCGCCGGAAATCGACGGCGTCGTGAATGTGAAGAAGGCCAGTGGCCTGCGCGCCGGCGAATTCGCGCGCGTGATGGTCACGGGCGCTGGAACCTACGATCTGGCCGCAGAGCCTGTGCGGTGACAAGTGCCCGACGCATACGCCGTGCTTATTGGCGAACGAACCACTCTTCATACGCGTGCCACGACGCTTCCTGAGTCTTTGTAGCCCCACGACGAACCAGTTCCCTGTTGTTCAGGCTGAACGTCCAGAACTGGACTGCGACCAGGTCTCCTTTGAGCCATCGAAGCAACCGATAGTCATTGGAGCTGATCTTCTGAAACGAAATCTGATCGAAATCCCCTGCCTTTCGGCCGGGTACTGCCTGGACGGCCCCGTCGAGTGTCGTTGCGAACTCGAATTGCTGCGGCGGCTGGCTTTTGTCAGTGTCATTGACCGACCGATAGACGAACTGGTGATCTGAGAAATGCAGGATCAGAGCAAGACTGAACCCTGCAGGCGCCGCTCCGTCGCTCCACCAGGTTCGCGGCTCCACAACGCGCCAGGTCCCCGAGTGCGGGTTTTCACTGGCGTAGGAGACCATCGGAAGCACAAAACAGGCTACAACCCCGAGAACTACGGCGCGTAGATATTTCATCTGCACAATCCGCATGTCAGCTACTTGCTGAGATTCCTCTTGAACGCCGGAAGCCTCGCTTCTTCCTCATAAATGCAGATGTGCTCCTGGATGTCCGTGTACTCCTCGCGGGTGTACCGTTTGGTGTTTTTCCACTCACCGATCCAGTTCTCCGGATCGGTCAACGTGAATTCAATCTGCAGCGTGTCTGGGTCGCTGAAGCTGATCCGCTCCACAACATGAAGCATCTCGCCCCCGGGCACGCCGTCTGAAACATAGTGGCGGACGTCAGTAAACCCGATCGTATCAACGACGAGCGTCTTGCCTTCCCAATGACCAATCGAATGACCGTTGTAAGTCAATACCAGATCTTCGTCGGCGGGATGCGTGCGTCCGTCGGTATAAATCCTCCGCACATTACCGGTGACCATCGAAAGCACAAGCACCATCGTGGGAAGCTGCACGAATTGAACAGGCCAGTATCGGGTCATGATTTGCGGTACGCCATATGGCCAGCAGGTTCCCGCATTCTCGAGGTATTCAAATCCCCTTGCCCTGTAGGCTGCTTTCTTGTCGCGGAACGCCTGCGCCTTGGGCGTCAGCTGTGGATGCGGCAAAAACTCATGGCCATTCGCGTCCGTGCCTTCAACCTTGAAGTTGTAGGTTCCGGTGAAATCCACTGGCGCAGCCGGGCGCTGCTTGGCCAGGTTGGCCTTGGCCAGTGCGCCCAGAATCGCTCCTTCCGGAGGTGCTGGCGCCGGAGCGATTTGCGCAGAAACGGCCGGCTGTTCAGCGGTCTGCTCCTGCCTTGAGCAGCTCCACAGGACGGTCAGGACAGCCAGGGCCGCAATAGTTCTGGCTGGTCCCCGACCAGAGTGCCTATCCATCCGCCACAGGCGGGGGATCACTTCTTTACCGCGGGATCCACTGGATCCGTTTGAACTCTGGCAATCAATTCCCGTCCGCCAGGGAAAGTAAACTTGATCAGATCACCACCGGGTCCGCCGTCGCGCATCGGGTGGACGCGGGCGACAACCACATCGCCCGGCTTGAGGCTGTCGCGCTTCCAGCCTTGCCGCTTCGCCAGATAGAACGACCCATTGGTTTCTATAGGAAAATCGATCTCCTTGCCCTTTTTGTCCTTTACCGAAAGGATCACCCAGCTGTGCGGGTTGACGAAACGGAACTCCTTGACGGTTCCTTTCACTTCCACCGGTTTGGTCAGATCGAACATGGCGAACGAATGGTGGGCCCACGCCGCCGCGCTGCCACAGAGCAGCACGGCCGCCATGCAGGAGACAACACAGGTGCGGCGGCGGTTTCCCGACTCAAGTTCCACTTTGTTTCGCATTCTCATGGGGATTCCCGTTGTCAGAATGATCGATCAAACCGCCGCTCCAGCCCCTTCAATCAGTTCAACTGGAAGCGTACGCCTACCCGGAAAGTGCGACCCACAGCATCGTAGAGCACCCGATTGATTCCCTGCGGCGCATTGCCAATGTTCTGGGTTGCAGGAACCGGCGCCGGATCCCTGTTCAACACGTTGGCCACC
>JANPGU010000031.1:0-25285 GCA_031424095.1 Gammaproteobacteria bacterium
GACGAGACCGAGCGCAGCTCCAGCAACGCCACGCTGAACCTGCAGATCACTGGCGAGATGCAGGCGCTGGGCGACAGCGTTGCGAACGGCACGGATCTGGCGGTGATACGTCGGCAGCTGCGGCAGCGGATGGATTCCATCAGCCGCCATCTCCAGGATTTCCACGAACGCGAAGAGCAGCGTGCGCGTCAGTCCCGTGAGCGCACCGACCAGATGCGCGGGCGCATGGACGAAATGGAAACCGAAGCACGCAAGCTCAAGGCGCGGCTGACGGACGAAAAACGCCTGTCAATGCGCGATCCGCTCACGCAGATTCCCAATCGACTGGCCTATGAGCAGCGGATTGGCGAGGAAGTTGAACGCTGGATCAGATTTTCACAGCCCACCTGCATCGCCGTATGGGATATCGACGGCTTCAAGGCAATCAATGACGGATATGGGCACCGTGCCGGCGACAAGGTGCTTACGGTGGTGGCCGAATGCCTGGCAAAGGCGATCCGTAGCACGGATTTCGTCGCCCGATACGGCGGCGAAGAGTTCGTGATGCTGCTGCCGGGTACTACGCTTCCGGACGCGATCCGCCTGTCCAACCAGATGCGGGAAGCGGTGGCGCGGCTGGGATTCCACTTCCGTGGCACACCGGTGTCAGTGACGATTTCCTGCGGCATCACGGCGCTGGTCAATGGTGACGAAGCGGAGGATGCCTTCGACCGAGCCGACGGTGCGATGTACCGCGCGAAGGAAGCGGGCCGGAATTGCGTGATCAGCGCGTAACGCGCTGCGTCCGCCAGTACAGGATCAGGGCAAACCCGCCCACCATTCCACCGAGGTGCGCAAAATGCGCCACGCTGGAATCACGCCCGGAAATTCCCAGATAGAGTTCCAGCAGGCCGTACAGCGTGACGAACAGCCATGCGGGCATGGGAATGGGTGGAAAGATGAGCATCAGTTTTCGATGCGGAAATGCCAGGCCAAACGCCAGCAGGATGCCGAACACGCCGCCTGACGCTCCGACAGTCGGCAGTGCCGGGCCGCCTTCCAGCCGCTGCACCAGCAACTGCGCCAACGCCGCACTGATCACGCAGACAATGTAGTAGATCGCAAAGCGCCGCGGTCCGACCAGGCGTTCGATGTCCGGTCCGAACATGTACAGCGCAAACATGTTGAAGAAAATGTGCATGAAGCTGCCATGCAGGAACGCGTAGCTGAGAACTTGCCACGGCCGGAAGGGCGCCGCGCCCGGGTTGTCGCCAAGCGGCCAAAGCGCCAGATAGATATCCACCCATGGATACAGGAAGTACTGCAGCCCGAAGCCCGCTATGCAGGCCAGCAGGATGCTTCTGGCAACGGGCGTCATCGTTATTCCCGGGCAGCAGCCAGCTAGCTCGCGTACTGGGCCTCAGTCGCGCGCGAACTGCGCTTGCGCTCGTTCTCGGTGAGGTAGCGCTTGCGGATACGGATTGATTCTGGCGTCACTTCCACCAGTTCATCGTCTGCGATGAATTCCACCGCGTATTCCAGGTTGAGCTCGATCGGCGGTGTCAGCAGGATGGCGTCGTCCTTGCCCGAAGCGCGCACGTTGGTGAGCTTCTTGGTCTTGATCGGATTCACGACCAGGTCATTTTCCCGCGAGTGGATGCCGACGATCATGCCTTCGTAAACCTTCTCGTTGTGGCTGACGAAGAGCTTGCCGCGTTCCTGCAGGCTCCACAGCGCGTAGGCCACCGCCTGGCCGTCTTCCATGCTGATCAGCACGCCATTGCGGCGCTCACTGATGTCACCGCGCATCGGTGCATAGCCATCGAACACATGGCTCATCAGACCGCTGCCGCGGGTGAGTGTCATGAACTCGCCCTGGAACCCGATGAGGCCGCGGGCAGGCACGCGATATTCAATGCGCACACGGCCATGGCCGTCCATGGACATGTCCTTCATTTCGGCACGGCGCTGGCCGAGGGCTTCCATGACGCCGCCCTGATGCGCTTCCTCCACGTCGACAGTGAGCGCTTCGTAGGGCTCGTTGGTCACACCGTCGACAATCTTCAGCAGCACCTGCGGGCGCGAAACGGCCAGTTCAAAGCCTTCGCGACGCATGTTCTCGATCAGGATCGTCAGGTGCAGTTCGCCGCGGCCTGAAACGCGGAACACGTCCGCATCGCCCGTTTCTTCAACGCGCAGCGCGACATTGCTTTCCAGTTCGCGGGCGAGCCGTTCGCGGATCTGGCGGCTGGTCACGAACTTGCCTTCGCGGCCGGCCAGCGGTGAGCTGTTCACCTGGAAGTTCATGGACAGCGTGGGTTCGTCCACCGAGATGGCGGGCAGTCCGTCCGGGGTGGCCGGATCGCAGATGGTGATGCCGATGTTCACGTCGGGCAGGCCGGTGATGGCCACGATGTCGCCGGCGCTGGCGGATTCCACCGGAGACCGCGACAGGCCGCTGAATGCCAGCACCTGCACGATCTTGCCCGTGCCGTGCTCTTTCTCGCCCTCGCACATCACGATGTTCATGCCGGGCTTCACCGTGCCGCGGCGGATGCGGCCGATGCCGATACGACCAACATAGGAGTTGTAGTCCAGCGTTGCGATCTGCATCTGCAGCGGGCCTTCGGCGTCGGCCTTGGGCTCGGGCACATACTTGAGTACGGCTTCGAACAGCGGCGCCATGTCGGGCTGCTGCGTGGTGGCGTCGAGACTGGCCCAGCCCTGCAGTGCCGAAGCGTAGACAACGGGGAAGTCGAGCTGTTCGTCGGTGGCGCCGAGCTTGTCGAACAGGTCGAAGGTCTGGTCGACCACCCAGCCCGGACGCGCGCCCGGACGATCGATCTTGTTGACCACCACGATCGCCTTGAGGCCCAGGGCCAGGGCCTTGCGCGTGACGAAACGCGTCTGCGGCATCGGGCCTTCCACAGCATCGACCAGCAACAGCACGCCGTCGACCATCGACAGCACGCGTTCTACCTCACCGCCGAAGTCGGCGTGGCCGGGGGTATCGAGCACGTTGATGCGCGTGCCGCCGTAATCGATGGCGCAGTTCTTCGCCAGGATGGTGATGCCACGTTCTTTTTCGATGGCATTGGAATCCATGATCCGCTCGCCCATTTTCTCGTGGGCGGCAAAGGTGCCGGACTGCTTCAGCAGGCAATCGACAAGGGTGGTCTTGCCATGGTCGACGTGGGCAATAATGGCAATGTTGCGGATCGGTCGCTGCATCATGGGCTTGGGTGCTTGGGGCGCGGGAAAAAGGGCCGCGAGAGTACCAGTTCCGGCCGCGAATTGCCCGCCCGCAGCGTCTTTCCCTGCCATACGGCAGGCCCTAGACTTGCCGCGTGTCAGAACCCTTCGCCCCTAATGCGCCCGCGGCCGCCTTTTCCGCGGAAGTAGCGCGCGTCCGTGCCAGCAACATATTCGGGCGCGCCACGCAATTGCAGCGGCTTTTCGACTACCTGGTGACCTGCCAGGCGGCCGGCCGCATCCCGAAGGAAATCGAGGTCGCCGTAGACGGATTCGGCCGTGGCGCCGATTTCGACGTGGCGCAGGACGCGACGGTGCGGGTGGCGGTGCACAAGCTGCGCAAGCGGCTGGAAGACTTCTATCGCGAGGAAGCTCCACAGGCTGGCGCGCGACTGACCATACAGCGCGGCGAGTATCGCCTGACGCTGGACTCGGTTGCGCCCGACAAGGTGGCGGCAGCAACTGCTGGATGGCGCAGGTGGCTGCCGTCGACCACGCGCGAACGTTTCGCCGCCGTGGTGATCGGCATGCTGGTGCTGGCCTGCGTGGCCTTGCTGCTCGCTGCCCTGGGGCGGCCGCCGGTGGACCAGCGCGTGGCGGCCGTGCGCGACTCGCCGCTGTGGGCACCATTGCTGACCGACGACCTCCCCGTGCAACTGGTGCTGGGCGATTACTACATCTTTGGCGAGCGCGACAAAGCGGGCGACATCCACCGCCTGGTGCGCGATTTCAACGTGAACTCGCGCCAGGATCTCGAGCAGGGCTTCATTGCGAATCCGGCGCTGGCCGAGCAGTTCGCCGATCTGAATCTGGGCTACCTGCCCACCTCGAGCGCACAGGCGCTGCGCGAAGTGCTGCCGGTGCTGGTGGCTTCCGGCAAGCACGTGTCGCTGACGCTGGCGTCGGAGCTGGATCCGTCCAGCATCAAGACCACGCACATCGTGTACATCGGCTACTTGAGCGCGCTGGGCAGTCTCATGGATGTGGTGCTCGCGGGTTCGCGCTATTCCTTTGGCGCTTCCTACGACGAGCTGATCGATGCCATGACCGGCGAGACCTGGGTCAGCGAAGCTGGCGAGGCGCACGCAACCACCGAGCGCTATCTGGACTTCGCCTACCTGGCGAGCTTTCGCGGGCCGGGTGGCAACCAGCATCTGGTGGTTGCGGGCACGCGCGATACGGGACTCATGCAGGCTGCAGAATCGGCTGTGGATCCGACCCAGCTGCAGACACTGGCCGCGCGCAAGCTGCCCTGGCGTGGTTTCGAGGCGCTGTATGAAGTGCAGAGCGTCAACGGCGTCAACGTGGAGTCGCGCCTGATCCAGGCCCAGGCCACCGGGCAATGAGTCGTCCCGCGCCGCTGATGCCACCGGTGATGAATCTGCGCCGGTTGCCACGGGAATTCCTCGAAGTATTCCGTTACGGTCGCAAGGCGATGGAGCTGGTGTGGCAGACCAGTCGCACGCTCTCCGTGTGGCTGGCAATGCTGACCGTGATGGTTGGGGCGCTGCCGGCACTGGTCGCGTATCTGGGTGCCCGCATCGTCGATGCGGTGGTCATGGCCAGTGCGGGCGGCGGCGATATCGTGCCCGTGCTGGAACTGGTTGCCCTTGAAGGTGCGGCGGTTGCGATGCTGGCGCTGTGTTCGCGGGCGCTGGCGCTGTGCACGACGCTGCTGCGCGAACAGCTCGGGTTTCGCGTCAATTCAATGATCCTCGACAAGGCCCTGACCCTCGATCTGGAACATTTCGAGGACTCGGAATTCTATGACCGCCTGACACGGGCGCGACGCGAAGCCTCGGCGCGGCCGCTGAGCCTCGTGATGCGCAGCTTCTCGCTGGTGCAGAACATCGTGTCGCTGGCGAGTTTCAGCGTGCTGCTGTTTTCGTTCTCGCCCTGGGCCGTGCTGTTGCTGGTGGTCGCCGGCATGCCGGGCTTCGTGGCCGAAGCGAAATTCTCGAATGACGCCTTCCGCCTGTTCCGCTGGCGCTCCAGCGAGCGGCGCATGCAGACCTATCTCGAGACGGTGATAGCGCGGGAGGACCATGCAAAAGAGGTCAAGCTTTTTGATCTGGGCCGCCGCCTTCTCGATCGCTACAAGGCCATCCACAAGAAGTTGTTTGCGCAGGAGCGGGCCCTTGTCATCCGCCGGGACAGCTGGGGTTTTGCACTCGGATTGCTTGCCACGCTTGCGCTGTATGCTGGCTATTGCTGGGTCGCCGTCAGTGCCGTACGCGGCCTGATCACCATCGGTCAGATGACCATGTACCTGATGTTGTTCCGTCAGGGGCAGGGTGCGGTGAGCCAGGCACTCGGCGCAGTCAGCGGCCTGTACGAAGACAACCTGTACCTCTCCACGCTGTATGAATACCTGGACACACCGGCCCGTCCGCCAGGGGGCAGTGCGCAGTCCGGTCCGGATCCTGCAGATGGACTGCGGCTGGAGGATGTTTCCTTCACGTATCCCGGTTCCGAGCAGGCCGCCCTGTCGAATGTATCGCTGCATCTGAAGCCAGGCGGCAGCCTGGCGCTGGTGGGCGCCAACGGTTCAGGCAAGACCACCATCATCAAGCTGCTGACGCGGCTATACGTGCCCACCGCGGGCCGCATCCTGCTGGATGGTCGCGACCTTGCCGAGTGGGATGTGGCCACGCTGCGGCGCCGCTTCGGCGTGATCTTCCAGGATTTCGTGCGTTACCAGATGCTGGTGGGAGAGAACATCGGCGCCGGCGACGAGCCGCATTTCGATGACGAAGCGCGCTGGCGCGAATCCGCACGCATGGGGCAGGCCGAGGATGTGATCGCGGCGCTGCCCAACGGATTCCAGACGCAGCTGGGCAAATGGTTTCTGGGCGGGCGCGAACTGTCGGGCGGACAATGGCAGAAGATCGCGGTCGCGCGCTCATTCATGCGCACCGATGCCGATATCCGCGTGCTGGACGAGCCAACGTCGGCGATGGATGCTGAAGCCGAGGCGGAAGTGTTCCGCCATGTGCGTGACATGGCGGAGGGACGCATGACGATCCTGATCTCGCACCGGTTTTCGACAGTGCGGATGGCCGACGAGATCGTGGTGCTGGACAGTGGCCGCATCGTGGAACGCGGCGATCATGCCTCACTGATGCAGCAGCACGGGGTCTACGCGCGACTGTTTGCCCTGCAGGCCAGCGGCTATCGCTAGCGCTGGCCGATCAAATCAGGCGACGACGTCGCGGTTGGCGATGATCCGCCGCAGCAGCTGCTTCAGCGTGATGAACTCTTCCTGCGTGAAGCCCGCCAGGCCGGCGTTATAGACGGTGGCAAGGTGATGCGGAATGAGCGTGGTCAACACGCGGCCCTGTTCGGTGAGCGTCAGTTCCACCACGCGGCGGTCGGTGGAGCTGCGGCTGCGCAGCAGCAGGCCCTTGGCTTCCAGTCGATCGAGCATGCGCGTCATGGCGCCGGTGTCGGTGTTGAGATCCCGCGCAAGGCTTGCCGCGGTGGGATTGCCGCCGCGCGAGATGATCATCAGTGGTGCCCATTGCACGGACGTGAGTCCGTGCGGGCGCATCGCACTTTCGGCCGCCCGCATGAGGGTCGAAACCGTGGTGCGAAGCAAGTAGCCTATGGACTCCTCGGCCGACCAGTTGTCGCCGCGGTAGAACTCTTGGACAGAAGTTTTCTCAGCGTTCATACTCGCTACAGTATTTGCACAGGCAGTTACGGTCAATACCAAATTGGCCGATTTAGTATATTTTTACAATTATGAGCGCTACCCCCGAAAGTTTTGAGTCAGCCTTTGCCAAGGCAGTTGACCTGGGCAACAAGCTGGCAGACAAGGACAAGGATGCCGATCTGTGGGACATCGCCGATGGCCTGCTGGCCGGCGCCGTCCAGTACTGGCTGTACTCGCGCCAGCCCTGTGGCGATCCCCGCTGCCAGGATTGCCTGTCCATCAGCACCGCGGAAGCCCGCGTGGAAGAGCTCAAGCGCCTGATACGCGAGCTTGCGTCGGACAGCGAGTATTACCACACCCCCACGGATTCCAACGCCGGCCGCGCCTGACGCTGGTTGCACGGATCTTCATTCATGACCATCCACACCGAAGTCGTCATCGTCGGCGCCGGCCCCTGCGGGCTGTTCCAGGTTTTTGAACTCGGCCTGCTGGGCATCAAGGCCCATCTGCTCGATTCACTGCCGATCGCCGGCGGTCAATGTGCCGAGCTGTATCCGGAAAAGCCCATCTACGATATCCCCGCGTTGCCTATCTGCGGAGCGCAGGAGCTCATCGACCGCCTGCTGGAACAGATCAAGCCGTTCGGCGCCGAGATGCATTTCGGCCACGAAGTCACCGGTCTGGCCAAGCGCGCCGACGGCCGCTTCGATGTCATCACTGCCGGAGGCCTGCAGTTCGATGCCGGCACGGTGGTGATTGCCGGCGGTGTGGGTTCATTCCAGCCGCGCCGCCTCGGCGTCGAAGGCGTTGATGCCTTCGAAGGCAGTCAGGTCTTCTATCGCGTGAAGTCCGCGGCCGAGTTTCACGGCAAGCAGCTGGTGATTTTCGGCGGCGGCGATTCAGCGCTGGACTGGACCCTGGACCTTGCCGACAAAGTCGCGTCATTGACGCTGGTGCACCGTCGTGCCGATTTCCGCGCGGCACCTGCGAGTGTCGCCAAGATGCAGGCGCTGGTCGCCGCGGGGCGCATGCGATTCATCGAAGGCAGTGCGCACTCGATCATCACCTCGGGTGCCAGTCTCGGCGGCGTACGCGTGCGGGACACCGCGGGAGCAATGCACGACCTCGCCGCTGATCGCCTGCTGGCATTCTTCGGTCTTGCGCCAAAGCTCGGGCCGATTGCCGAATGGGGCATGGAACTTGAGAAGAAGGCACTGAAGGTCGACACCGAGAAATTCCAGACCAGCGTGCCAGGCATTTTTGCGGTCGGCGATATCAATACCTATCCGGGCAAGAAGAAGTTGATCCTGTCGGGCTTCCATGAAGCCGCGCTGGCTGCCTTCGGAATCCAGCACTACCTCTATCCGGAAAAGCGCCAGTTCCTGCAGTACACCACCACGAGTCCGGTGATGCACAAGCGGCTGGGTGTGCCGGACGCGCCGGCAGGCTAGCGGATGCAGGAACCACTGGCGGAGTTGCTGCGGCTGCTGGAGCTGGAACCGCTGGAGGTCGACCTGTTTCGAGGCGCCAGTCGCGACATCGGCTCGCGGCAGGTGTTTGGCGGACAGGTGCTGGGACAGGCTCTGAGTGCCGCCTACGCCACGGTGCAAGCACGGCGCGTGCATTCGCTGCATGCCTATTTCCTGCGCCGCGGCGACTTCAACGCGCCCATCGTCTACCAGGTGGACCGCAGTCGTGACGGCGGCAGTTTTTCCAGCCGGCGCGTGGTGGCGATCCAGCATGGCGCGCAGATATTCCACATGGCCGCCTCGTTCCAGGATCCTGCGGAGGGGCTTGAACACCAGCTACCGATGCCGGATGTGCCGCCGCCGGAGTCGCTGCCGGATCTGCGCGAACAGATCGAGTCGGAAAATTCGCCTTTGCCCGCGGCCGTGCAGCGTTTTGCAGGTCGCAACTCGCCGTTCGAATTCCGCAGTGTGCAGCCCCTGAACTACAGTCATCCGGAGGTGGGTCCACCACGGCTGGATGTGTGGTTCCGCACGGTCGACAAACTGGGTGACGACCTGCGTCGGCACGCCTGCCTGCTGGCCTATGTGTCCGACTATCACCTGCTTGCCACGGCGATGCGGCCGCATGGCTACAACCTGGCGAGTCCGGGTGTGGTGGTGGCCAGCATTGATCACGCCATGTGGTTTCATCGGCCTATGCGCGTGGATGATTGGCTGCTGTATTCCATCGAGAGCCCCGCAGCGGCCGGAGCGCGTGGCTTTGCACGTGCCAGCCTGTTCACGCGCGCGGGCGTGCTGGTCGGCAGCACCGCACAGGAAGGATTGGTAAGAGTCGGCTCAGCGAGCTGAAGTCGCGTGGCTTCCCGCTCAGCCCAGTACCTTGCCGGGGTTCATGATGCCGTGCGGATCCAATGCCTGCTTGATGCTGTGCATGGCGGCAAGCTCTCCCGGCGCTGCGTAGCGCGCCAGCTCCTGTACTTTCAACTGGCCGATGCCGTGTTCGGCGCTGAAGCTGCCGCCGAGGCTGGCAACCAGGTCGTGCAGGGCGCGCTTCAATGTGGATTCGCGTGCGAGGAATGCAGCGTTATCGCTGCCCATGCGCTGGCTGACGTTGAAGTGCAGGTTGCCGTCGCCGGCATGGCCGTAGGCGATGAGGAATCCTTCCGGTGCGTGCTTGCCGACCAGCGCGCTGCCTTGATCGATCAGTGCAGGGATGCGCGCGACCGGGACCGCGATGTCGTGCTTCAGGCTGGCGCCCGCGCGGCGCTGCGCCTCCGGCACGGATTCGCGCAGGCGCCAGAGATTCGCGCGCTGCTCTTCACTGCGTGCCAGCATTGCATCACTGGCATCGCCAGATTCCAGGGCGCGCGCAAGCGCGGCTTCCAGCAGTTCATCCAGCGGCTCGGGCGCAGAGCTTGTGAGTTCGACCAGCAGATACCAGGGACTTGGCGTCGCCCCCGGATTGCGCACATTGGGCACATGCTGCAGCACCAGGTCCAGGGCCGCCGCGGGCACCAGTTCGCAGCTCGACAGTCGATCGGCGCTGCGCTCACGCAGGATGCCGAGCATTGCGATGGCATTCGCAGCAGCGGGCAGCGCGATCCATGCCGTGGCCACGGCACGGGTTGCAGGAAACAGTTTCAGGCAGGCCGCGGTGATCACGCCCAGCGTGCCTTCGCTGCCGATGAGCAGGTTGCGAAGATCGTAGCCGGTGTTGTCCTTGCGCAGCGGCGCCAGCTGCGAAATCAGGCTGCCATCGGCGAGCACGGCCTCGATGCCCAGCGTCAGGTCGCGTATCATTCCATAGCGCAGCACCGCAGTGCCGCCGGCATTGGTGGCGAGATTGCCACCGATTTGGCAGCTGCCTTCGGAGCCCAGGCTCAGCGGAAAGTAGCGGTCGGCACTGTCTGCGGCCTGTTGTACGGCAGCGAGTGTGCAGCCGGCTTGTGCGATCAATGCGAAGTTGGCGGCATCGACGCGCAGTACGCGGTTCATGCGCCGCATTCCGAGCACGATGCTGTTGCCGGATGCATCCGGCGTGGCGCCGCCGCAGTAACCGGTGTTGCCGCCCTGTGGCACCACGCTGATTCGTTCTGCATGGCAGAGGCGCAGCACATCGGCCACCTGCGTGGTGCTGGCTGGCAGCACCACGGCATGCGCTGCGCCGTGGTAAAGCCGGCGATGATCGATGAGAAAGGGCTCGATCTCCGAAGCGGCGGTCAGAACGGCGTCCGCGCCTACCAGCGCGCGCAGCCTGTCAGCCAGTTCCGCTGTGTGGGGAATAGCTGGCTCAGGCTGCCGCAATGGCGGCGCGACGGCAGTCGGGCTTGGTCAGAAGCATCTGCACATCGCCCAGCTGCCGCTCTGCAAAACCACCTTCGCAGTAGCAGAGATAGAATTCCCAGAGCCGGTTGAAGCTTTCCGGATAACCCAGTTCGCGCACGCGCGCCACATTGGCGAAGAAGCGTTCGCGCCACATGCGCAGCGTCGGTGCGTAATGGGGACCGATGTCCTCGAGGTTGAACATCTTCATGTCGGTAACGCGATTGACCGATTCCGAGATCGCGTTGACCGACGGGATAAAGCTGCCTGGAAAGACGAATCGCTGGATGTAGTCCACAGAACGCAGGGCACGGGCATAGTACTGGTCCTGCAGCGTGATGGCCTGCAGCAGCATCGCGCCCGTGGGCTTCAGCAGCGACGAACACTTCTTGAAATAAGTGTCCAGATAACGTGCGCCCACCGCTTCGATCATCTCGATGGAGACGAGCTTGTCGTACTGGCCCTTGAGATCCCGGTAATCCTCGAACAGCAGGTTGATGCGGTCCGACAGTCCGCGCTGGGCAATCTTCTCTTTCGCGAAATCGTGCTGTTCGCGCGAGATCGTGGTGGTGGTGACCCGGCAGCCGTAACGCTCGGCGGCATGGATGGCGAGTCCACCCCAGCCGGTGCCGATCTCCACCAGGTGGTCGGAGCTGGTCAGCGCCAGCTTGCGGCACACCGCGTCGAACTTGGCGATGGAGGCTTCCTGCAGTGTGGCTTCCTCATTCAGGAAGATGCCGCAGGAATACGCCATGGTGTCATCGAGCATGAGCTTGTAGAGATCATTGCCCAGGTCGTAGTGCGCGGCGATGTTGCGCGCGCTGCCACGCTTGCTGTTGCGATTGGCCCAATGCAGCATCCGGCGCAGCAGGGCACTGCCACGGGCGGCGAGGCTGCTTTCCATCTCCTGCATCACGTCGCGGTTCAGCACCATGATGCGCACCAGCGCAGTGAGATCGTCACAGCGCCAGTGGCCGTGGATATAGGATTCGCCGGCGCCTACGGTGCCGCCGTAGGCGGCCAGTGAATAGAACTCCGGATCGCGCACGGTAATCGTCACCGCCAGCCCGCACCGCGCAGTGCGATTACCGAAGCGCAATGACTGGCCACTGTCCTGCACACGGACTTCGCCATCGCGGATCAATGCCAGCCGTGCCAGCAGCGCTTTGCGCGCAATGCGCGACAGTAGGCCGCCACGGCCGTCCGTGTTATCGAGGACGCCGTCCGGAACGATGGTCGGTTTGGTGGTGCTGTTCATGTTTCGTTTTCTCCCCCCAAGCCCCCGAAGGATGCGGGTGAGACGCCATGAATTTCAAGTACGCCGGATAACGGCCTGCGGATTCAGTTCCGGCATGCCGATTTCAGCGGCGCATGGGGCGGATCCGGCGTGGCGAGTGGTCCCGCGCTTCGACCGGAACCGGTTTCAGGTCCCAGATGATGCCCATCCAGGAAAGCGCCTTCAGGATGTAGTAACTGACGTCGATCTCCCACCAGTAGAACCCCTGGCGGGCCGCGTTCGGATAGAAATGGTGGTTGTTGTGCCAGCCTTCGCCCAGCGTGATGATGGCCAGCAGCCAGTTGTTGCGGCTGGTATCCCCGGTGCGATAGCGCTGCCGGCCGATTACATGCGACAGCGAATTGATGGTGTAGGTGCCGTGGTAGCACAGCACCGTGCTGATGAAGAATCCCCAGACCAGCATCTGCCAGCCGCTGGTACCAAGCTGCGGCGCCTCTTTCTCCAGCAGCTTTCCGAAGAGGAACATGCCCACCGCCAGCAGCACCGGCACCGCGATATCGAAACGGTCGAGCCAGCGCAGTTCGCGGAACTGCAGCAGATCGCGCACGTATTTGAGGTCAGGTGTGAAGCCCTTGCGGGACAGGAACCACCCCATATGCGAACGCCAGAAGCCGAGCTGGCTGGGCGAATGGAGGTCACCCGGCTGGTCGGAATGCGCATGGTGATGGCGATGATGGGCTGCCCACCAGATGGGCCCGCGCTGCACGGCGGCGGCGCCCAGCACACCGAAAATGAACTGCCCGACGCGCGAAGTCTTGAAGGACTTGTGCGAAAAATAGCGGTGATACAGGCCGGTGATGGCAAACATGCGCACCACGTACGCGATCAGCGCCACCACCACGGCGATCCAGCTGATGCCCACCCAGATCACCGCCAGACACACCAGGTGCATGGCCACGAAGGGCAGGATGCGACTCCATTCCACCGCATCGGCATGCGGGTCGTCGGCAGGCACAGGCCCGGCCTGCTGCTGGTCGTTATCCAGCCATCGGGGAAGGCGCATCTGGAAACCCGGGTCTAGTGCAGCTTCTGCAGCGCGGCGATGCGCTCTTCGAGCGGCGGATGACTCAGGAACAGGCGCTTCAACCCGGATCCGCCACCGCCCTTGATGCCGAAGGCGGCAAGCTGCGCGGGCAGCGGTTCGTTGGAAGCTGACTTGAGGCGCTCGAGCGCGGCAATCATGTTGCCGGTGCCCGCAGCGCGAGCCCCGCCCTCATCGGCGCGGAATTCGCGCCGCCGCGAGAACCACATCACGATCATGTTCGCCAGGATGCCGAGCAGCACCTGCGCCACCATGACCGATACGAAATAGCCGATGCCACGGCCACGCTCATTGCGCAGCACGGCCTTGTCGATGAACTCACCGATGATGCGGGCGAGGAAGAACACGAAAGTATTCAACACGCCCTGAATGAGGGTCAGCGTCACCATGTCGCCATTGGCCACGTGGGCGATCTCATGGCCCAGCACGGCTTCGACTTCATTGCGCTTCATGTTACGCAGCAGGCCCGTGCTCACGGCTACCAGCGCCGCATCACGGCGCGCTCCGGTGGCAAATGCATTGGGCTGGGGAGAATCGAAGATGCCGACTTCCGGCATGCCGATGCCGGCCTGGGTGGCCTGCGCACGCACGGTCGAGACCAGCCACTCTTCCGTGGCATCCGCTGGCCTGGTAATGACCCGCACGCCCATCGAGCGCTTGGCCATCCATTTGGAAATCAGCAGCGAGATGATGGCGCCGCCGAAGCCGAAGAAGGCTGACACGATCAGCAACCCGCCGAGGTTCTGGCCGTGGGCTGCAAGGTACTTGTCGAGTCCGAGCAGGTTCGCCACCACCGACAGCACCAGCATGACAGCCAGGTTGGTGAGGACGAACAGGAAAATGCGCTTCATGAGAGCTCCGGGAGGTATGCGGCCGACGCGTTATTGGTGGGGTCGGCGGGTCAGAAGTTCAATGCCGCAGTGAAGAACATTGCAGCGGTCAGTAACGGCTGCTGTCTTCCTCGTCGTCTTCCCAATCCTCGTCCTCGTCTTCATCGTCGTCCCAGTCGTCGTCCTCGTCTTCGTCGTCATCTTCTTCTTCATCGTCGTCCTCGCCCTTCGGTTCGGCCTCAGGGGCTACCCAGCCTTCGGGCTCTGCAATACGCTCGAGATCCATCTCATGCCAGGCGTCGATGTCCAGCTCCTCGATGTCGCCGTCGAGGTATTCGATCTCCACCAGCTCCGCGTCTTCGTCCACGGTCAACACGCGGAAGGTCTCTTCTTCCTCCACGTTTTCGTACCACTGGCCTTTGACGGGTTCGTAATCTCTGCCCACGGTCACTCCCGGATATCTGCCCTGGCGTCGATATTAGGTGCAGCCATGCTGCTCAAGCAACGGCAGTCGGCTGCTATAGTTGGCGACCCATGCAAGCCCGCACCAAAGCCCGCAGCGCTGCAATTTCGCCCCTCGTGGAGGCGCGCCGCGTCGTGGTCAAGGTGGGTTCCGCGCTGCTCGTGGATCAGAACACGGGCCGGCTCAACCGCATCTGGCTGGAGGCCCTCGCGCAGGATCTGCGCCGCATGCGCAAACGCGGCCAGCAGATCATCCTGGTTTCATCTGGCGCCATTGCCCTGGGCCGCCGTCAACTGGGGCTGCAGCCGGGCTCGCTGCCGCTCGAACAGAAACAGGCGGCGGCCGCGGTGGGGCAGATCCGCCTCGCGCATGCCTACAAGGAACTGCTGGAAGACGACAGCACCGCCGTGGCGCAGGTGCTGCTCACGCTGCAGGACACCGAGCAGCGGCGGCGTTACCTGAATGCCCGCGCCACGCTCAATGCCTTGCTGGCGCTTGGCGCCATACCGGTGATCAACGAGAACGACACGGTGGCAACGGCGGAGATCCGCTACGGCGACAATGACCGCCTGGCGGCGCGCGTGGCGCAGATGGCCAGCGCCGATTGCCTGGTGCTGCTTTCGGACGTCGACGGATTGTATTCGGCAGATCCGAATCTCGATCCCGCTGCGGAATTCTTCCCCGAAATACGGGGCATCACACCGCGCATCGAAGCCATGGCGGGCGGCTCCGCGTCGGATGTGGGCTCCGGTGGCATGGCCACGAAGATTGCTGCGGCCCGGATCGCCGTGGATGCGGGCTGCTACATGTGCATTGCCTCCGGGCACCCGCAGAATCCGTTGCGCAAGGTCGAGGCGGGCGCCCGCTGCACCTGGTTTGTGCCGGCGGCCACGCCGGTGGCCGCACGCAAGCAGTGGCTCGCAGGAGTGCTGAAGCCGGCGGGCGTGCTGCGCATCGATGCGGGTGCGGTCGGTGCCCTGCGCCGGGGCCGCAGCCTGTTGCCGGCCGGCGTGATCGCCGTCACCGGCAATTTCGAGCGGGGTGATGCGGTGGATGTGGCCGAGAGCGACGGCCGCGTGATCGCGCGCGGCCTTTCGGCCTATTCCAGCGTCGACGTACAGCGCATCATGGGCCGGCGCAGCAGCGAGATCGAACAACTCGTGGGTTTTCGCGGTCGCGATGAAGTCGTGCATCGGGACGATCTGGTGCTGCGCACCGGCGGTGAGGAAGCGGCAGGAGCAGGCGGCAAATGAACAGCGTGCAGGCAGTGGAAGGCGGCGCCGATCTTGGCGCGATCATGAACGAACTCGGACGTGCCGCGATGGCCAGCCGCGCGCCGCTGGCACAGTCGTCGAGCGCGACGCGCAATGCCGCACTGGTGGCGGCTGCGATTGCGATCCGGGCAAAAGCATCGGCGATCCTGGCCGCGAATGCGCGTGACATGGAATCGGCACGGGCACGTGGACTCAGTGCGGCGCTGCTGGATCGCCTGCTGCTGGATGCAAAGCGGGTGGAGTCGATGGCGGCGGGGATCGAACAGATTGCCGCGCTGGCGGATCCCATCGGCGGCGTGACTGCGGAATGGACGCGGCCCAACGGACTTGTGATCCAGCGGGTGCGCGTACCGCTGGGGGTCATCGGCATCATTTATGAAAGCCGTCCAAACGTCACTGCCGACGCAGGCGCGCTGTGCCTGAAGTCAGCCAATCCCGTGATCCTGCGCGGTGGCTCGGAAAGCCGGCATTCGAGCGCGGCGATTCATGAATGTCTGGTGGCTGGCCTTTGGGAAGCGGGTCTGCCCGCAGCGTCCATTCAACTGGTGCCGACCACCGACCGGGCAGCGGTGGGCATGATGCTCGCGGGCCTCGACCAGCAGATCAATGTCATCGTGCCGCGGGGCGGGCGCAGCCTGGTGGAGCGCGTGCAGAAGGAAGCGCGCGTGCCGGTAATCGGCCATCTGGAAGGACTTTGCCATGTGTATGTGGATCGCGATGCGGATCCGCAGATGGCGCGCGATATCGTCGTGAACGCGAAACTGCGTCGCACCGGCATCTGCGGATCCGCGGAAACTCTGCTGGTAGACAAGGGCTGTGCGCCCACCATGTTGCCCCTGCTGCTCAATGCGCTGGCGGATGGTGGCTGTGAGCTGCGCGGTGACGCGGCCACGCAGGCAGTGGATCAGCGCGTGAAGGCCGCAACAGAGCAGGACTGGCGTACGGAATATCTCGACGCGATCATCTCAGTGCGCGTGGTGGAAGGTGTGGACGAGGCGACCCGTCATATCGCCACCTACGGCTCGGCGCATACCGAGTCGATCGTCACGGCGAATGTGGCGACCGCGGAAAAATTCCTGCGTGAGGTCGACAGCGCCATCGTGCTGCACAACGCGTCAACGCAATTTGCAGATGGCGGTGAGTTCGGGATGGGTGCCGAGATCGGCATATCCACGGATCGTTTCCATGCCCGTGGGCCGGTGGGCGTCGAGCAGCTCACCAGCTACAAATACGTGGTTCGTGGAGCAGGTCAGGTGCGCGCCGGTTGAGCGAATCCGGGGCTTTGCGATCAGCTGAGCGAATGCCCGTGATCGTGTCCGGCGTGGTCATGGGCATGCGTCGCGCAGCGCTCGCAGTTCACCCAGCCTGAGTCACCCGACACGTAGTGTTCCTTCTTCCAGATCGGAACGCGGTGCTTCACTTCATCGATGATGTAACGGCAGGCCTTGAAGGCTTCGTCGCGATGCGCGGAGGCCACGCCAACCCACACGGCGCTCTCGCGCAGCTGCAGATCGCCGAGGCGATGCACGCACAGGGCCTGCGTGACGCCGAAGCGTTCGCAGGCCTCGGCGACAATCTGTTCGCCTTCGCGCACGCCCAGCGCTTCGAAGGCTTCGTATTCCAGGTGGGTGACCTGCTGGCCTTCGTTGTGGTCACGCACCCAGCCCTCGAATGCGTTGAAACCGCCACAATGTGTGTCCACCAGCTCCGCGCGCAGCGCGGCGGGATCGATGGGCGTATGGCTGAAGCGGAAGCGGCTCATCCGCCGGCCACCGGCGGGATGAACACAACGCTGTCGCCGGCCTTGAGCGGCAGCGACCAGTCACTGAACTGGGTATTCACGGCGACCTTCAGATGCTCGGGCGCCAGCGTGAAGCGGTATCGGGTGGCCAGTTCCGCATACAGCTCGCGCGGTGTGGCGGCGCAGGTCGAAATCATTTCGTCGCGGCGCCCGGCCTGTTCGCGCAGCAGCGCGAAATACTGCACGCGCAGTTCGCGCGGCTCGGTATTGCCGACGCCGCCACCAGCCGCGCGCGCGGCATCGAGTTCCTGCGGGGTATTCAAGTTGTCCAGGGCCTTGGGGTTGGGCTGATCGAGCAGCAGCGTATCTGAATTGATCAGCAGCTTGCGGGGGCAGTTCCGTCCGGTGGCCAGAAATTCCGTCAGGGCAGCGGCGGCTGCCGGTTCGTAAATGGCGCACAGCGGTTCGGGCAGGCCGTTGAGGCTGCTGCGGAAGGCAGTGGCCAGCCGGGCAGGATCGCGGCGCGCGATCAGGTGCTGCAGCGTCGCCATGTCGAGCAGGGGCAGGTCGCAGGCCAGCACCAGCCAGGCGACATCAGGATGCGCCAGTTGCGCAGCGCGGATGCCGGCGGCCGGGCCGTCGGTGCCATCGGCAATGTCGACGATCTGCGGAAAGCGGGCGCGCAGTGGATCACCGGACTGGTCAGGGCGCACGGACACGAACGCGCGTGATACCAGTGTTTCAACCAGTCCGAAGGCGCGCGCGAGTTGCCCGCGACCCCTGTATTCCAGCGCCGCCTTGTCCTGGCCCATGCGCTTGCTGTGACCGCCCGCCAGCACCAGGCCGTACAGAGGCGCTGTCATTTTGACTTGCCGCGGCGATAGTCGTGCTTGCCGCCGGTCTTGTGCAGCAGGCGCACCGGGCCGATCTCGATCTCGTGCGACAGGGCCTTGCACATGTCGTAGACCGTGAGCGCGGCCACACTTGCGCCGGTGAGCGCTTCCATTTCCACGCCGGTCTGATGGACGACAGCGACCACGCATTGCACGCGCAGTCCGCCGCGACACTTTTCCACCGTGATCTTCACGCTGTGCAGTGGCAGCGGATGGCAGAACGGAATCAGTTCGTGCGTGCGCTTGGCGGCGAGCACTCCGGCGATGATGGCGGTGTCGAACACCGGGCCTTTCTTCGTGCGATGTCCGGTCAGTGTCAACGCGCGCGCAACCGCTGGGGGCAGGCGCACCATGGCTTCCGCGCTGGCTTCGCGGCGGGTCGCCACCTTGTCGCCCACATCCACCATGGTGGGGCGGTTGGCGGCGTCCAGATGCGTGAGCTTGGGGCTGTTTCTGGCCATGCCCGATCAGCCGCCGATGTAGTTCATTTCGACTTTGGGAGCATGCGCCTTGGTGCGCAGCATGACCCGCTGCTCACTGTAGCGATCTTCACGCTGGGTCCAGGTGCCGCGGATGATGCGCGTCAGTTCGTCATCGTCCGCTCCCGCGCGCATCGGGCCGCGCAGGTCGGTACCAGTCTGTGCGAACAGGCAGGTGTACAGCGAGCCATCGGACGACAGGCGCGCGCGCGAGCAGGCGCCGCAGAATGGCTGCGTTACCGAAGAGATGAAGCCGACTTCGCCCTGGCCATCCTCGAAGGCGTAGCGGCGTGCCACTTCACCAACGTAGTCAGGCTTCACTGGCCGCAACGGCCAGCGCGCGTGAATGCGCGATTGCAGATCACGCGACGGCACGACCAGCTGCTCGCGCCAGTCGTTGCGGTTGCCGACATCCATGTATTCGATGAAACGGACGGTGATGCCGGTGCCGCGGAATTTCTCCACCAGCGCCAGCACGCCTTCCTCATTGGTGCCCCGCTGGATCACCGCATTGATCTTGATCGGACCCAGGCCCGCATCGCGGGCATGATCGATGCCTTCGAGCACTTCACTGACGCGACCGAAGCCGCCGTTCATGCGCGCAAAAGTTTCCTGGTCGAGACTGTCAAGGCTGATCGTCACGCGGGACAGGCCTGCCGCCTTGAGTTCGGAAGCGTGTTTGGCCAGCAGCACACCATTGGTGGTGATGGCAATGTCTTCGACACCGGGAATGGCATTCAGATCCGCGATCAGATCCGGCAGATTGACGCGCAGCAGCGGCTCGCCGCCGGTGATGCGCAGCTTGCGCACACCCATGGGCACGAACAATCGCGTCAGGCGCAGGATTTCCTCGAACGAGAGGCGTTCTGCAGTCTTCAGGAACGCGTAGTGCTCGTGGAATCGTTCCCGCGGCATGCAGTAAGGGCAGCGGAAATTGCAACGGTCCATCACCGAAATGCGCAGATCGCGCAACGGCCGGTTCAGCCGGTCCAGCGGACTGCGATCGAGTGACGCAACAGTGTTCATGATTACCAACGGTACAGCCGGGTGACGAACCCCTTCGGATAAGTATTGGGGCCGGGTGGCAATTCTACAAATCCCTGGGTGCCGGCGAGGGCCGCATAGTCGCCCGAGCCATTGTTAGGTACGGTCCGCGCCCATTGGCGGCCCCATTCATCGGCTTCGACTGTCACCGGCAGGAATCCGGTCAGCGGCACATTCAGCGTGACGGCCGCTGCCAAAGCGATCTTCTCGCCAGCCTGCGGTTCGCTCACGCCCATCGCAAGGTCCATCGCGGGAATCACGTAACGCGCCAGGCACACCAGCGTCGAGACGGGATTGCCGGGCAGGGCGAACACGATGGTGCCGGTGGGTGCAACGCCAAACCAGAAAGGCTTGCCGGGACGCTGCGCCACCTTGTGGAAAACCTGTGTCACGCCACAGGCGGCCAGTGCTGCAGGCACCAGGTCGAACTTGCCCATCGATACGCCACCGGAAAGGATCAGCACATCGTAGCTCTGCAGATGCTGTTTCAACCGCGATTGCAGCAGCTCTGCATCGTCCGGCAGATGATCGTCAGCCACACGCATGAAGCCGCGTCGACGTAGCGATGCCACGAGGCCATAGGCGTTCGAGCGCCGCAGCTGCCAGCTTTCTATCGGTTCACCGGGTTCGACCAGTTCGTTGCCCGTGGAAATCACCATGAACGCTGGCTGCTGGCTGACACGCAGGCGCGCCATCCCGGCGCCCGCTGCGGCTGCCACATCTGGCGCTTCAAGCCTGGCGCCGGCAGCAAGCAGCAACACACCCTGTTTCTTGTCGCTGGCGCGGGCGTGAATGTTCTGGCCGGAGGTGATCGATACCGCGGCTGCCAGTTCAGCGACACCGTCGACCACATGGATGGATTCCACCGGCACGACCGCATCGCAGCCGACTGGCAGGACAGCGCCGGTCATGATCTCGATGCAGTGTTGGGGCGACTGCAGTTCCAGCGGCCGGTCGCCCGCCGCCTGCGTCGCCTGGATCAGGAAGCGGCGCTGACCATCCGCCGCAGAGGCGGTGGACAGCGCAATACCGTCCATCGTTACCCGGTCGAAAGGAGGCTGGTCGCGTTCGGCGTAAACGTTCTCGCGCAGCACCGCGCCGGCACAATGGCCGACGGGTAGTGACTCGATGGGAAGGGAAGGCAGATGGCGGGCAATCTGCCCTTCCGCTTCGCAGGGCGTCAGCATGGCGCCCGCTACTTACTTGGCGGTCTTGGCCCTGAAGACGCGCAGCTGCTCGTTGAAGCGCCCGGCAACATCCTGCAGCTCATCGACAGCGGCATCATTCTTCTGGGTGAAGCGCAGGGCCATCTGCTGCTTCTGCTCTTCGCTCAGCGAAGCGGCCTGCTTGGCCGACGATTCGTCGTACTCGGATTTGATGCAGGCCAGGTAAGCAGTCATGTCGACGTTGTACTGATCGACCAGCTTCTTGGCGGCAACCATTTCTTCGCGCTTCGCGGTGCTGCCATCCGGTGCCTTCCCGGGCGCACGGGGGTAAGTGCAATCTGCCCATGCGGTGGAAGACAGTGCGGCGGCCAGGACCAGCAGACAGGAAAGCTTCTTCATTAGGTAACCCCATTTGGCCCGTTGTTCCAGGTCCGATGAACGTAATATTACTGACTCTGCCGCGGGCGTGCCATCATTCAGCCCTGCGGCGAAGCGCCCGTAGCTCAGTTGGATAGAGTAGCTGGCTTCGAACCAGTTGGTCGGGAGTTCGAATCTCTCCGGGCGCGCCATTAATCAAGCACTTGCGCGTTCCGCGGGGTGTTAAATGCCGGTCGAGGCGGCGCCAGATTTCAGTCATTGTCCGCCTCGAAGATCTGCCAGACCTCGCCCGGTTTGGCGAAGAAAACCTGCTCCTCGATGATTGACTCGCGGTTGGAGCGGGCGTAGACCTCTCGCATGCGATAGGTGACGCTCGCGCTGGTGCCGCTCGGATCGAAGACGATGCTCGGCTCCCCTACACGCGTCGCCACCAGCGGCACGCGCTCGCCGGCGTTGTTCTGATTGCGTGCTGCGAACCACCGGTCGAGTGAGGCTATGATCTCCCCCCGCGCGGATGCTGCGCTTGACTCGTCATCTGCAGCTTCCCCCTCAGCTGCGGGTGCAGCCGTGGGTGCAAACACAGGTACAGGTACAGGCGCAGGGACGCCGGCAGCAACCGTCGCCTGGTGGCGCGGTACCGCCACAGATGCCGGCACGATGCGGGCAGCTTGCAAGGCCGTTGCAGGTTGCGCGCGGGTGGGGTTGACCGGGGGTGCCACCGCGGCAGAGCGGATTGCAGGCAGTCTGGCGGGCGTTTGATACCGGTCGTACGCAACCAGCGCACAGATCACCGCGCCGCCGACCAGTCCTGCCGCCAGCCAACGCCTACGCAAGCGCGATGCTGGCAGCGCGGGATACGAGCGGCGCGGGGCATCGTGAGGATCGGCCCGCATGGGCGCTTCGAGGTTGGGAGGCGCTGTCGCAGCTGGCGAATCAAACGCGTCGCGCAGCAGCAGCGCAACCTTCGCAGCCGAATCAGGCCGCAACTGCGGATCCTCATCGAGCATCGACCGGACCAGTTGCTGCAGCAACGGGGGGCAGGTGGCGAGCGCCGTGTCGCCGAGCATCTCGTTGAGCACGGCCCCGAGCGCGAACAGATCCGAGCGGACGTGCGGTGCAACACCACGGAAGAGCTCCGGGGCGACGTGTCTCCGGGTGCCATAGGTATGGTGCGTCAGGTGATCGTCGCCCATCCTGCGCGCAGCACCGAAATCGATCAGCTTGCACACCAGGCTATCGCCGCGCCGCTTGAGCAGCACATTCGCGGCGCTTACATCTCCGTGCACCACCCCAGCAACATGTGCGGCCTCCAACGCGTCGGCGAGCTGCGCGGCAAACCCTGCCGCAACCGGCCAGGGCAGCGTGCGCTCCGCCGCCAGGTGCGCGCGCAGCGTCTGACCTTCGATGAGCTCCATCGCCATGAAGGCCACGCCTTCTTCAGACCTGCCGAGCTCGAAGACGGAGACGATGTGCGGGTGCTGCAGCTCCGCGAGTGTGCGCGCCTCGCGCTCGAAGCGGCGCGCGCAAGCCGGGTCCGCAGCGCATTCAGCCGTGGGCACTTTGATGGCTACCCTGCGCACAAGGTCAAGTTGCATCGCCTCGTAGACGGTCGCCATGCCGCCCACTTCGAGCACGCGACCGATGCGGTAGCGATTGCCGATCACCTGGCCGGGCAGCCACAGCAATGCAGCCGATCCCGCGGTATCGTTCGCGCGCTGCACGCCGGCATCGAAAGCCATGCCGTGCGTCTGCGGCGCATCGTGCGCGTCCAGTGGCGCGGTGACCTCGTTCAGGCGTGATGCAACGGAAGCATTCATTGCCGCGACTCTACGGATGAGCGATGAACCTTCGCTGAATCCAGTTTCGATCGGCAGCGGGACAGCAACTCCATTTAAAAGCCGCGCGTGATGCGGCGGAGGGGCCGCGCAAGGTATTGCTTCAGCTCGCCCACATAGGGCGCGAGGGTCGCTACGTTGCGATCAGGATTGCGTGCGGCGTAGCAGCGCCTGGCCCTCAGGGTGTCACGCACCGGACGCCATTGGTACGGGTCAGGCAAATCGTCCGAAACGGCCAGTTCGATCATGGGGACGGATAGCCTGGCGGACAGAACCTGAATGACAGCGGACTGTTCAGCTGAAGGTCCCGGCAGCGGCTCGGATCGCGACTCGTGCCTTGCTCGACGCCATGTATTCGGCGCAATACCGGCGAGCCTCAGGGAGGCTGGCTGAACGGGGAGGTTTCCGAGTTTTGCGGGCGGCACAGCTCGCGGGCGACGGCCATTGCACCATCAATGGTTGAAAACCGCCCATATCGGAGGGAAACTTTTTCCGACCCGTCCGGGCAACGGGTTACGCGCTGGATGGAATAAGGCGCGAGCGAGGCTCCGTCATGTTTCACAACGGAAATGAGATAGGTGCCCACAGTTTCAGTTTTCACCACCGACAGCATGAGCATGTAAGTAGCACGCGCAGCGAGTCGAAATTCGTTCGACAGCGCACATAAGAATGCTCCGGGCGTTCACTGCCGTTTTCCGGCAGTGGTCGTCACCGCCACTCGTCGCACCGAAAGCGTGCAGGACGTGCCCATCAATATCACCACGCTGGGTGGCGACGCGCTGGAGGACCAGGGGATTTCTTCGCTGGCAGAAACCATGCGTGAGGTTCCCGGCTTCTTTGTAATGAACCAGGGCGCACCACTAACCACCTTGATGCCATGGGCACTGATCGCTACACGTCGGCCGAGCGCTATCTGGAACCGAATGAGCGCGAGAACCAACTGGCCGCGCTGGAGATTGAAGCAGATCTCGGCTTCGCTTCACTGACGTCCGCTCCGGGCGCGTCGTGGTGCGATGAAACCGGCCAGCGTGACCAGACCGACCTGCTGATCACTTTGGGTTTCAGTTACGGAGCCTTCCCTTCCTTCTCGGCCTTCACGCTGGAAGGCACGCAAGAGAAGACTTTCAGCCAGGAACTGCGACTGGTATCCAGAGCGGAAGGCCCGATCGACCAGTTCGCGGTCGCCAACTTCGGCGCCGCTGGTATCACTACAAGCTCGATACCAGGCGACTGCTCGCGTTCTGCGCGCTGGCCTGGGATCCAGCCTGCCTGGATTTTCACCGGAATGCGGCACCCGTTGCGACGGCCAGTTTCGTGCAGGTGAGAAGTCCCATCTATTCTTCTTCGATCGGGCGCTGGGAGCAATATCGGACCTTCCTGGATCGCGCGCTTGAAGTACTGACCGAACACGGCATATCGCTGACCTGATCGGCAACCACAGCCGCCGACCCCGGCCGATGTGTAAACTCGCCGGGCCCGGCTGCGGGTGTACTGACGTCGGTGAGGTAAGCGTGGAAGTCCTGCTGGAACGGCTGCATCTGCATCGTGCGGGCAGGCCCGTTCTCCATGAGGTCAGCTGGCGGATCGGGCCGGGCGAGCGCTGGCTGGTGATCGGTGCCAGCGGTGCGGGCAAGACGCAACTGCTGAAGGTAGTCGCCGGTGATGTGTGGCCGGATGATGCCGAGCCGCCAACCAGAAGCTATGTTGTCGACGGCGAACGGCATGAGCAGCCGGCCGATGTGCGCGATGAGATTGCATGGCTGGGTCCGGAGCGTCAGGACCGCTACGAGCGTTATGGCTGGAATTATCCGGCGCTGGATGTTGTCGGCACGGGCCTGCATCGCACCGATATTCCGCTGGATCCCCTGACCGCAAAGCAACGTGATACCTGCCTGGCTCTGCTGCGCGCGGCGGGGATCCTGCGACTTGCCAGGCGCAGGTTCCTGACGCTTTCCTATGGCGAACGGCGCCTGGTGCTACTGGCGCGTGTGCTCGCCTGGCGCGCATCAGTGCTGATCCTCGACGAAGTGGCGACGGGGCTGGATACGGTCAATCGGCAGCGCCTGTACAAGCTGCTGCGCAGTCGCCGGTTGCGCGGCACTGCGTGGATCTGCTCCGCGCATCGCGACGACGATATTCCGCCCGGTGCCACCCATTTGCTCTGGC
>JANPGU010000032.1:0-3267 GCA_031424095.1 Gammaproteobacteria bacterium
GACACGCAGATCGCCGGCGCAGACCTGGCGAAATTCCGCTGCGCCACCATGCACAGTGGCTACGACTACATCCTGCAGGAGCTCGGCCTGCAGGTCACCGCGGTGATCGAGCCCCGCCATGGCGTTGAGCCAACGGCGCGGCAGCTTGCCGAGACCATTGATCGCATCAAGGCCGCCAAGGTCAACGTGCTCTTCGCGGAGAAGTATTTTGCCAGCAAGCTGTCGGACACGATCCGGCAGGCCACCGGCGTGCGCATGTATTCGATCTCGCATATCAGCAGCGGCAAATACACGGCGGGGAAGTTCATTGACGAGATGCGCGAGAACCTGACCACGCTGGCTGCGGCCATCAACGATTCATCGAGGGGTGGCGGCTAGCCCGCCCGAAAGCGACACCAGCATGCAAGGTCCATCCATCACGTTCTCAAACGTCTCACTGGCGCTCGGCAACACACCGATCCTGGACGACGTGAGCTTCGGTATCCGAGCCGGCACCATCCACTGCATCGTTGGCGCCAACGGCGGGGGCAAGACTTCGCTGATCCGCTCTCTGGTCGGCCAGATGCCGCACTCGGGGCGCATCAGCATTGAATGGCAACAGGGTCGCATTACGGGTTATGTGCCGCAGTCCCTGGACTTCGACAAGAGCCTGCCCATTACCGTGCTCGATTTCATGGCCATGACCTCCCAGCGGCGACCGGTGTTTCTGGGCGTATCGCGCGAACGCCGCGGGATGATTGAAGCGGTGCTTGGCCGCATGGGCCTCAGCGGCAAGCTCAGGTCCAAGCTCGGCAGCCTCTCCGGAGGAGAACGCCAGCGGGTGCTGTTTGCGCAGGCATTGATTCCCGAGCCTGCCCTGCTGGTTCTGGACGAGCCCATGACGGGGCTCGATCTCGCCGGCAAGGAAATCCTGGAAGGCGCCATCAAGGAATTCGCACGGGCTGGTGGCACCGTCGTGTGGGTCAACCATGACATCGTGCAGGTGGACGAGATCGCCGATGCCATGACCTACATCAATCGCCGGGTGCTGCTGGATGGCGCGCCACGGGAAGTGCTGGCGGGCGGCATGGCCACGCACCTTTTCCCGACACTGACGCTGCCCGCCCGTGAGGCCTGAAGGCACATGAACAATCTCTACGACATTCCGCGCCTGTTCATCATCGACCTGGCCGACCGGGGCGTCATCCATTACACCTTCACCTATGCATTTGTCGTCAACGGCTTCCTGTGCGCGCTGGTGGTTGGGCCGCTGCTCGGCGGCATCGGCACCATGGTGGTGGCAAAACGCATGGCATTCTTTTCCCAGGCGGTGGGCAATGCAGCGCTGACGGGCGTGGCCATCGGTGTGATCCTCGGCGAGTCCTACACGGCGCCCTATGTATCGATGTTCAGTTTCTGCATCCTGTTCGGGCTGTTCCTGAATTTCGCCCGGAACCGCACCAAGATGTCGTCGGATACCCTGATCGGCGTGTTTCTGTCGATCTCGCTGGCAATCGGCGCCACCGCGTTGCTGTGGGTATCGGCCAAGGTCAACACGCATATTCTCGACACGGTGATGTTTGGTTCGATTTTGACAGTCAACGACACGGACATCACCGTGCTGCTCATCACCGCAGTGCTTACTGCCGTTACCGCGCTGCCGCTGTTCAACCAGATGCTGCTTGCCAGCCTCAATCCCAGCCTGGCGCATGTGCGCGGCATCAAGGTGCATCTGCTGGAATACGTGTTTGTGCTGCTGGTCACCATTCTCACGGTGGCCTGCGTGAAGATCATCGGCGCCGTGCTGGTGGAAGCGCTGTTGCTGATTCCCGCGGCTGCAGCACGAAATCTCAATCGTTCGATTCGTGGTTTCGTGCTGTGGAGCATCGCGTTCTCCACCTTTAGCTGCCTTGTCGGCATCTACGCGCCGATGCGCTTTGACCTTCCCGTGCCGTCGGGAGGCGCAATCATCCTGACGGGTGCTGCCATCTTCCTGGTAACGATGATCATCCGCATGACCGTGCCGCGCTTCCGCGAAGCGGCCATCTGACAGCGATCGGAGAATCCGCCATGGACATGTATCGCCGCTGCGCCCGCTTGACCCGTGTCGCTCTGGTCACTGTGGCCGCGATCCTGGTGGCGCCAGGCCCTGTGCGGGCGGCTGATGCCACTGGCCCGCTGGTGCTTACCGGCGTGCAGGCCACCTACTCGCTGGCATTGTCACTGACCGCCGGCACAGCCATACAGGTGCAGAACGTGCCTGCAGACGGCAGGCTGATGTCGGCGCAGAAGGACTACATCGCGCGACGCATGGACTCCTTGGCCAGGCAGTTCGCGGCAGCAACCGCCGTGATTTCCCTTACCAACGCCGTGCCGACGGATCCTCTGTTCCGTTTTGCACGCGAAGCGAACATCCGCATCGTGGACATCGACGCCGCGGTCCCATGGTCCCTGAACATGCCCGGTGTGGCGCTCGCGGACACACCCGCGTCGAATGTGGCATGGGGCCATGATCCAGACGCGGCTGAAAGCGCCACCGCACCCTACTTCTGGCTCAGCCTGTCGAACACCATCCGTATGGGGGACATCATCGCCAGCGATCTGATGGCGCTGTTTCCCGAATCTGCCGCAGTGATCAGCAGGAATCTTGACGGTCTCAAGCGGTCACTGCTGGCCTTGCGTGGCGACTACCAGAACCGCCTGATCGAAGTCAGTGCTGGCGATGTCTTCGCACTCACCGGTGATTTCGTCTACCTGACCAATGACATGGGTCTGCTGGTCGATGGCTATTTCATCAAGCAGGATGTGCGCTGGACCAAGGCAGATCTGGACGGACTAACAAAGCATCTGCGCGCCAGTCATATCAAGGTCGTGCTGCACAAATGGATGCCAAGCGAGGCGATACAGAACGCCGTGCGCGCTGCTGGTGCCCGGCTCGTGGTGCTCGATGCCGGTGACCCGGGCATCGTGGCGGGCGCGGGCAGTTCACTTGCCGCGGACGGCCTGCAGCAGATCCTGCGCAAGAACCTGGACGCGATCTACCAGGCGCTGAAAGCGCCGTAATTGCAACTCGCGACTGACCCTCGCCTCTTCCGCATGTCAGGCAACCGGTGCCGCGAACTGCGCACTGTAGAGCGTGTGATACGCACCACGTGCGGCCAGCAGCTGCTCATGCGTCCCCTGCTCCACGATGCGTCCCGCATCCATTACCAGGATCAGGTCGGCATCGCGAATGGTGGAGAGCCGATGCGCGATGACGAAGCTGGTGCAGTTGGCGCGCAGGGCGTT
>JANPGU010000033.1:0-10243 GCA_031424095.1 Gammaproteobacteria bacterium
GTTGCCGCGCTCTGCTGCAGGCGCGCCAGTTCTGCATTGCGCAGGGCCAGCAGACGCCGTGATTCAGTCAGCTCGGACTCGAGCGAGGTGACGCGCTCGCGCAGGGCCTGTGTTTCGGCCGCATTGCCGGCCGCACCGGGCGCTGCTGGCGGAACCAGGCGCAGACGCGGATCGGCAACAGCAGGAGCCGGGGCCGGGGCCTGCGAGGCACCCCGCGACCAGCTTGCAACCTGACGGCGCACTTCACCCGCTGCTTCATTGGGATCGATGGCGGCCAGCGCGGCATTGTCAGGCAGACGCAGCACGGAGCCTGCGCGCAGACGATTGATGTTGCCGTCGAAGGCAGAAGAATTGCCGCGATAGATCGCGATCATGGCGCGCTCGGTCTCGGCGCCACCAAACTGGTTGCGGGCGATGGCGGAGAGCGAATCTCCGCCGCGCACCACGTATTCGCCACCACTTCGGACCGCAGCGGGTGCAGGGGCCGCCACCGGCGCTGCGGGAGCGGGCGCAACGGCAGCAGCCGGGCGCGTGATGGCGCCGCTGCGCTCACCGCCACCCGTGATCGGCGCTGCAATCGGTGCGGCGGCAGCGGCGCCAGGTGCAAACACCGGCGGATCGAACAGCACCGTGTATTCGCGCAGGTTGCGGCCGCGGGCCCAGGAGGCTTCGACCAGCAGCGTGGCGAAGGGCTCGGTCATCGGCACCGTCGAGGTGAGCTGGATGATCGTGCGGCCATCCGCCAGACGCACCGGGCGCACCTGGATGCTGGCGAGGAATGCCGGATAGTCGAGCCCGTAGCGGCTGAAGCTGTCGCGCGAGGCAATCTGCGTGCGCAGACTGGCAAGCTCCTCCGCCGTGGCGATGAGCTCTATCTCCGCATTCAGCGGAGCATTGAGGGTGGACCTGAGCTGGATGTCTCCCAGGCCCAAGGCAAAGGAAACACCAGGCGCAACTGCCAGCAGCGATGCTGCCGTACTCACAACTCTAAAACGCATCAGGACTCCCCAAGAGACCCTTCGACGATCGAATCCCGATGGAAAACATAAGCTTGGATTCGATATCTCGCTTTGACGCAAGTCACAGCAATATAACTTAACTCACAAGTACTCGCGAACCAATATCTCGGCAATCTGGACACTGTTGGTCGCCGCACCCTTGCGCATGTTGTCCGATACGACCCAGAGATCCAGGCCGCGCTCATGGGAGATATCCTCCCGGATCCGTCCGACATAAACCGTGTCGTGGTTCGCTGCCTCGACGGCTGCCGTGGGATATCCACCCGGAACACGCTCGTCCATGACTGTGACGCCCGGCGCCTTTTCCAGCAGTGCGCGCGCTTGTGTGGCCGTGAGCTTGCTGCGGGTTTCGATGTGCACGGCTTCGGAATGGCCGAAAAACACCGGCACGCGCACGGCAGTGGCATTCACGAGGATGGTCTTGTCTTCCATGATCTTCTGGGTTTCCCAGAACATCTTCATTTCTTCCTTGGTGTAGCCGTTGTCCTGGAACTTGTCGATCTGCGGCACGCAGTTGAAAGCGATCTGCTTGGCGATCACCTTCGCCGTGACCGGGCGACCGCTCAGCAGATCGGCGGTCTGCGCAGCCAGCTCATCCACGGCTTCCTTGCCAGCCCCGGAAACGGACTGGTAGGTGCACACATTGATGCGCGTGATGCCGGCGGCATCATGCAGCGGCTTCAGTGCCACCAGCATCTGGATGGTCGAGCAGTTCGGGTTCGCGATGATGCCGTGCTTGCGGTACTGCGCAATGGCATGCGGATTCACCTCGGGCACCACCAGCGGGATGTCGTCCTGGTAGCGGAACTGCGAAGTGTTGTCGATGACCACGCAGCCGGCCGCTGCAGCAATCGGCGCGTATTTTTCCGACACCTCCGCGCCGGCCGAGAACAGGCCGATGTCGGCTTTGGAGAAATCAAAGGTTTCGACATCGAGCACCGGGTACGACTTGCCCGCGAGCGTCACCGTTTTGCCCAGCGAGCGATTGCTCGCCAGTGGAAACAGCTCACTCACCGGGAAACCGCGCTCTTCGAGAACGCTGATCATGGTTTCGCCCACGAGACCCGTGGCGCCGAGAACCGCAACTCTCCAACCCTTGCTCATTGCCTTCCTCTGTTGACTTCAGTTCAGGAAAAACATCGCTCGCCGTGCGCAGGCACTAGATGGCGGGCGTGGATGATCGCACATCCGCGTTCTGGCCCCGATGTCGCAGATAGTGATCCATCAGGGTGATGGCCAGCATGGCCTCGGCGATCGGGGTGGCCCGCAGACCCACGCAGGGGTCATGGCGCCCGGTGGTCACCACATCGACCGCGCTGCCGGTGAGGTCGATGGTGCGGCCGGGAACCTGGATGCTGGAGGTAGGCTTGAGCGTGATCTGGACTACCAGCTCCTGGCCCGTTGAGATGCCCCCCAACACACCGCCAGAGTGATTCGAGGCAAATCCCTGTGGCGTGAGCTCATCGCGATGCGCGCTGCCACGCTGCGCCGCAACAGCAACCCCATCACCGATCTCCACCGCTTTGACTGCATTGATGCTCATCATGGCGTGCGCGATGTCGGCATCGAGGCGGTCGAATACGGGCTCGCCCAGGCCAACTGGCACGCCCTTCGCGATCACGGTGAGTTTGGCTCCGACCGAGTCTCCCTCGCTGCGCAGTTTCCAGATGTAATCCTCGAGCTCCTGCAGGCGCGACGGATCGGGGCAGAAGAAAGGATTCTCATAGGCCGCAGCAGGTTCCAGTGGTTCGAGGATCAGGCTGCCCACCTGATTCACGTAGCCGGTGATCTGCACACCGAGGCGCGTGGCGAGGTATTTGCGTGCGATGGCGCCAGCGGCCACACGCATGACCGTTTCTCGCGCAGACGAGCGACCACCACCGCGATGATCGCGCAGGCCGTATTTCTGCTGGTAGGTGTAATCCGCGTGACCGGGGCGGAAGCGATCCTTGAGCTTGTCGTAGTCGCGCGAGCGGGCATCACTGTTTTCGATCAGCAGGCCGATGGGCGTGCCGGTCGTGACGCCTTCAAACACGCCGGAAAGGATGCGCACTTCATCCCCTTCCTTGCGCTGGCTGACGAACTTCGAGGTGCCCGTGCGGCGACGGTCGACGTCAGGCTGCAGGTCGGCTTCACTTAGCGGCAGGCCGGGAGGGCAGCCATCGACCACGCAGCCCAATGCCGGCCCGTGGCTCTCGCCAAAGCTGCTCACCACGAAAGACTTGCCGAAACTGTTGCCAGACACCGTTGGACCTCAGATATCACCTGCCGCCTGCAGCTGCGCTGCCGACAGCAGGAACACGCCACCACCACCACGGGCAAACGAAAACCACAGGAAGGGCAAGCGCGGAAACGCACGCCGCACGCGCGCTTCAGTATTACCCACCTCAACGATCAGCACGCCGTCAGCAGTCAGGTGCGGCAGCGCTTCGCGCAACAGCAACCGGGCTGCATCCATGCCATCCCTGCCCGAACGCAGCGCCCCGGCAGGTTCATGCCCGTATTCGGGTGGCAGACCATTGAATTCCGCCGTTCCCACATAGGGCGGATTGCTCACGATGATATCGTAGCGCCGCCCCGCAAGGGCCTTGAAAAAGTCGGATTCGACGAGTCGAACACGGCGCTGCAGTCCGAGCGCATCGCGATTGATGCGTGCCACCGCCAGCGCATCCGGGCTGATATCCACTGCATCCACGCGCGCCCTGGGAAAGGCGCAGGCACAGGCCAGGGCAATGCAGCCCGAGCCGGTGCCAAGATCCACGATCCGGCGGACAGCGTGCGCTTCTACCCAGGGTGCAAAGTGATTCTCGATCAGTTCTGCGATGGGTGAACGCGGAATCAGCACCCGCTCATCCACATACATCGGCAGACCGGCAAACCAGCAGCGATGCGTAAGATAGACCGCGGGCACACGTTCGCGGATGCGGCGCCGGAGCAGCGTCTCGAATCGCTGCTGTGCGGGAGCGGAAACCTGCAGCCCGAGATCCGCGGCGCGCAGCGGGCGCTGCAGTCGCCGCGCATGCGCCAGCAAAGCCGCCGCATCATCCATTGCGTTCTCCGTGCCATGCCCGTAATGCAGTCGTGCGCGCTGCAGGCGGAGCACCGCCCGGCGCAACAGCTGCGCGGCTGCAATCTTGCGTGCCCGCTGCACGGGGCGGCTATGGGATACTTTCGCCATGCTGAATCGTTCTACTTTGTATGTGGGCCTGATGCTGCTTGCGGCGGCGGTGGCAGGCTACATGGTTTCGCAGAAGCTTGCGCGCGGCGCGCCGCAGCTGGTCAGTGGCACGGCACTGCCGGCACCGCGTGCCGTCACGGCCTTCGCACTCACGGATCATCGCGGCGCCAGTTTCGGCAATGCCCAGCTTGTCGGCGCGCCCACCCTGGTTTTCTTCGGCTTCACGCATTGCCCCGATGTCTGCCCCACTACCCTTGCATTGATGGCGCAGCTGCAGCGGGACGCCAGGCTCGCAGCACTGCGCATGCTGTTCATCACCGTGGATCCCGGGCGCGACGACCAGCCGACCATGCAGCGCTATGTGGCCGCATTCGGTGGCAACCTTGTGGGGCTGCGCGGCGCTGATGCCGCGCTGGACCCGCTGCTTGCGAGCCTGGGTGCTGCGCGTCGTGTGGATGCGCGCGTCGGCGGCGACTATGCGGTCGATCATTCAGCCACGCTGTTTTACCTCAATGCGCGCGGCGAGCTGAGCGCCGTGTTCACGCCAACCTTCGACTTCGCGCGGCTGCAGGGCGATCTCGTCACGCTGATCGCAAGCCGTTACTGAGACTTCGGAAACATCGCATGCAGCGCTTCAACATCCTCCTGCAGTTCATCCTGCCGCACCACCTGATCTCCCGCACGGTGCTGTGGTTCACGCGCATCCGGTTTCGACCGGTCAAGAATGCGCTGACGTCGCTGTTCATGCGCGGCTTCAGGCCGGACATGTCCGATGCCCAGATCACCGACCCTTATGCATTCGAGAGTTTCAATGCGTTCTTCACGCGCGCGCTGCGCGCCGGCACCAGACCACTGGCCGGGGACGCCAGCACGCTGGTCAGTCCGGTGGACGGCACGATGAGTCAGCTCGGCAGCATCGACGCAAACCGCATCCTGCAGGCCAAGGGCCACTCGTACACGCTGGAAGCCTTGCTGGCTGGCGCAGCGGATGCCTGGGCACCACGCTTTCATGGCGGCCAGTTCGCCACCATCTATCTGGCGCCGTACAACTATCATCGTATCCACATGCCCGCGGACGGCAGGCTGGTGGCCACCTGGTATGTGCCGGGCCGCCTGTTCAGCGTCAACACCACGGCCGCGGCGATGGTTCCCAACCTTTTCGCTCGCAATGAACGGCTGGTGCTGCTGTTCGAGGGGCCCTGCGGCGCGTTCGCCGTCATCTTCGTGGGTGCATTGAATGTCGGCAGCATGGCAACGGTGTGGCATGGCGATGTCACGCCGCGCCGGCCGCGCCGGGTCACGGAGATTGCGACGCCCGCCAATGCGGAACGCTTCCGCGCGCGCGGTGCTGAAATCGGCCGGTTCAACATGGGCTCGACCGTGGTGCTGCTGTTCGCAAAGGACCGGATCACCCTGGCCCGCCACCTGGCCAGCGGCACGACCATGCGGCTCGGCCAGGAGCTCGGCAGCCTGCGGCCGGCGCAGGATCCTGCCGCGGGCAGCGTGTGAGCACTGACTGGCGGCCTGTCGCAGGCCTCGGGGCCTTGCGCCAGCGCGCCGCCCTGCTCGACTGCACACGCGGGTTTTTCCGCGCCCGCAACGTGCTCGAGGTGGAAACGCCGGTGGTGCTGGCGCGCACCGTCACCGATGTCCAGATCGAATCCCTGACGCTCAACACCGAGCCGGCCCGTTACCTGCAGACTTCGCCCGAATATCCGATGAAGCGACTGCTGGCGGCCGGCAGTGGCGACATCTTCCAGATCTGCAGGGTGTTCCGCGCCGGCGAGAGAAGTCGCCTGCACAATCCCGAGTTCACGATGATTGAGTGGTACCGGCTGGATTCCGGCCTGCCAGCAATAATGGCAGAGACGGCAGAGCTGGCTGCGAATCTGCTGCGCTGCGGGGGTCGCAGCGCACCGCCCCTGCAACTACTCAGCTATCGGGATGCGTTTCAGGAACAGCTCGGGTGCGACCCGCTGTCCGCGTCCCGCGATGATCTGGATGAACTGTGCAGACAGCGGGGCCTGGCAGTCCAGAGCATCGACACCGCCAGCCGCGATGACCTGCTGGATTTCCTGATCGCAACCCAGGTGGGCCCGGAGCTTGGCCGCGACCGTCTGACCTGCCTGCACCACTTCCCGGCTTCACAGGCTGCGTTGGCGCAGATCGATGTCGACGACCCCCGCACGGCGCTGCGTTTCGAGCTGTATGCGGAAGGCGTGGAACTGGCCAATGGCTATGTAGAGCTGGGCAGCGGCCACGAGCAGCGGCAGCGATTCCGCGCCGATCAGACTGAAAGGCGGCGTCGCGGCCTGGCGCAACCTGCCATGGACGAGCGCCTGCTGGCGGCGCTGGAACATGGCCTGCCGGCTTGCGCGGGAGTTGCCATGGGATTCGATCGGGTGGCGATGCTCGTGCAGGGTGCGACGAGCATCGACGCCGTACAGGCGTTCCCGTGGGAAAGCGCCTGAGGCCTTATTTGGCGCGCGAGATGTATTCGCCGGTACGGGTGTCGATGCGCAGTATCTCGCCTTCATTGATGAACAGCGGCACGCGCACCACGGCGCCGGTTTCCATCTTCGCCGGCTTCTGGCCACCCGTGGCGGTATCGCCACGGACGCCCGGATCGGTCTCCACGACTTTCAGGTCGATGTGCGGCGGCGGCGTCACCACCAGCGGCACGTTGTTCCACAGCGTCACGATGCAGGTAACGCCATCCTTCAGCCACTGCTTCGCGTCGGCCACGGCGGCCGCGCCGGCGGTGTACTGCTCGAAGTTGTCCGGCACCATGAAGTGCCAGAAGTCGCCGTCCTGGTAGAGGTATTGCATGTCGGTGTCGACCACATCGGCGGCCTCGACGCTGTCCCCCGACTTGAAGGTGCGCTCGATGGTGCGACCGTTCTTCAGGTTGCGCACGCGCACCCGATTGAATGCCTGGCCCTTGCCCGGCTTGACCATCTCGTTCTCGACAATCGAATAGGGTTCGTTGTCGAGCAGGATCTTGACGCCGGACTTGAATTCGCTGGTGGTATAGCTGGCCATGACGCTCTCTGATTTAATGCCGACGCATGAAAACGGGCGGCGAATGATAGCGGCAGAACCCAAAGCCTGCCACACGGTCGGGATCCCGGACTGGCAGCAGCAGCTGGCCCGTGCCGTGCGCGATCCCGTGGAGCTGCTGGAACTGCTGGGAATTTCGCCCTCACAGATCGGGCCTGGTGTCACCGCCAGCAGCTTGCGGGCGGCGGCCAGCGACTTTCCGCTGCGGGTACCCCACAGCTTCGTGGCCAGGATGCGTCATGGCGATCCGCGCGACCCGCTGCTGCGCCAGGTGCTGGCACATCCCGATGAACTGCTGCCGGCGGATGGCTATGTCGCCGATCCGCTGGACGAGCGCGCCGCCCGCGGCGCCCCCGGACTGCTGCAGAAATACCAGGGCCGTGCGCTGCTGATCGCCACTGGCGCCTGCGCCGTGCATTGCCGTTACTGCTTCCGCCGGCACTATGACTACAGCATCGATCAGGTCGACGACCTGCCGCGCTGGACCGCTGCGCTCAACGCGCTGGAAGCGGACGATCAGATTGAAGAGATCATCCTCAGCGGCGGCGATCCGCTGTCGCTGGGCAATTCGCGCCTGTCACAGCTGCTTGATCGGCTGCAGGCACAGCCTCGGCTGCGGCGCATCCGCATCCATACACGCACGCCCATCGTGCTGCCGGCCCGGGTGGACGCCGGCCTGTGCGAGATCCTGTCGCGCTTGCGCGAGCGCCTGGTGGTGGTGGTGCATGCCAATCACCCGGCGGAAATCGATGCGCCGACCAGGGATGCACTGCGGTCATTGGGCGGTTGCGCCACGGCAGTACTGAATCAGTCCGTGTTGCTTGCGGGTGTGAACGACAGTGCCGAGACGCTGGCGGAGCTGTCGCGCCGGCTGTTCGACGCCGGCACCCTGCCTTACTACCTGCACCAGCTCGACCGGGTGGCCGGCGCGGCACATTTCGCGGTGCCCGACGCAAGCGCACTGCAATTGCACGCCAGCCTGATAGGCACCCTGCCCGGCTATCTGGTGCCCCGCCTGGTGCGGGAAATCGCCGGGGCCAGTGGCAAGACCCCGATCGTTGACAGCTTCAGGGGACCCCCGAGGGCCTGACTGTGCCGGGCCGCACATATTCCGGAGCGGATCGGTTGCACTATTGCGGTCACGCCCGGGAGTCCGCATGTCCGAATCCGCCGCCGTTCCATTGGTTGTCGTCAGCAGCACCCGCGACCCTGTCGAGGCGCTGAACAGCCTGCTGCGCCGCGAAGGCATCACCGCGCACTGCACCTGGATACCCGCCGTGGTCGATCTGCCGGACGCGCTGACCCAGCTGAATCCGCAATTGCTGATCTGCGTGACCACCACGGGATCGGAACTGGCGCTGGTGGCCAAGGTGCATGAGGCCACTGCGCCCGATGTGCCACTGCTGGTGATCCGCCCCGAACTCAACGAAACAATGATGTCCGAGGATCTGGCGCTCGGCGCCCGCGACACGCTCACGCTCGCCCACCCGGCCCGCGTGCACGCGGTGTGCGCGCGCGAGCTTGCGGCCTTCCGCATGGAGCGGGCGCTGAACGAGACGCTGCACTCGGCGCATGAATACCGCAAGCAGCTGGAAACCGTGCTGACGCGCTCGCATGACGCGATCGCGCAGGTGCAGGAAGGAATACTGGTCGAGGTCAACCGCTCGTGGCTCGACCTCATCGGCGCGCCCGACGCGGAAGCCGTGGTCGGGCAGCCCATCATGGATTTCTTCGAGGAAAACAACCATGCGGCGCTGAAAGGCGCGCTGGTCGCCTGCTCGCAGGGGCGCTGGAAAGATCATTCGCTGCGCGCCGACATCCAGACCACCGATGGCGGCACGTTGTCGCTGGAGCTGGTGCTGACCCTGGGTGAGCGTGAGGGCGAGGCCTGCGTGCGCCTGATGGTGCCGACACAGAAGCCCAGCGACGCCAACATCGGCAAGGAAGTGGCAGAGGCCGTGCGCCGCAATCCACGTTCCGGGCTGCTCTATCGACAGCCACTGCTCGAAGCCATGCAGAAGCGACTGGCCACGCCGGTGCAGGGCGGCAGTCGTTACCTGCTGTACGTGCGTCCGGACAAATTCGCGAAACTGGAACGCGACCTGGGCGTGTTGCGCAGCGAGGAATACATCGCCGCGGTGGCGGCACTGCTGCGCGCCCTGCTCGGACCTACCGATATTGCCGGCCATTTCAGCGGCGCCGGCATTATGGTGCTGATGGAACGCGGCACGGCCCGTGACGCCGAGCTTTGGGCTGAGCGCATGCTGGAAAAGGTGGCGCGCTTCGGCTTCGAAATCGGCAGTCGCAAGTTCCACAGCAGCGTCTGCATCGGCGTGGCATCAGTGCCAAACAGCGATGGCAAGCTCGACGCCACCATCAGCGATGCGCAGGATGCGGTTCGTCGCGGTCGCGAACTCGGTGGCAACCAGGTCTGCACCGTCGCGCAGGCTGACAACGACGCCCGCGTCCAGGCCTATGACGCCGTCTGGATCAAACACATCCGTGCAGCGCTGACGGAGAACCGCTTCCGCCTGGTGCAGCAGCCCATCGCCAGCCTGGCCGGTGGCACCGAAGCCATGTTCGACATGCTGGTGCGCATGCTGGATCGCAGCGGCAAGGAGATCCTGCCTTCCGAATTCATGCCGGCCGCCGAGCGCAATGACCTGGTCGCGCATATCGACCGCTGGGTGCTGCTGGCCGCCGCGCGCTTCGCGCTGCGCACCAGTCCCGGCTGCCTGTTCGTGCGCCTGTCACGCCACAGCGCCATGGATCAGACGCTGCCTGCCTGGGTTGCCGCGCAGCTGCGCACGCTCGGACTTGAACCACGCCGCCTGTGCATCGAGATCACCGAAGAGCTGGCCATGCATCATCCCGAAGAGACGCAGCGCCTGGCGCGCGGCCTGAAGGAGGCGGGCATGCGTTTCGCGCTGGAGCACTACGGCACGGGCATCGACCCGCTGGGACTGCTGGGCAGCCTGCCACTGGA
>JANPGU010000034.1:0-3187 GCA_031424095.1 Gammaproteobacteria bacterium
CAGCGCGAAGCCGAACATCACCGAGAACAACAGCACCTGCAGGATCTCGCCCTTGGCGAAGGCATCGACCACCGTCGACGGGATGACGTGGAGCAGGAAGTCGGTCGTGCCCTGCATCTGGCCGGGCGGGGGATAGGCGGCGATGCCCTTGGTGTCGAGCGAGGCGGCGTCGATGTTCATGCCGGTCCCGGGCTGCACCAGGTTGACGATCACCAGGCCGACCACCAGCGCGACCGAGCTGACGATCTCGAAGTACAGCAGCGCCAGGCCGCCGGTCTTGCCGACCTTCTTCATGTCTTCCATGCCGGCGATGCCGACGACGACGGTGCAGAAGATGATCGGCGCGATGATCATCTTGATCAGCTTGATGAAGCCGTCGCCCAGCGGCTTCATCGCCTCGCCGGTGGCGGGCCAGAAGTGGCCGAGCAGGACACCGATGATGATGGCGGTGATGACCTGGACGTACAGCGACTTGTAGATCGGTTTACCGGACATGGCGTCTCCTTGCTGAATGGCTCGAGGCAAGCGCAGTGTGCGCCGGCCGCCGCGCGCCGTCGTCAGTAGATACCGCAGCGCCGCGGCCACGAACCGGCATGGCCGGCGTCGTACGGCAGGCGCGAGTCCAAGTGCTTGTCACGGCTGGATTTTGTGTGGTGTGATCCGGGCATGCCCATCGAATCCGCTCCGGGTTGTGCAGCAGCATCTCTGTCCGTGGTGGGGTTTGCCGCGGATGCCGAAGCCAAGCCGCTTGCGCGTTGAGCGAATGCAGGTCGCGTTCACGCTCGCGCTGGCCGGGCTGCTGACCGCGGCGGCGGTCGCCAGGGCAGAAGAGTTGCACAACTGGTTCGACGATCCGTTCATGCAACTCACCGCCCAAGCCTCAGCTTGCCCGACGCCGGCCGGCCCCTTCGTCAACCAGCAGGACCGTCTGTTGCAGTCGCACCGGCGTGCCGAGAAGGGAACGACCGCCTGGCTGGCCGGCGAAGCCGAACGACCCAAGGCCTACGCCTACGACGCCGAGATTGCATCGTCTGTCCTCGCCGCCTTCAAGGAGGACAGCGCGCGCTTCGCGGGCAGTTCGCTCTGGGCCACGGTGCAGGGCCGGGTGGTCTATATCGAGGGTTGCGTGGCCAACGAGTCTGAAGCCACGGCCCTGGAGGATCTGATCCGATCGCTGCCGAACGTTCAGCAGGCGATCGTGATCGTGCGCACCGGCGCCGCATCGCGTGTACCGTACAGGGTCATGCCAAGCCCAACCTGCGCGGCGGCACCGTGCTGAGACGACGATGATTCAAGGTTCCTGCCTCTGTGGCGCTGTCAGGTGGCAGTTCGAAGGACAGCCGGAGGGCGCCACGGCCTGCAACTGCACGGCCTGCCGGCGCTACGGCGTGCTCTGGGCCTATGACTACGAGGATGAAGGCATCAAGGTCTCGGGCAAGACGCAAGCGTTTGTCCGCGGCAAGGGCCTCGAGTTTCATTTCTGTCCGGCGTGCGGCTGCATCGCCTTCTGGCGCGGACAGCAGAAGGATCAACAAGGCCGCCTGCGGATCGCGGTCAACCTGCGGCTCGCCGAGCCTGAGGCCGTCGCGAAGATTCCGATCGACCATTTCGATGGGCTGAACACGTTCGACGACCTGCCGAGAGACGGCCGCTGTGTGGCCGACTACTGGTTCTGAGATGTTGACGGCTGCTCGGTCGCGCTCGGCGCCGCGGACCTTGGCAGGTGGGCCGATGCCATGAAACCTGCGGCCTACGCCATCAAGGTTCACGTGGCCGACTCGAAGGCCAAGAGCTTCGTGTTCGTCGGCCAGAAGACCATGTATGGCGGCAAGGCCATCGCCGCGCGGGACACGCTCTTCATCTTCGACAGCGAGAACGAAGGCGGCGCGGGGCTGATTGCCTGCGGCACGGTGATTTCATCGGCAGCACTGCCGCCGGACCCTGCGCTGTCTCGGCAAACACCCCGGGTGAGCGTCGTCATCGAGCGCACCGCACGGGCCAAGCGCCGTCTCGGCCGCAGCGAGCTGAAGCGCTTCGCCGACTGGAACGATGGCCGCCCCGAGACTGAACTCAACTTCAAGTTCTACCGCCAAGCCACCAACAAGATCGTTGGCCTCTCCGCGGCCGCGGCCCACTTTCTCGGCAGCTGCTTCTGAGGCCAGCCGACACCATCGCTCCATCAGCCGCGCCTCAGCACCTTCTCCACCGCCGCCCCACGCAGCCGATGGGCCTGCGGCAAGTCCGATCCCAACAGCGGGCGCAGGTAATCGGCAAACGCCGGCGTGACGTCGTTGCCGGCGGCGTTGATGAAGGCATCGTCCATGACCCGTGTCTTCGCAGCCACGGCTTCCAGCGGTTGCAGCACGTACTCGGCCACGTAGTCGCCGACGCGGCGGATCGCCACCGAGCCGACCTGGCCCTGCAGCAGCGCGTACTGCACCGCGCGTTCACCGACGTCGCGCGCTTCGCGCGCATCGACGTCGCTGACGCAGCCGAGAAAGCTGCGCTGCAGATAGCCGAAGGTGTCGCCGCGCACGCGCTTGATGCCGAGCTTGGCCTTGATCTCGTCGCACAGCAGATCGGCCAGCGCGCCGGTGCCGGAGAGCTGCACGTTGCCATGTGCGTCACGCTCGACATTCGCCGACAGCTTGGCGGCAATCGCTTCCCCAGAGGCGTCGTGGATGCCTTCGCTGACCGCGACCACGCAACGGCCGTGCTTGTCGTACACCGCCTTGACGTCGGCCAGGAACTTGTCGATCTCGAACACGCGCTCGGGCAGATAGACCAGGTGCGGCCCGTCGTCGGCCTGCGTGCGTGCGAGTGCGCCCGCGGCCGTGAGAAAGCCGGCGTGCCGGCCCATCACCACGGCGACATACACGCCCGGCAGCGCGGCGTTGTCGAGGTTGGCGCCGGCAAAGGCCTGCATGACGAAGCGCGCCGCGGACGGAAAGCCCGGCGTGTGGTCGTTGCCCATCAGGTCGTTGTCGATCGTCTTCGGGATGTGCACGGCGGCCAGCGGGTGCCCCGCCTTCTTGGCCTCTTCGGCAACGATGCGCACGGTGTCCGACGAGTCGTTGCCCCCGATGTAGAAGAAGTGCCCGATCTTGTGTGCCTTCAGCTCCTCGAGGATGTTCTTGCAGTAGGCGAGGTCGGGCTTGTCGCGCGTCGAGCCCAGCGCCGAAGCCGG
>JANPGU010000035.1:0-8035 GCA_031424095.1 Gammaproteobacteria bacterium
TTCCCGGCCAGCGGGTGCTGCCATCCGGACCGCGGGAAGGAATCGTGGTCAACCTGCCGGAACATCGGCTGTATTACTTTCCACCTGCCGTGGCCGGTCGGCCGGCGCGGGTCTACACCTATCCCATCAGCGTGGGCAAGATGGACTGGCGCACCCCGCTGGGCAAGACGAAGATCGCTGACAAGCGGGAAAATCCGACCTGGACGCCACCCGAGTCCGTGCGGCAGGAGCATATCGCCAACGGTGAGCCGCCCTTGCCGGCAGTGGTGCCTGCGGGCCCGGACAATCCCCTGGGCGCCCACGCGATGCGTCTGGCCCTGCCAGGGGCCTATCTCATCCATGGCACCAACAATCCCATTGCCGTAGGCATGGCCGTGACCCATGGCTGCATCCGGATGTATCCGGAGGACATTGCCGAGCTGTTCCCGATGGTGGCTGTGGGAACGCCGGTTTACCTCATCAATGAACCCGTGAAAATCGCCTGGGTAGATGGCCAACTGCTGCTGGAAGCGCACCCGCCGGTGGATGCACAGGGTCAGACATTCGAGCCTGATTTGACGGTATTTGAAGGCCTGCTGCAGAAGGCGCTCGGCGAGTCGGTGGTGGCCATCCACTGGGAACTTGCACGGGCAGAACTTGCGACGGCCAGGGGCATGCCAGTGGTGGTCGGATTGGCCGCTGCGGCACCGGTTCCGGCACCCGCCACAGCCGCCAATGTTGCGCCGTAGTTGAACGGCGGCAGGAATCGGCTATAGTTCGCTGCCCGCAACCCTAGGGTTTTGGGCATAACTTGCTGATTTACCACATAAATACGCTAACTCCAGATGTCTGAACGCGACCCCGAAAGATTCGATCTCGACGACGATTTCCTGGCCGAGCAGGAAGACAGCAACGATTACGAGCAAGTGCTGGACCGTGTCGACAAGCGCACGCGCGACAAAGGCAAGAAGGTGGGCAAGGCCGCCTGGAGCAAGCTGGAAGAAGTTCTGGCCGAGCGCAAACTCAAGCGCGACCTGTCCGACTACGACGACTACGAAGCCTGAGTTTTCCCCCGCTGCGGGCGCGGAGCTATTCCCATGACTGAGCGCAATAGCGCACGCTGGATAGTGCTGAAATTTGGCGGCACCAGCGTTTCGAATCTGTCCAACTGGACCAACATCGCCGAGGTGACACGGCGACGCCTTGCTGAAGGCGCGCAGGTCCTGATTGTGCACTCTGCCATCAGCGGCATTACCGATCGTCTGGAGAAACTGCTGCTAGCCGCACTGCAGGGCGAGCATGCCGCAGCCCTGGCAGCGGTTGAGCAGCGCCACCAGCAACTCTGCGATGAGCTCGGGGTGGGTCGCAGCGCGCAGCTGGATGGCTATTTCACGGAATTGAGGCAGATTGCGCAGGGCATTCACCTCACGCATGAGCTCAGCGATCGCACCCGCGCCATGGTGATGTCCACCGGCGAGCTGATGGCCACGGAAATCGGTTCGCGCTTTCTGCAGAAGCTGGGCATCGCCGTCACCTGGTGGGATGCGCGCGAGGGCCTGAAGGCCGAAGAACGCGCGAATGCATCGGCGAAGGGCAACTGGTTGTCGGCTACCTGTGATTTCACGCCTGATGCGCCGTTGTCGGCGCGGCTTGCTGCGCTTTCTCCGGTGGTGATCACGCAGGGCTTCATTGCCAGCGACGCCAGGGGCGACACCGTGCTGCTGGGGCGCGGTGGGTCGGATACATCCGGCGCCTATTTCGCCGCGAAGTTGTCGGCATTGCGCCTGGAGATATGGACCGACGTTCCCGGCATGTTCAGCGCGAACCCGCGCTCCACGCCCGCCGCGCGACTGCTGCGCGAACTGCACTATGACGAAGCGCAGGAGATCGCGAGCTCCGGTGCCAAAGTGCTGCACCCGCGCTGCGTGATGCCGGTGCGGATGCACCGGATCCCGCTTTACGTCTACGCCACACAGGTGCCGGATCTGCAAGGCACGCACATCGCTGCAACCACCGCCGATTCATCGGCGAAGGTGAAGGCGGTCTGCGTGAAGAAGGGCATTACGCTGGTATCGCTGGACAGCCCGGGCATGTGGCATGAGGTGGGCTTTCTGGCCGATGCCTTCCAGATCTTCAAGGCACAGGGTCTGTCGGTGGATCTGGTGTCCACCTCTGAAACCAACGTTACGGTGTCGCTGGATCCACAGGCGAACACGATGGACCCGTCCATCATGGAGCGCCTGGTCGCAGAGCTGTCGCCGCTGTGCCGCGCGCAGATCATTGGCCCCTGCGCATCGGTCAGCCTGGTGGGCCGCAATATCCGCGGCATCCTGCATGAGCTGGGCGAGGCTTTCGAATTCTTCGCCGAGCAGAAGATCTATCTGGTCAGCCAGGCAGCCAACGACCTCAATTTCACTTTCGTGGTGGATGAAGACCAGGCCGACCGGCTGGTGGAACAGCTGCATGCGCTGCTGATCCGGCCTGAGCCCGGTGACAAGGTCATTGGCCCGACCTGGGAAGAGCTGTTCCGCAAGCCGGGCTCGTTCACGCCGCCGGCCAACTGGTGGTGGCAGGACAAGCAGGCGCAGCTGCTGGCCGCCATGCAGGGTCGCGACGCGGCGTATGTCTACGATGCTGCGACGGTGCTGCAGAGCGCCCGCGACCTGCTCGGACTGGCCGCCATCGATCGCGTGCACTACGCCACCAAGGCCAACTGGCATCCCGGCCTGCTGCAGCTGCTGCATGGTGCGGGCGTGCGGATGGAATGCGTCTCGCGCGCCGAGCTCGATCATGTTTTCGCAACGCTGCCCGGTATCAAGCCGGCTGACGTGCTGTTCACGCCCAACTTTGCGCCGCGTGCCGAATACGAATACGCGCTGGACAAGGGCGTCAACGTCACCATCGACAACCTGCATGCGTTGCGCGCATGGCCCGAACTGTTCGGTGGCAAACGCGTGCTGGTGCGCATCGACACGGGCACTGGCCGGGGTCATCACCATCATGTGCGCACCGCCGGCACCTATGCCAAGTTCGGTGTGCCGCTGGGCGAGATCGAGGAGCTGCAGCAACTGGTGCGCTCAACGGGCGTCATCGTTTTCGGCCTGCATGCGCATACCGGCAGTGGCATCACGGAGATCCACAACTGGTCGCAGACCGCGAAGGAACTCGCAGCGGTGGCTGCGCAGCTTGCTACGGTGACCACGCTGAACATCGGCGGTGGCTTCGGCGTGCCGGATTCCAATCACCGCGCGCGACTCGACCTTGCGGCACTGGATGCTGCGCTGCTGGCCTTCAAGGCTGCCAACCCTGGCGTCTCGCTATGGATCGAGCCCGGACGCTATCTGGTGGCGGTGGGCGGCGTGCTGTTGGCACGGGTGACACAGCTGAAGCAGAAGGGCAGGCAGGGCTATGTCGGCGTGGCAACAGGCATGAACGCCCTGATCCGGCCGGCGCTGTATGGCGCGTTCCACGAGATCGTAAACCTGTCGCGACTGAATGATCCCAGCGTCGGCAGCTATGACGTGGTCGGCCCCATCTGCGAGAGCGGTGATGTGCTCGGGCATGACCGGCTGCTGCCGGAGACCCGCGAGGGTGATGTGCTGCTGATCGCCAACGTCGGTGCCTATGGCCGCTCGATGGCCTCCACCTACAACCTGCGGCCGCCGCCGGCAGAGATTCTGCTGCCGGGCTGAGCTGTCGGCAGCGGCAGGTGCTGGGCTTTGCCGCAACAGGGCAGGGAGGCCGGCATGGACACGATGGCAGTTCCCGGAGACGCATTGCGCGCTCGCGCGGCACTGGGCCGCGATGAGAAATTCTTCTTCATTTCCGCCATCGTGATGGCGGTGGTGCTCGCAGCCGGCTTTTCGATCCACCTGGCCCTGGGCCGGTCCACGTTTGCAGTGCCGCTGCGCTTCCATCTCCACGGCCTGCTGTTCTTTGGCTGGACCACGCTGTACGTCGTGCAGAATTCGCTCGTGGCGACGGGTTCACTCGCCTTGCATCGCCGGCTGGGCTGGCTCGCCACCGTGTGGATTCCGCTGATGGTGATCTCGGGCATCTTCATCACGGTGGTGAACATTCGCGCGGGGCGCGTGCCGGGCTTCTTCGAGCCGGTGTTGTTCCTGCAGATGAACACGCTGGGTGCACTGTGTTTCCTGGCGCTTGGCGCGGCTTCGATCCATATGCGTCGCAGCACGCAATGGCACCGGCGCCTGATGTTCTGCGCCATGGCGACCATTCTCGCGCCGGGCTTCGGTCGACTGCTGCCGATGCCGTTCCTGATTCCCTGGGCAGACTGGGCGACAGCGGGCGCGAGCATGCTGTTTCCTGTCGCCGGCGTGATCCGTGATTGGCGCAGGGACGGGCGCGTGCATCCGGCCTGGTGGTGGGGGCTGGGTGCCTTATCGGGTACACAGTTGCTGGTGCGCGGGATTGCGCACAGTGCATGGGGACTTGCGATTTATCAGGCAGTCACCAGCGGTTCGGCAGCTGCGCTGCCGGCGCTGCAGTTCCAGCTGCCTGTTCCGGGCGCGTAAAGCTCGGCTACTGTCTTGCACGATGCCGCGCCGCCAGCTCACTTGCCACCGTGCCGAGCGACAGGCCGCGCGCCCGCAGCAGCAGCGCCAGATGAAAAACCAGATCGGCTGATTCGCCGAGCAGCTCGGTTGCATCGCTGCCCTGGGCTGCCAGTGCAACCTCCACGCCTTCTTCCCCGACCTTCTGCGCCATGCGCTTGATGCCGCTGGCGAAGAGCTTGGCGGTATAGCTGCGTTCCGGACTGTCGGCGAGACGTGCTTCGATGACTTCCTCGAGCTTTGCCAGGAAGCCGATGCCGTCACTGACGGGCAACGAGCCATCGCCGAAGCAGGTGACCGTGTTGCGATGACAGGCCGGCCCCTGCGGCAATGCGCGGATCAGCAGCGTGTCGTTGTCGCAGTCCGCAGTGACCGAAACCAGGGTCAACGTGTGGCCGGAAGTCTCGCCTTTTTCCCACAGACGCTGCTTCGATCGGCTGTAGAACACCACGCGCTTGCGTTCCAGCGTGGCACGCAGCGCCTCGCGGTTGAGATAGCCCAGCATCAGCACGGCTTCCGTGCGCGCGTCCTGCACGATGCCGGGCAGCAGGCCATCACCCTTGCCGAAATCCAGTGCATCGATATCAAGTCCGGCGATGTTCATAGGCGCACCTCAATGTGCTTGTCACGCAAATACTGTTTCAGGTCTGGAATGGCGATCTGGCCGCTGTGGAAAACGCTGGCTGCCAGTGCCGCATCGGCCGCGCGCTGTTCGAACAGCATCGCAAAATGTTCCGGCGTGCCCGCACCACCCGAGGCGACCAGCGGCACGGTGCAGCATTCGCGCACGGCCAGCAGCTGTTGCAGGTCGTAGCCGTGCTTCACGCCGTCGCTGGCCATGCAGTTGAGCACGATCTCGCCGGCACCACGCTCCTGTGCTTCGCGCACCCAGTGCAGCGTATCGCGGCCGGAATCGCGGCTGCGGTCCGGATCGCCGGTGAACTGGTAGACGCGAAAGCCATCGGCAGTGGTCTGGCTGTCGATGCCGACCACCACGCACTGCGAACCGAAGCGCGACGCCAGCCGGTCGATCAACGCCGGATCGGCCAGGGCAGGCGAGTTCACGGAAATCTTTTCCGCACCGGCGTTGAGTATCGCCTCGGCATCGGCAACCGAACGAATGCCACCGGCGACGCAGAACGGAATGTCCAACATGGCGGCCACGCGGCTGATCCAGCTGCGGTCTACCGAACGACCCTGCGGACTGGCCGTGATGTCGTAGAACACCAGCTCATCGGCGCCTTCGTCGCGATAGCGTTCGGCCAGATCGAGGATCTCGCCGACCACCCGGTGGTCGCGGAACTGCACGCCCTTGACCACCTGGCCGTCGCGCACATCGAGGCAGGGGATCAGGCGTCGTGCAAGTATGGCTGCAATTCCTCCATGCTGATGCGTCCTTCCAGCAAGGCCTTGCCGCTGATGGCGGCCGCGAGGCCCATGGCATCCAGACGCTGCAGATCGGCTGCCGAGCGGATGCCGCCCGAAGCCTGCCAGGCAATGGCGGGAAAGCGCCGCTGTGCTTCGCCGTAGAGGTCGAAGCCGGGCCCGCCGAGCGCACCATCGCGTTCAATGTCCGTACACAGCACATGCCGCAGCGCTGTATCGGCGAATGACTGCAGCAGCTCCCACAGGGACAGTGCGTGTTCCTTTGCCCAGCCGCGGGTACGAACGCGCGGGACGCCCCCTGCATCAACCCGCACGTCGATGGCGAGGCAGACGCGGTCCGCGCCATATTGTTCAAGGCAGGCGCGCAGCAGCTGCGGTTCTTCCACTGCAGCACTGCCGATCACCGCGCGACTGACCCCGGCCGCGAATGCGGCTTCGATCAATGCACGCGAACGCAACCCGCCACCAAGCTGGATGCGGATGCGCTGCTGCGCGGCCATGTTGCGGATCAGTTCGTGATTGCCCGGCGTGCCGTCGCGGGCACCGTCCAGATCCACCAGATGCAGCCAGCGCACGCCGGCATCGGCATAGCGTTCCAGCAGTGCGCGCGGCTCGACCTCATAGCGCGTCTCGGCGTCAAATTCGCCCTTCAGCAGGCGCACGCAGTGACCGCCGCGCAAATCGATGGAGGGAATCAGTAACAAGGTTACTCCGACAGGGCGATGAAATTGGCCAGCAACTGTGCACCGACCGTGGCGGAGCGCTCGGGGTGAAACTGCACGCCGCGGAAGTTGCCGCGCCGGACGGCCGCGCAGAAACTGCCGCCGTATTCGCTGCTCACCAGCGTGTCCGCGGTGACGGGCGCGGCATAGCTGTGCACGTAGTAGACATAGGCGCCGCGGCTGATGCCCTTGAACAGCGGGTCGTCGCGCAAGGGATCGAGCTGGTTCCAGCCCATGTGCGGCACCGGGCGGGCAGTGCTGGCCGGCATGCGTTCAACGCGGCCGGGCACTATGCACAGACCCTTCGTCTCGGTGGCGCCACTGCGCGCTTCCGCCGAAGCCGCATACAGCAGTTGCATGCCAAGGCAGATGCCAAGCAGCGGTTGCGTCAGCGTCGGAATCACAGTCGTCAGGCCGGCGTTGTCGAGGCGCTGCATGGTGTCATGCGCCGCGCCCACCCCGGGCAGCAGCACATGCGATGCGGCCCGGATGCGCGCCGCATCCACACTGACTTCCGCGCGTGCTCCGAGTCGCTGCAAGGCGAACAGCAGCGAAGCAAGATTGGCGCCGCCACTGTCGATGACGACGACGTCAGCCACCTAGAGCACACCTTTGGTGGAAGGCAACTCCGCGCCCTCGCGCCGCAACGCCTGCCGCAGCGCACGTCCCACGCCCTTGAAGCAGGCTTCCACCATGTGGTGCGTGTTTTCACCGCTGACGCTGACATGCAGCGCGGCGCCCAGTGTCTCGGCCAGCGAACGGAAGAAATGCGGCACCAGTTCGGTTGCCAGGCCGCCCACTTCAGTGCGCACGAACTTGCCCTCGAACACGGCATAGGGCCGTCCGGACAGATCGAGCGCGACCTGCACGCGCGCCTCATCCATCGGCAGCAGGAAGCCATAGCGACCGATGCCGCGTTTGTCGCCGAGGGCCTGCCGGATGGCAGCGCCCAGTGCCAGCGCACAGTCCTCTACCGTATGGTGCTCGTCCACCTGCAGATCGCCCTTGCAGGTCAGCTGCAGCGAGAACCCGCCATGCTTGGCCAGTTGCTCCAGCATGTGATCGAAAAAGGCATGGCCGGTGTTGATGCGGATGGGCGCTTCGGCGTCCAGATCGAGGGCGATCGAGATGCTGGTCTCCTTGGTGCTGCGCTCGTAGCTGGCGCGTCGCGACAGCAGTTCGCTGACAATCGCGGGCCAGGTTTGCAGCGCGGTGCCGACTTTCAGCACTCGCAGGCCGCGCACCCCAAGGTTCTGGGCAAAGTCCATGTCGGTCTGGCGATCGCCGACCATCACGCTGGTGGTGAAATCGACAGCGGTGCGGTCGAGATATTCCTTTACCAGGCCGAGCTGTGGCTTGCGGCAGGCGCAGCCC
>JANPGU010000036.1:0-4624 GCA_031424095.1 Gammaproteobacteria bacterium
CGGAATCGGTGCCGGTCGGCGGCCGCCGCGCCATCAGCGTGACCATTGCACGCGGCCAGGCGCAATCACTGAAGAAAGAGGCCAAGGTGAACAGCCCGCTGATCGCGCCGCTGGCGCTCAACGCCGTGGTGGGTGAATACAAGGTGATGGCTGGCGACGAAGTGGTCGCGAAGCTGCCGCTGGTCACGCTGAAGAAGGTGGAAGCAGGCGGCCTGTGGCGCACCGCGGTCGACAGCGTGAAGCTCTGGTTCGAATAGGCGCCGCGTGGCAGGTCCGCTGCACTGGTGTCATCTCAATGGTGAGCGGCTGCCGCTCATCGAGGCACGCATCTCGCCGCTCGACCGCAGCTTCCTGTTCGGCGACGGCATCTACGAAGTGATTCCCGTGTATGGCGGCCGGTTGTTCCGGCCGCTGTCGCATCTGCAGCGGCTGGAACGCAGCGCCGCCGCCATACGCCTGACCAATCCGCACAGTGCCGCGCAATGGCAGGCGCTGCTGCAGGACCTGATCGATGCCAATGGTGGGGGCGACCAGTACGTCTATCTGCAGCTGTCGCGCGGCGCCGAGTACGGCCGCACTCACGCGCCACTGCCCGTCATTCCACCCAGCGTCTTTGCCTATTCATCGCCCTGGCCTGAACCTGCGGCAAGTACCTTGCGTGACGGGCTCGCCTGCATCACCGCGCAGGACACGCGCTGGGCACGCTGTGACATCAAATCCGTCTCGCTGCTCGCGAATGTGCTGCTGCGCCAGCAGGCGGTGGATGCCGGCGCATCGGAAACCATCCTGCTGCGCGATGGCGAGCTCACCGAAGGCAGCGCTTCGACCGTGCATGTGGTGCGCGCCGGCGTGTTGATCACGCCGGCCAATTCCACGCGCATCCTGCCCGGCACCACCCGCAGCGTCATCGAGGAGCTGGCGGATGGGCTGGGCATCGCGCGCCGCGACGCGCGCGTGAGCGAAGCTGAGCTGCGCCGCGCGGATGAGATCTGGCTGGGCGCCGCCACCCGTGAAGTGCAGCCCGTGACGAAACTCGATGGCGCGGCGGTGGGAACCGGCCTGCCCGGTCCCGTCTGGCGACGGATCTACGCCGCGTATCAGACGCTCAGGCGGGCGCCTCAACCCTGAGCGCAATGCCCAGCAGGCGCGACAGCGGCGCACGCTGCCGCAACAGATCTTCCAGCGTGTGCTGATCGAGCACTTCCAGGAATTGCTGTGTGGCATTGCGCAGCAGCCCCTTGAGCCGGCAGGCAGGGGCAATGACGCAGCAGCCGCCATCGGCCTGCAGGCATTCGACCACACCCAGCTGCGCCTCCATCGCCCGTACCACCGCGCCGATGCGGATCTCTGCCGCCGGCTTTGCCAGGCGCATGCCACCGCCCTTGCCGCGCACGGTCTCGATGAAGCCACGCTCGGCCAGCCGGGCCACGACTTTCACCAGATGATGATGCGAGATGCCATAGGCCTTGCTGATGTTCGCCACCGTGAGTTTTTCACCGGGGTTGAGCCCCAGGGCGATCAGCGTGCGCAATGCATAATCCGTGTACTGAGTCAGCTGCATCGAACTATGAACCCCGGATCGCGGCAAAAAATCCGGAAAGCAGATCCGCACATTCCTGCTGCAGTACCCCGCCAAATACATCGACGCGATGATTCAGACCCTTCAGCGCAAAGACATCGATCATCCCGCCAGCGGCGCCGGCCTTGGGGTCAAAGGCGCCGAAGACCACGCGCCGCACGCGCGCATGCACGATGGCGGCCGCGCACATCAGGCACGGCTCGAGCGTCACGTACAGCACGGTGTCGTCGAGACGGTAATCGCCCAGTGCGCGCCCGGCCGCGCGCAGTGCCAGCATCTCGGCGTGGGCAGAAGGGTCATGCAGGCCGATGGGTGCATTGCCGCCCACGGCTACGACCCGATCGTTCTGAACAATCACCGCGCCGACCGGCACCTCGCCGTCCTGCATGGCCCGGCGCGCCTCATCCAGTGCCAGCCGCATGAAATCAACGTCGGAAGGCATGGTCTGGACGCTACTCGTAGATGACGTAGTACTTGCGCGCGGGCTGGCGCACGTCCCAGTAACCCGTGAAGCCTGCGGGCGAGACGAAGGCGTCACCGCTGCGCCACAGACGTTCACTGCCATCGTCGCCAGTGACCAGGATCTCGCCAGCCAGCAGTTCGCAGAATTCGTTCTCGGTGAAGATCACGCGCCACTTGCCCACGGCACATTCCCAGATGACCACGTTGAAGCGGCCGTCGGCACTGGTGTAATGATTCCAGGCGCGTTGCAGCGGATCACCGCTGACGATGCGATCGGCGACGGGACGCCATTCCTGCGGCTCTGGTGCCGGTCCACCCAGATCTATCATCGGTGGCACGGCCGTCATGGCGGCTCCGGCCGGCACGGCACCATCAGCCGCGCCAGCAGCTTGTGCACGACTTCCCCGTTCTGGTTACGCAGCTCGCTGCGGACGGTGGCGATGCCGCGATCGGGGCGCGATCGTGAACGCTTGATTTCCACCACCTCGGCATCGAGTGTCAGGGAATCACCCGCGTAGACAGGACTGGTCCAGTTCAGTTCGCCACCCGCGCCGATGTAACCGCCTGCCAGCCGCGGCCCGCCAGTGACCAGCAGCCGCATTCCGATTGCAGCGGTATGCCAGCCGCTGGCCGCAAGCCTGCCGAAAAAACTCGCTGCGGCGGCGTCTTCATCGAGATGAAAAGGCTGTGGGTCGAACTGCGCGGCGAAGGCCTTTATCTCTGCGGCGCTGACGCCGACTGGCCCGTTCGTGTTGCGCATGCCAGGTGCAAGATCGTCCAGATATACCAGCGCACTCATGGGCAGTCCTTGCATAGGCTAACGCGCCGACATGGCGCTGCGTGGCAGCAGCAGCAGCGCCCCCAGCGTGATGAGGGCAGCGCCGGAGAGATAATAACCCACCGCTGCCAGACCGAACTGCGTGGCCAGCCACGTGGCCGCATAGGGAGTCAGCGAGGCGCCCACGATGCCTGCGAAATTGAAGGTCAGCGATGCGCCGGTGTACCGCACGGCTGTGGGGAACAGCGACGCCAGCGCCGCGCCCAAGGGCCCGTAGGTGAGCCCCATGATTCCAAGACCCAGACTCAGGCACAGCAACACTGACGCGTCATTGCCCGACGCCAGCAGTGGTGCAAACGCCAGTCCGAACACAGCGAGGGCAGCAGCGGCGCCGATGAGCACGGAGCGTGGATCGAAGCGGTCGGCGAGCAGCGCAGAAAGCGGAATCGCAAGGCCGAAAAAGACCACGCCGATCATCTGCAGGATCAGAAACTGCTCGCGCGAGTAGCCGAGCTTGCTGGTGCCCCAGCTCAGGCAGAACACCGTCATCAGGTAGAACACGACGAAGGTCGCCGCTGCCGCAAAGGTACCCAGCAGCAGCACGCGACCATGACTCCGGAACACTTCGCCCAGCGGCAGGCTCACGCGTTCGTTGTTCTGCAGTGTGCGGCGAAAGGCAGGCGTCTCTTCAATGCGCAGACGTACATACAGGCCGACCAGCACCAGCAGCGCGCTGGCGATGAACGGAACGCGCCAGCCCCACCGCAGGAACTGCGCATCGCTGAGGTAATGCGCCAGGACCAGGAATACACCGGACGAGCAGATGAAGCCGATCGGTGCGCCCAGCTGCGGAAACATGCCATACCAGTTGTGCTTGCCTGGCGGCGCATTCTCCGTGGCCAGCAGCACCGCACCACCCCACTCACCGCCAAGGCCGAAACCCTGGCCGAAGCGACACACGGCCAGCAATGCGGGCGCCAGCAGGCCCGCCGTTGCATACGTAGGCAGCAGACCGATCAGCACGGTCGACAGCCCCATCGTCAGCAATGCTGCGACCAGCGTGGCCTTGCGGCCGATGCGATCACCGTAGTGGCCAAAGACGGCAGAGCCGACTGGCCGGGCGAAGAACGCCAGTGCAAAGGTGGCCAGCGACTGCAGGGTCGCCGATGCGGGATCAGACGCCGGAAAGAACAGCTTCGGGAATACCAGCACCGCCGCGGTCGCATAGATATAGAAGTCGAAGAACTCGATCGTGGTACCGATCAGGCTCGCGAACAGCACGCGGCGCGGCGAATTCCCCTGCATCATTCCCCCTGACCTTGCGCCGGAGCGCTATTTTTCGACGAAGGCGCGCTCGATCACATAGTCGCCCGGTTCGCCGGTGCGCGCCGACACCGTGAAGCCCCGCTGATCCAGCAGCGTGCGGCAGTCGTGCAGCATGCCGGGGCTGCCGCAGAGCATGAAGCGATCGCAGGCGGGATCGAACACGGGCGGGCCTGCACGCGCAGCCAGGCTGCCGTCGGCGATCTGATCGGTGAGCCGGCCTTGCGTGCGGAATGGCTCGCGGGTGACGGTGGGATGGTAGATGAGCTGAGCGCGTGCCAGTTCTCCCAGGAACTCATGCTTTGGCATGTGCTCGATGAGGAACTGCTCGTACGCCAGGTCGTTCACCTTGCGCACACCATGCGCAATCACGACCTTCTCGAAGCGCTGGTAGGTTTCGGGATCCTGGATGATGCTCATGAAGGGCGCGAGGCCGGTGCCGGTGCCAAGCAGATAGAGATGCTTCCCGGGCTTGAGGTCGT
>JANPGU010000037.1:0-2379 GCA_031424095.1 Gammaproteobacteria bacterium
TGGATCGGCACCCGCAAGCTGGAAGGATGACCGGGATGAATGAATTGCCAGCGAAGAGTATCGGCCGCCGTGGCCTGCTGCTGTCGGCCGGGACGATGGCCGCCCTGCCGCTCGGCGGGGGCGAAGCGTTTGGCCGGGGGCGGTCTGCCGGAGCGTCCGCGCGGAGCACGAGGACATCGCTCGGCACGCGCAGGCTCGGTAAGCTGGAAGTGTCCAGCATCGGCATCGGGGTGCAGAACAACTTCCGCAAGTATACCACCGAAACGCCTTATCGGTCAGAGCAGGTCGCCCTACTGCGTGCAGCTTTCGACAATGGCGTGCGGTTCTTCGATTGTGCAGAGGCCTATGGCCCGCATGAGTGCGAGCGCATTCTGGGTGAGGCGATCCAGCCATTCCGCGACAAGGTGGTGATCACCTCGAAATTTGGCTGGAACATCGACCAGGAGACCGGACAGCGAAAGCCGGGCCTGAACAGCCGACCCGAGCATATCAAGGTGGTGGTCGACAACATGCTGCGGCGGCTGCGCACCGATCGCATCGACCTGCTCTATCAGCACCGAGTCGATCCCGCCGTGCCGATCGAGGACGTGGCAGGAGCTGTGAAGGACCTGATGCAGCAGGGCAAGGTGTTGCACTGGGGCCTGAGCGAAATGGGCCTTGGCACCTTGCGCCGTGCCCATGCGGAACTGCCGCTGACCGCAGTGCAAAGCGAGTATTCAATGTTGTGGCGCGGCCCGGAGCGCGAGGTGCTGCCGCTGTGCGAGGAACTGGGCATCGGCTTCGTGCCGTGGAGCCCGCTGGGGGCGCAATTCCTGACCGGCTGGATCGATGCCAACACCCGATTCGCGCAGGGCGACATTCGCGGTATCGAGAGCCGCTTCTCGCCCGAAAACTTGCCGCACAACCTGCAGCTTGTAACGATCCTGAAAACATGGGCCCAGCGTAAGCAGGCTGCGCCAGCGCAAATCGCGCTGGCCTGGCTAATGGCCCAGAAGCCGTGGATCGTGCCGATTCCGGGCACCACCAATGCCGCGCACATGCAGCAGAACGTCGGCGCGGTTGATGTCCGCTTCACCGCTTCGGAACTGGCTGAACTGAATGCCGCAGTGCGCGCGGTCGAAGTGGCCGGGCAGCGGCTCCCCGATGCCGTGCTGGCCTATTCCGGCGTTGAAGCACCGCCGACACGTTGAGGAGCGGACCATGCGCCCACTTGTCAAAAACTTGATGACTTTGGCAGCTATCCTTGGCTGCCTGCAAAACACAGGATCGAACGCCATGACTGCAACGCCGCAATCGCCTGCCGCCAGCGAAGGCACCAGCGTGACCAAAGACCTGATCGCGCTTTCCCGGCAGAAGTGGCAATGGATGGCCGACCGGGATATGCCGCAGCTTGAAAGCCTGTTCCATGCGCAGTCGCGCTTCGTCCACATGGGCGCCACGATGGACCGCACCGGCGAACTGGAGGTGATCCGCAGCGGCCGGATCGAATACAAGCGCGCGGACATCAGCGAAAGCTCGGCCGAACTGATCGGCGGTACCGCCGTCGTCTATAGCCGCCTGCGCCTGCTGGCGGTGGTCGGCGGAAACGAAGTGATCAATCCGTTCAGCGTGACCGAGGTCTACGTAGAGCGTGACGGCAGGTGGCAGCTTGCCTGGATGGCATTTACGCGCCTCTTGGGAGAGTGACGTGATGAAACGCCTGGTGATCGCGGCCATTGCCATCATGATCGCGGCACCCGTCGCGGCACAAACCGCCATATCGGCCGCGCCCGCTTCCGCGCCGGTTGGCTATGGTGCTCCGATCACGCTCGCCGATGCGATGGAGCTGATCGAGAAGGGCGTGAAGCTGGCAGAAGCGCGCAAGCTCAAGATGGCTTTCGCCGTGGTCGAACCGTCGGGCGAGCTGGTCGCCTTCGCCAGGATGGATGACGTGGTTTACGCATCGGCTCATCTTGCACAGCAGAAGGCTCGTGCCGCCGCGCGCTTCCGCCTGCCGACCTCGGAGTTCGAGAACCGGGTCATGGGCGGGAGAACCGTCCTGCTCTCCTCCGAGGAGGTCATTGCGATCGGCGGTGGCGTTCCGATCGTGGCAGACGACCGGGTGTTAGGGGCACTGGGTGTGTCAGGCGGAAGTGCAGCCGACGATGTTGCCATTGCAAATGCCGCAGTGGCTGATTGATAGAACTGCCGTTCGCATGGCGCATTCGGAACGGCAGCTTCGTCCCAAGGCTAGTCGCTCGCACCAAAGCGGCTGGCCTTGGCCGGTAGCGGACCTTCCGGTTTCTGGGAATCAAGACCGGATGCGACGAAAGACGACTCTGGTAATGACCGATGTGCCTATCATGTTGGGCGTTTTTCAAAGGCGTATCTTGGCTGCAT
>JANPGU010000038.1:0-27719 GCA_031424095.1 Gammaproteobacteria bacterium
GCCTTACACGGAACCTGCTGCGGCAGCTCGGATCCACTGCCTGCGCCAGTCTTCGGAAGTTCGCATATCATCGATTCAGACATCTATCGCACGAGGCTTTCCGCATGCAGATTCCCGCCAGCGACAACGTCACGTTGTCGGTCAATCCAGCGACTGGCGAAACGCTTTCGGTCTGGGAAATGGCCGAAGCCGCGGGCGTGGAGTCCATGGTGGAACAGGCGCATCGCGCCGCTGCTGCCTGGCGCCACCACTCCACTGCACAACGTGCTGAAGGCCTGCGCAACATTGCACTCCAGCTGCGGCAGAACAAGCGGGCGCTGGCCCGCCTCATCACAATTGAAATGGGCAAGCCGCTGGCGGAGTCCGAAGCCGAAGTCGCGAAGTCGGCCTGGAACTGCGAATTCGTTGCCGACAATGGTCCGGCTTGGCTGGTAGACGAGAAGATACCCACGCAGGCACGCGACAGCTACCTGGCGTTTCAGCCGCTGGGGGTAGTGCTTTCCATCCTGCCGTGGAATTTTCCCGTGTGGCAGGTCTTCCGCTGTGCTGCCTCTGCATTGATGGCGGGCAATACCATCCTGCTCAAGCATGCACCGAATGTGCAGGGTTGCGCGGCGATGGTGACGTCACTGATTGCGGCAGCCGGCCTTCCAGCTGGCGTGTTCCTCAACCTCCATGCGCCGGTGTCCACGATCGGCAAGGTCATTGCAGATCGCCGCATTGCCGCCGTAACGCTGACCGGCAGTCCAGCAGCAGGCGCAATGGTCGCGGCCCAGGCCGGCGCAGTGTGCAAGAAATCCGTGCTGGAACTGGGTGGCTCGGATGCATTCATCGTGCTCGCCGACGCCGACCTCGATGCTGCAGTGGCGGCCGGCGTGCGGGCCCGTTTCACCAACTGCGGCCAGGTGTGCCTCGCCGCAAAGCGCTTCATTGTCGACGCCAGCATCGCCGCTGAATTCACTGCGCGGTTCGCACAGGCCGCCGCGGCGCTGCGCCGCGGCAACCCGCTGGAAACTGGCGTGCAGATGGGTCCCATGGCCCGCTCCGACCTGCGCGACGGCCTCGAATCGCAGGTGCGCGCCGCGCTCAGTGCTGGCGCTACATTGGTGACCGGAGGCCATCGCCCGGATGGTCCTGGCTGGTTCTACGAGCCTACTGTCCTCACCGGTGTGACCATGGCCATGCCGGTTGCAGCGGAGGAAACCTTTGGCCCTGTTGCGGCCATCCTCGTGGCCCGGAATCCAGAGCAGGCCATTGCCATGGCCAACGCTTCCGCCTTTGGCCTGAGTGCAATGCTGTGGACGGCGGACCTGGATCGCGCCCGGGATCTGGCGCGTCTGCTCGAAGTCGGTGGCGTGTTCATCAACAGCGTTACCGCGTCGGATCCGCGACTGCCCGTCGGTGGCGTCAAGCTCTCCGGCTACGGGCGCGAACTGGGTCGTACGGGGATGCTGGAGCTGTGCAACGTGAAGACGAACTGGATCGCCTGATCAGCGCACGCGACGACTGAGGGCTACGGCGTCGCATCATCCAGCTTCGGATTGGTGATCGGCGTATCGCCTTCGAACAGGTGCTCGAAGCGCCGATACGTGCACAGCCAGCGACCATCCGGCGCGCGCACATAGCGATCCGTGGCCAGCGAAATCGTGATCGGTGGATGCGTCTTCAGAACCTTCACGCCGTTGGCGGCATACAGAAACAGATAGTTGGTCGCCGCGGCGGCATCCGGACCGGTGAACCAGGCGCGAAAATTGGTGAAGCAATGCACGGCCAGCCGTGGTCCCTGCTGCACGCGCCAGTCGTAGAACTGCTGGATCTTCGCGCGGCCCTGATAAGAGGCGAACTGGCCGTGAAACTCGGCGTGTTCAGTGTAGTAGCCGGATGCATTGCGGCCGAGATTGGTATCGATCTCGTGCCAGTAATCAGCCAACTGAAGTGACAGCTCTGCATTGAGCTTCAGAACATCTGCATTCGACACGTTATCCCCCTGGGCTTTACCGGAATTGAAAACTAGTTCACCAGCTCGCGCGCCGCCCGGCCCGAAACCGGATTCACATAGTGGAAGGCCGGCTCCACGATTTCCGGGAAGGCGTACTGGCGAGAGCGGATCTTGTGGTCTGGCGGCAGCTCGGTCGCGAAGCGCGATGCGGGCGCGGCGCCACCCATCCCCTGCGTGATGCCACCGCCGCGCGCATCGCGCGGTGAAGCAGGCCTGCCGGCGAGCGTAGCCGCATTGGGACCGACGCGCGCCCACCCATTCCTGTAGGAAGCATTGAAGATATGGTGCAGGTCCTGCACGCCGAACTGCCATTCCCCATTCTCGAACACGGCGGTGTTCTCGTAGATGCCACCGATCCATGAACCGGACGAGCCATCGGCATTGCCGCCCGCCTGGAACAGGCGCAGTCGCGCCTTCGCACTCAGGCCATCGTCCGACACATGGATGACCGGCTGCACGAGCTGGTGGATGGTGTAGAAGTTGGCGGAACGGCCGCCGGCGGGGCCGCGCAGGTTCAAAGCCTTGCGAATGCGCTCGGTGCCTGCATACACGCCGGCACCGGTGAGTTCCTTTGAACCCACGCTGGCAAAGGTGTCGGCCATGTTGTCCCAGGCCGATTCATCGATGTAATAGCCATAGGAGCTGTTGAGGTTTTCCACCGCATCCACCGCGATGGCCGCATCCACCTGCTGCTGCAGGCGCGGCAGCGGCGCCGCATTTTCGACATCCCCCGCGCTGGCCGCGGGGCCCGACTGCAGCGATGGCAAGGCCGCACCGCGCACGCGTCGCCCGGTGACCGGATTAGGGAAGTGGAATGCCACCGGCTGCGACTGCGGCTTGCCATCCACCGCCCAGCCGCGGTCATAGTCCGTGGACATGCGCGGGAAATAGCGCACGGCAGACAGCTTCCACACCCCTTCCTGCTTCACGAACTGGTTCTCGTATACGCCGAGCTCCCACTTCGCGTACACGCCATTCACGCCCAGCATGCCCAGTTGCGTGCTGCGTGCCGCCGCGTGCCGGCCATCGGGCGCGACGGTAACGACGGTGGCGAGCAGGATGTGGTCAAGCAGCTCACCACGGCGCAGCGGCGCCGGTCCAAAGTTCTTTTCCAGAGCCTGCAGGATGGACGTGCGGCCGTGGAACTGCGCACCGCGGGCGGTGAGCCGCAGTGTGCCGGTGGCCGCAAACAGATCTGCCACGTCTTCCCACAGCTTGCGATCAAGGTAATAGCCAAACACGTGCTGCAGGTTGTGCACCGCCGTCTCATCGTTGAGCTGGCCGATACGGCGCTGCAAATCAGTTACCCTGGCCGCAGTGCTGGCCGCAGTGCTGGCCGCGAGCGAAGCCAGCGCTGCCTGTGGCACGCTGACCCCAACATGCTTTGCCTCGAAGTGATAGCGAATGTTCCACTTCGCTGGCGCTTTGTGTCCGAAGTCATCGAAGGCGCCGCCGTATTGCGGGAAATAGTGAACACGGCTGATCTTCCACACACCCTGCGCGAGCCGATACTCGTTCTCGTAAATGCCACCCTGCCACGACGCTGATATTCCAAAGCAACCCCGCATCGCAACTTCATGCCAGGTGCCGCGGGCACTGCGGCCATCCGCACCCAGCGTGACGATCGGCTGCATCACCAGGAAGGTATTCAGTTGTCCCGCTGCGAGACCTGGCGCCTTGCGGCCGGCCTGCTGCATGAAATGCTCACGCAAGGCCTGCCTGCCGCGCACTTCACCTTCGGGGAATTGTCCACTGGCATCGCTTGCGAACAGCTCTGCGAGATCGTCCCACAGACCCGCATCGAGATACTGGCTGTAGCTGTACTGCAGGCGCTTCACGGCGCGCACGCCTTCCGCCGCCTGCACGCTTGCGTCCAGGTACGCGAGCTGCTGCGGGATTTCCTGCGCCTGTGCTGCATTGCCCGCCGCAACCGCTGCTGCCAGCAGCATGATCAGCCAGGTACGTGCCTGCATGTCTACTCCACAGATCAAAGACCACCCGATACCGAGAGATTCGCGCCAGTCACATAGGAGGCCGCATCCGATACCAGGAACATCACGGTCGCAGCGACTTCTTGCGGCGTGCCGGCGCGCTGCATCGGCGTGCGCTTCGCGCCGACCTCCAGCCTGCCCGGCCGGTGCATTTCAGTCGCGATGGGACCGGGGGACACGGCGTTCACGCGAATCCCCTCGGCCGCCACCTCGCGCGCCAATCCATTGGTGAGGCTGTCCACCCCACCCTTGGATGCGGCATACCAGACATACTCGCCGGCTGATCCGTAGAACGTGGCACGCGATGACAGCAGTACTATCGCGCCGCCCTGACCACCCAGACGTGTCGACATGCGCTTGATGGCCTCACGCGAACAGAGAATGGCGCCACGCAGATTCACGTTGAGCACTTCGTCGATGGTCGCCGTGCTCGCCTCTGCCAGCGACGAATGGGCACCGGTGACTCCACTGTTGTAGACCATAACGGCCAGGCGTCCGCAGCGATCCACTGCGGCATAGACGGTGTGGATGTCTGTTTCACGAGCGGTGTCGGCCTGGATCGCAATGGCTACGCCGCCACTGCCACGGATGCGCTCCACCACGGCATTGGCACGATCGGCGTTACTGGCATAGGTCAGTACGACCTGATAACCGTTTGCCGCTGCGGCGATCGCCACGGCTGCACCGATGCCCCGGCTGCCTCCCGTCACGAGAAATACCGGCTTGCTCATCGCGTCAACCTGGTGCCATCGGATGCATTCACGAACATACGGCCACCTGGACATCGTGGCTTGACCAGAATGGCAAACATCATTGCCCTGTGGATCAAGATTCCTGCATGCATTGCACTAGCCTCCCGACATGACCAACGCCTCGCCGCGCGCGCGGCATAACCAGCCGCCTGATCCGCAGCCGCGCGCGCCACATTTTCCGCTGCCCGCAATGGCCTGGGACAGCCACATGCACCTGTTCGGTCCGGCCACGCGGTTTTCATTTGAAGCCCGCAGCCCCTATACGTCTGATGATGCCCTGCCCGAAGAATATCTGCGCATGCAGGCCATCCTGGGATTGCGACGCGCGGTCATCGTCAGTGCCGGCGGCTATGGCCGCAATTACCGCCACCTCCAGTCCGTACTCGAACGCTTCGGCGCGCAGTTCCGCGGCGTCATCCTGCCGCCACAGGATTTCTCGGCCAGTGAAGCCACGGCCTTGCACAAGCTCGGCGTGCGCGGCGTTCGCATGTTCGCGGCACCTGCCGGGCATGAGTGGAGCCACCTGCCGTCCATCGAGCCACGCATCGCGGCAGTCGCCCATGATGCAGGCTGGCATGTGCAGTACCAGAGTCTCGTGCGCGGGTACCTGGTGCAGGTGGCGGATCAACTGCTGGCGCTTCCCAACCGCATTGTGCTCGACCATTTCGGCGCATTCGATCCGTTGCAGGGGCTCGACCAGCCCGCGTTCACCACCATCCTGCGCATGCTCGACAGCGGTCGGGTGTGGGTAAAGATGTCCGGACCCATGCGCTGTTCCGATGACGATTTTCCATACGCGCGCATGACGCCGTTTGCCCACGCGCTGGTAGGCCATGCCCCGGAACGCCTGCTGTGGGGATCCGACTGGCCGCATGTGCAGATGAATGGCCGGCTTATGCCAAATGATGGCGATCTTGTGGATCTGCTGGCCGAATGGGTGCCTGACCCGGTGCTGCGCAGCCGGATCCTGGCCGTGAATCCGCGCGAACTCTACGAATAGGACCAGCGTGCCAAGGCCAGGGCCAGACGCGCCGGTAAAACCGTTCGTATATGATGATTCCATGCCTCCATCGACTCCCCGCACTGCGGCGCGCCGCAAAAGCACAGTCACCGCGCCCGCAGCAAAGCAGCGCATCCTGAAGCGCGGCCACGGCATCGTCGATGAAGTCTACGAACTGATTCGCGGCGACATCATGGCGCTGCGCATCAAGCCGGATACACGCCTCTCCATCGACAGCCTGGTGCGGCAGCTGGGCGTATCACAGACACCGATACGCGAAGCGCTGAGCCGCCTGGAGGCCACCGGCCTTGTCACCAAGCAGCATTTCGTCGGCTATTGCACTGCGCCACAGCTGAACCGCAGACAGCTGGACGAGCTCTATGAAATGCGCCTGCTGCTGGAGCCCTATGCAGCCCGCTGTGCGGCGCAACAGATGAGCGACGAGCAGCTGCAGCAGGTCATAGCGCTGGCGGAGCACATGGAGCCGGGTGCATCGCGCACTTCCTATGACCGTTTCGCCGACCAGGACTCGGAGTTCCACGACCTGATCGCCAGTGGCAGTGGCAACCACCTGGTGCGGGAAGCCCTGGCAAGACTGCACACACACCTGCACATATTCCGGCTGCGCTTCCACAGCGAGGTCACGAAGGAAGCGTGCAATGAGCACGACAAGCTGATCGCCGCACTGTCGCGCCGCCAGGCAGCGGAGGCGGAATCCGCCATGCGGGCGCACATCGACAAGTCGTACTCGCGCCTGAAAGCGTTCGCGCGCGAGTAGCGCCCGCAGCCCGCGGGCGTCCCGCATTTCTTGACCCGGCACCGCCAGGATCCTATAGGATATAGGAAACAAGCACAGGGGGGCGGGGTGGACACCTACAAAGCAGCTGGCCTTTCGGCCCGGACCGGGGTTGCCGCATGGAGCGACCACTACCCGGCGCAGCTCGATCACGCTGGTTCTGCAACGGCAGAACGGGGACGCCAGGAGCTCGAGCAGCCTCTGGGTGATCTGGGACCGCTGCGCATCACCCGCCTGCTGTGCGGCAACACCGCCATCCATCGCACCCGTGCGCGGGTAGTCGACGCCGCAGCGCGGACCTACAGCCTGATCCTGCAGATCCAGGGCGCAGGCACGCTTTCCCAGTACGGCAATGAAGCCGCGCTGGAACACGGCGACCTGGCGCTGTATGACAACGCCGCCCCGCATTCCCATCTCATGGCGGAGCGCTCCGCAATCATCATGCTGCGCGTGCCGGCGCAGCTGCTGCGTGAACACCTGCCTTCGGCCGAGCAGTTCTGCGGCCGGCGACTGCTGGCAACGGATGGCATCACTTCTGCCACCACCGCGCTGGTGAGCAGCCTCTGCCAGCAGCTGGAAGCCGGATTGCCCGCCCGTGTGCAGGAGCGGCTGGCACGCCAGGTCGTGGAGATGGTGGCGACGAGTTACACGCTCGCCTTCGATGCGCTGATGCCGGCATCGGCAGCCGTCGGCGCGCGCCAGGCCCGGGCCAAGCTGTACATCGAGCAGAACCTGCAGGATCCGGAGCTGGGCCCGCGTTCCATCGCCAGCTGCCTGAAGGTGTCGTCACGCTACCTGCGCATGATCTTCGCGGCTGCCAACGAGTCCGTCTCGACCTACATCCTGCGCCGCCGTCTCGAGGAATGTGCCAGACAGCTGGCCGATATCCGCTGGCGCAACCGTTCGATCTGCGAGATCGCATTCGGCTGGGGTTTCAACAGTGCGCCCCATTTCAGCCGCAGCTTCCGTGAACGCTATGGCATGACGCCGCGCGAGTATCGCCTGCAGCATGTCGACGAGCAGGCTCCCCAGCGGCTGAGCATTGTGGCAACCAGCCGCTGAGCGGATCGCGACGTCGCCACTTCTCAGTTGGTGCCGCCCACCGTCATCGCATCGATGCGCAGCGTGGGCTGGCCGACGCCCACCGGCACGCTCTGGCCTTCCTTGCCACAGGTGCCGACGCCGGCATCCAGCTTCAGATCATTGCCAACCATCGAGACGCGCGTGAGCACGTCCGGTCCGTTGCCGATCAGAGTTGCGCCCTTGATCGGCGCGGTGATGCGGCCGTTCTCGATCAGATAGGCCTCGCTGGCCGAGAACACGAACTTGCCGGAGGTGATGTCGACCTGACCGCCCCCGAAGTTGACGGCGTAGATGCCTTTCTGCACCGAGGCGATGATTTCGCCTGGATCATGCGGACCGGGCCGCATGTAGGTATTGGTCATGCGCGGCATGGTCATGTGCGCAAAGGATTCGCGCCGGCCATTGCCGGTGGACTTCACGCCCATCAGGCGCGCGTTGTGGGAATCCTGCAGATAACCCTTCAGCACACCGTTCTCGATCAGCGTGGTGCACTGGGTGGCCGTGCCTTCATCGTCGATGTTCAGTGAACCCCGGCGTGCGGCCAATGTTCCGTCATCCACTACGGTGCAGTATTCGCTGGCAACCCGCTGGCCGACTTGATTACTGAAGGCAGAAGTGCCCTTGCGATTGAAGTCCCCTTCCAGGCCATGGCCGATGGCCTCGTGCAGCAGGATGCCTGGCCAGCCAGCCGCCAGCACCACCGGCATCTGGCCGGCGGGAGCAGCGACCGCGTCAAGATTTACCAGCGCCTGCCGCACCGCTTCGCGCGCCAGCGCGATCGGACGATCGTCGGCCACGAGTTCACTCATCGTGTAGCGGCCACCGGCGCCCGCATACCCCTGCTCGCGGCGTCCGTTCTGCTCGGCGATCACCGACACATTGAACCGCACCAGCGGCCGCACGTCGGCGGCCAGCTGGCCGTCGGAATTCGCCACCAGGATGATTTCATGGACGGCATGGCAGCTGGCCATGACCTGCACGATGCGCGGATCCATCGCACGGGTCTCGCGGTCCACGCGCATCAGCCAGGCGATCTTGTCGGCATCGTCCATGCTCGCCAGCGGGTCGATTGGCTGATAAAGCAGCGCTGACTCGTTGCGGGTCCAGGCCTGCACCCCTTTGCCCGGCGACTGCTTGGCGATCGCACGCGCGGCACGTGAAGCTTCTTCAAGTGCCGCAGGCTGGATCTCATCCGAATAGGCGAAGCCGGTCTTTTCGCCGGCGATGGCGCGCACACCCACGCCTTCCTCGAGGCTGGCGCTGCCTTCCTTGACGATGCCGTCTTCCAGCGCCCAAGACTCCTCACGCGACACCTGGAAATAGAGGTCGGCGGAATCGATGTTGTGGTCCATTACCAGGCCGAGCATGCGATCCAGACGCGTCTCGTCCAGCCCTCCCGGGGCCAGGATGGTCTTGCGTGCCAGGGCCAGGTTGTCTTGTGTCGCGCTCAATGCGGTACCTCTGTCAGTCGATGATGCGGCCGAGCACGCGATGTTCAAGTGCCGGAAATTCGCTCCGGATGCGCGCCTGGGCCGCCAGATCTATCTCGCCAATGGCAATGCCAGCACCCGCGGGCAGGCTGCCCAGCACGCGCCCCCAGCAATCGATGACGGCGCTGTGGCCGTAAGTGCGGCGGCCATTTTCATGCTCGCCGACCTGCGCCGAAACCACAAGGTGGCAGAGGTTTTCCACCGCGCGGGTGCGCGTCAGCAGGTCCCAGTGGGCCTGCCCGGTGGGCACCGTGAAAGCGGCGGAGACCACCAAGCAGTCCGCGCCCATTTCCGCCATGCGGCGAAACTGCTCCGGGAAGCGCAGGTCGTAGCAGACCGCAATGCCCAGCCGCCCCACTGGCGTATCGAGCACGATAACCTTGCGGCCGGCCACGAAGCCGGAGGATTCCCGATGCGACTCCGCCGCGTCGGGAACATTCACGTCGAACAGATGGATCTTGTCATAGCGGCCGATGCGCTCACCATCGGGCCCGTAGACGAGGCTGGCAGGCGCAACACGCGTATCGCCCGGAACCCGCAGCGGCAGCGTGCCCCCGACCACGACCAGGCCGAACTCTTTCGCGCTGCTGGCGAGCATGGCCTGGATGGGTCCGTCACCGTCCGGCTCGGCAACCGCCTGCCGATCGCGTTCGCGCCGCGCCATGATCGCGAAATTTTCCGGCAGCACCGCGAGCTTCGCGCCCTGCGCGGCCGCCTGCGCCAGCAGTCCGCGCGCAACGGCGAGGTTGGGCGCCACTTCCACGCCTGAAGTCATCTGTACCGCCGCGATCTTCATGCCAGCACCACGTCGTACTGGTCGATGCCGTACAGCGCTTCGGTCTGCAGCCGTATCGGCCGCCCTACCTGTGTTTCAAGTTCCGCCAGCACGGATGCCTCCTCGTCCTGCAGCCACGCCACCACATCCTGGTGCGCAAGCACCACCAGCTCGTCGCTCTGGAACTGGCGGCTCTGCCGCACCAGTTCGCGGAATATCTCATGGCTGACGGTTTCGGGCGTGCGCACTAAGCCGCGACCCTGGCATTGCGGACAGGCGGCGCACAGCAGATGCTCGAGGCTCTCGCGGGTGCGCTTGCGCGTCATCTCGACCAGGCCCAGCGGCGAGATGCTGGCGATATGCGTCTGGGCCCGGTCACCGGCCAGCGCGGCCTGCAGCGCCTCGATCAGCGCCTGGCGGTGATCCTCATCCTGCATGTCGATGAAATCAAGCACGATGATGCCGCCGAGATTGCGCACCCGCAGCTGTCGCGCGATCGTCACTGCCGCTTCCAGATTGGTGCGGAAGATGGTCTCTTCGAGATTGCGATGCCCGACATAGCCACCGGTGTTCACGTCGACCGTGCTCATGGCTTCGGTCTGCTGGATCACGATGTAGCCACCGGACTTCAGCGGCACACGGGCTTCCAGTGCGCGACTGATCTCTGCGTCCACACCGTGCAGGTCGAAGATCGGCAGGCGCGCCTCGTGCAGTTCGATTCGGTCGGCGAAGTCCGGCATGAACGAGCGGGTGAATTCCTGCATGCGCGCGAATTCTTCCGGTGAATCCACCAGCACGCGGCGCACGCTGGTGCGCAGTTCGTCGCGCAGCACGCGCGTGGTCAGCGGCAGATCCTCGTGCACCAGGTTGCCGGCCGGCGTCGACATGGCGCGCGTCACGACATGTGCCCACAGGCGCTGCAGGAACAGCATGTCCGCATGCAGTGCCTCGATCGGCGCCCCAATGGCCGCCGTGCGCACGATATAGCCGCCGCGCACGCCGGCGCTGCCGGCATTTTCCGCCGCCAGGGTGGTCACCAGTTCGCGCAGGCGGTTGCGCTCTTCCTCGGATTCGATCCGCGATGACACGCCGACGCGCGTGCCCTGCGGCATGTACACCAGATAGCGCGATGGCAGTGACACGTGCGTCGACAGCCGCGCGCCCTTAGAACCCAGCGGGTCCTTGACCACCTGCACCAGCAGGTCGTCGCCTTCGCGCACCAGCGTGCGGATGTCGGCGTCATGCGGCTTGGTGTCATCGTGCGCGTCGTTGCCCGCATCGGGCGGCGGCGCGAGGATGTCGGCCACGTGCAGGAAGGCGGTTCGTGCGAGGCCTATCTCGAGAAACGCAGCCTGCATCCCCGGCAGCACGCGTGACACGCGACCCTTGTAAAGATTGCTGACCAGGCCACGGCGGCTGGCGCGCTCGATGAATACCTCCTGCAGCAGGCCGTTCTCGAGCAGTGCGGCGCGCGTCTCGCGCGGCGCCACATTGACCAGGATCTCTATGCTCATCGGTTCCCTCCCTGCACAGCCTGCAGCAGTTGTGCAGTCTCGTACAACGGCAGCCCCATTACGCCTGAATAGCTGCCGCTGATATGTTCGATGAACTGCGCACCGCGCCCCTGGATGGCGTAGCCGCCCGCCTTGCCCGCAGGCTCGCCGCTGTCCCAGTACGCGGCGGCCTCGGCGCTGCCGATGGCGCGCAGCGTGACATCGGTGCAGCTCAGCGCTTCCACCACCTGCGAATTGCCGCGAGCGGCAATGGCCACGGCTGTCATCACCCGGTGCCGGCGCCCCGCCAGCAGGTCCAGCATGCGCAGTGCATCCGCCCGATCGACCGGCTTGCCGCACACGAGGTCATCGACTACCACCACCGTGTCTGCGCCGAGCACGGCGCGCGCACCACCATCTCGTCGCAGCCCTGCCAGCGCCTTGGTGCGCGCGAGGCGCGTCACCAGATGCTGCGCGGATTCACCGGCGAGCGCACTCTCATCCACATCCACCGCCAGCACCTCATGCGGCACGCCGAGCTGCAGCAACAGTTCGCGCCGGCGCGGTGAGGCGGAGGCCAGCAGAATGGGCGTGAAGTGGAAGGGATTCATTCGCGGTGATAGGGATGACCGTCGAGCAGCGTGACGGCGCGATACAGCTGTTCAGCAAACACCACGCGCACCAGCGCATGCGGCAGGGTGAGCGCGGACAGCGACCAGCGTTCATTGGCCCGTGCCAGAACCTCCGGCGCGAATCCGTCTGCGCCGCCGACCAGAAACGCCAGATCGAGGCCCGAGCGCATGCGCTCGCCCAGCCACTGCGACAGTTCCACGGAAGTGCGTGTCTTGCCGCGCTCGTCCAGCGCGACCACGTGGTCGTCGGTGTGCGTGGCCGCCAGCAGCCGGCGACCTTCTTCTGTCATGGCGCGCGCGATATCGCCGCTGCGGCGTTTGACGGCGGGAATTTCTGCAAGATTGATCGGCAGGCGGCCGCGCAGGCGCCTTGTGTAGTCTTCGTATCCCTCGCTGACCCAGCCGGGCATGCGCTGCCCCACGGCTATCAGGGTGACACGCACCGCAGTCTCAGCCGCGTGACCGCGAACCCGTCCTGGAGGATTTCTTGCCGCGGGGCGCGACGGCAGCAGCAGCGGCCTTGCGCGTGCGACCCGTGGTGGCCTCGCCCTTCTCCTTCACCTTTGTCTTTGCCTTCGCTTTGGCCTTGGGCTTTCCCTTGCTGCGCGGCGAGGCTGCAGCGGCAGATTTGCGGCTCAGCGCAGACTTGGGTTTTGCCAGCGTTCGGGTCGGCGCCACTTCCCACAATTCTTCGAGTCCGTAGAACTCGCGCACGCGGGGCAGCATCACATGCACGATCACATCGTTCAGGTCGACCAGCACCCACTCACCGTCACGTTCGCCTTCCATGCCCATCGGGCGGAAACCGGCCGCCTTGGTGCGCTCGACCACACGATCGGCAATGGAGCGCACGTGACGATCGGAATTTCCTGATGCCAGCACCATGCAGTCGGCCACGTCGGTGACCCTGCGGACATCCATCACCTTGACGTTGACGGCCTTCATGTCCTCAAGGGCGGCCACGACATTCTTGACGAGCGCCGCGCGGGCGGGGGGACGGGAAAATTTACTGGCTGTCATTGGGCTTTAGCATACCACCCCGTCTCGCGCAGCAACTTGCAGACGCTGTCAGGCATGAGATAACGGGGATCACGGCCGCGGGCAATCAGCTGCCGCAGCTCGGTGGAGGATATTTCAAGCTGCGTAACCGCGTGCACAAAGATCCGGCCCGCGGTGGCGTCGTGCAGGTCGCGCACCGCACCCGTGCCCCGATCAACCATGGCCTCACCCAGCGGACCCTGCGTCGGCGCTTTCCAGCCTGGACGATGGGCCACCACCACATGCGCAAGCTCGAGGATTTCGCGCCAGCGATGCCAGTTCGGCAAACCCAGGAAGGCATCCATGCCCAGCAGCAGGCAGATCGATCGGCGCGGAAATTCGGTCCGCAATTCGGTCAGGGTATCCACCGAATATGAAAGACCGCTGCGGCGCGTCTCGCGATCATCCACCGTGAATCCGGGTTCGTCGGCCACGGCCGCGCGCACCAGCGCCAGCCGCATTTCGGCACTGGCCTGGGTGTGGTCACGATGCGGCGGATTGCCGGTGGGCAGGAAGCGCACTTCGGCCAGGCGCAGCGCTTCGCGCAATTCAATGGCAGTGCGCAGATGTCCGTTATGCACCGGATCGAAGGTGCCGCCAAAAATCCCCATCGGGCTTGCGGCCTGCGACTCGGTCACGCTCATCTAAGCCGCCTCCTGCAATACCGATCGGCCGCTGGCGAACTCCGCCACCAGCAGGCCAAGCTGGTCCCAGGCATTACCGAACTGGCGACCCTTAACGATGCGGTCGGTCACCGCCATGCGCTCGTTCAGACGCGCGAAGAACACGCGACCCAGTGGCTTCAGCCGTGAGGCCGCCGGTGCGATCAGGTTGCGGTTGCGCGACCAGACGCCGGGTATTGGCGCGCCGGCCACGAGTTGCAGCCAGACCATGCGCAGCTCCTGCCACAGCGACCACAGCACCAGCGTCGCTTCCACGCCTTCGGCGCGCAAACCGGCCAGCACACGCAGTGCGCGCTCCGAATCGCCGCGCAGCACCGCCTCGCCCAACTGGGTGACATCGTAGCGACTGCTCTGCGCAACGCTTGCCAGCACCTCCACCATGCCCACCTGGCTGTACCCGGCCAGTGCAAGCTTGCGCAGCTCCTGCACCGCGGCCAGCAGGTTGCCTTCGGTCTGCTGCGCCAGTGCGTCGATGGCGGCAGCGTCGAGCTGGATGCCTTCCGCCGCTGCACGATCGCGCAGCCAGGCAGGAAACTGCGCCAGACCTACCGCCTGTGCATCCACCCAGACTCCGGCCCCGTCCAGCGCCTGCACCCAGGCGGATTTCTGGGCGGTCCAGTCCAGCTCGCCGGTGATGACCATGAGCATGAGGTCGGGACCTGCGAGTCCGGCCAGCTCCTGCAAGGCCCTGGAACCATCTGTTCCTGGCTTGCTGCCTGGGATACGGATCTCGATCAGACGTCGCGCCGCGAACAGCGACAGTGCCTGTGCGCCGGCGAAGACATCATCCCAGGGACCGGTGTTGGCGCGATCGACAAAGAAGACTTCCCGCTCGGTGAAACCAGCCGTGCGGGCAGCGGCACGGATGGCATCGGCAGCCTCACCCTGGGTCAGCGGGTCTGCGCCGGACAGGAGATAGACGGGCGCAGGGCCCCGCCTGAGCGCGCCCGCAAGCTTTTCCGGTGTGGTTTTCAAGCCCGTTATTATAGTCGGAACTGCCTCTGAGGTTCCTGCCATGCCCACCTTGTTCGAGCGCATCGCCAATGGCGAACTACCGGCGGATATTGTCTACAAGGATGCGGAAATCACGGCTTTCCGGGACATCCACCCGCGCGCACCAGTGCATATTCTCATCGTGCCCAACAAGCCGATTCCCACTGCCAACGACATTGCGGATAGCGACGCCATGCTGGTCGGCCGACTGTTCCTGGTGGCCCGCGATCTCGCGCAGCAACTGGGCATCGCGCAGGATGGCTATCGACTGCTGATCAACTGCAATGCGCACGGCGGCCAGGAGGTGTACCACCTGCACCTGCATCTCATCGGTGGCGCACCGCTGGGCCCCATGACCGGAGCGCGATGATGGCCAAAGCCAGCGCAAAGGCGAAAGCAAAGTTGCAGCGCGAATCCGCTGCACCAGCCGCGGCGCGCAAACCCGCACCTGCCGACGGTTTGTATCCGGCGCTGCGCGCGTATCGCACCGGTCGCCTGCAGGTCTCACCAGTGCATGAGCTGTACTACGAAGAAAGTGGCAACCCGAAGGGCAAGCCGGTGGTGTTCCTGCATGGCGGCCCCGGCGGCGGCACCAATCCGCAGATGCGCCGCTTCTTCAATCCAAAGCACTATCGCATCGTGCTGTTCGATCAGCGCGGCTGCGGCAAGAGCACGCCGCATGCGAGCCTTGAAGACAACACCACCTGGGATCTGGTGGCCGACACCGAGAAACTGCGCGAGTTGCTCGGCATCGAACGCTGGCAGGTATTCGGCGGCAGCTGGGGTTGCACGCTGGCGCTGGCGTACGCGCAGAAACATCCGGAACGTGTGTCGGAGCTGGTGCTGCGCGGCGTGTTCCTGCTGCGACACTCCGAACTCCAATGGTTCTATCAGAACAGTGAAGGCGCGGCATCCCTGTTTCCCGACCTGTGGGAAAACTTCGTTGCGCCGATCCCCGAGGATGAACGTTACGACATGATGCGCGCCTACTACCGGCGGCTCACCAGCACCGATACACGGGAACGCAATGCGGCTGCGCAGGCCTGGTCAACCTGGGAAGGCGCCACCAGCCATCTGCGTACCGACCCGGGCTATGTGGCGAAGTTCAGGGATGCGGACTATGCGGCTGCCTTTGCGCGCATCGAATGCCATTACTTCGTGAACAGCGGATTCCTCGACGCGGACGACCAGCTGCTGCGCGATGTACCGAAGATCCGCCACATTCCTGGCGTTATCGTGCAGGGGCGTTATGACGCGGTGTGCCCGATGCGCAGCGCCTGGCATCTGCATCGTGCCTGGCCGGAAGCTTCCCTCGTGGTGGTGCCGGATGCGGGGCACTCGGCGTTCGAGCCAGGAATCGCCCGCGCACTGCGCAAAGCGACGGACGGTTACGCGCGGCGCTAGCGGGCGGCCTGCGCGAACTCGCTGATCGCGTCCAGCAGGCCGGGTATCCGAAAGGCACCCGGCCGTGACAGCGCCAGCACCGTGTCGACGTGGCGGCGGCGCGGAATGAGGCGCAGATCGACACTGACTCCCTGCGCGCGCAGCGCCTGCGCCAGCGCTTCCGAATGCGACACATACACGACCTTGTCGGAAGTGCCATGGATCAGCAGCGCGCGCGGGGCCTGTGCGCTCACCTGCGCAACAGCCTGGAACTCCGCCGGCAGGGCGCGCGAACTGAAGATCTCCTTCAATGCCTGCGTATCGGGAACGACGGCGTAGGGACCCGCAAGGCCAAAGAAGCCCACCACGCTGGCTGGATCCACGCCCGCCTCGCGCAGATAACGCGGCTGCAAGGCCAGCATCGCGGCGATATAGGCACCGGCAGAGTGGCCCCCGAGCACCGTGCGCGCAGGATCTGCGCCATGGCGCGGCGCTTCACGCTGGGCCTGCGCCACTGCCGCAGCGGCGTCCCGCAGGAAATCCGGAAAGCGCACTTCGGGATAGAGCCGATAGTCGGGAATGACGGTCACCAGCCCGCGCGACGCCAGCGCCGCACCCACGAAGCGATAGTCCTGCTTGCTGCCTTCCACCCAGCCACCGCCATACCAGAACACCACCAGCGGAACTGCTGCACCCGACGCCTGCTGGCGCGGCACATAGAGGTCCATGCGACGACGGGGGCCGTCGCCAAAGGCAATGTCTGCGACGCGCGTCGTGGCGGGCGAAGCCGCATTGATGAACGCCAGACCGGCGGACTGGCAGCCACCCAGCACAGAGGCAACAGCCAGCAGCAAACCAGTCGCGGCCCTGCGTCGGGATAATTTCATTGCCGATCTATACGCCTGTGCGCGGCATCCGGATTCAGCACCGGCTCAGCTGCGACAGTGCCCGGTAGGCTTGCCTGCCGTATCGACGATGCCAGCGGCCAGCAACCACAGCCGCGCATCCTCGGCGTCCTGCTCGAACCAGTTGCGCGTGGAGCCGAGGCGGAAGCTGTAGCCCCATTCGTCCATGTCGGCACAGGCGCGCTCGAACCCGAACTGCGGCAACGCCATTGCCAGCAGCAGCTGCAGATAGCAGACCGCGCACTCTTCGGCATCATCGCCACCAGCGTCGGTATCAAGTCCGGCGCGGCGTTCGGGAGTCATGCAGATGAAGTGTGCGGCCTCGTGCAGTACCGAATGCAGCGGCGTATCGCTGCGCACGTAGAGAACCTGTCGCACCAGGCCCGCCTCGCTGTCACCCCAGTAGCTGCCGGGAATCGGTTGGCTGCCGGGAACCATGCGCAGTTCGAGCCCGTAGCGATCGAGCAGCATTGCCACCGCCAGCCGATCCAGTCCACCCATGCAGAGCATTGCGGACCTTGAGACCGCTTGTTACAGCGCCGACAGGCGCCGGCTGACCACGCTCGCCATGTCACGCGCCAGCGCCTCGCGCAGGATGTCCTTCTCGCGTTCCTTGGCCAGCAGCTTGCGCTCATCGAAACTGTAGATGCGCGACAGCATGAACGTCTCCGGCGCCATCAATTCCTTTGTGCCGGCGCGGACTCCCACCTCGACTTCGTAGGTCAGTTCGAAATCGGTGGGAATGTTGCGCGCATCGACGGACAGCACGCGCTCGGTCAGGCTGTCACGCAGGATCCGCACCACGGTGCCTTCGGCGGAAGACTTCTCGACCAGTTGCGAGCCCGTCGCCTTGAGCGACGCACGCAGGGCACGCGCGAAGTCGCTTTGCCGGTCGACCGCTTCCAGCTGCAGTGAGGCGAGTGAGGCTGGCAGCGTCTGCCGGCCCTGCAACTGGAAGCCGCAGCCGGCGAGCAACAGCAGGCATGCCATGGCGACGATTTTCATCAGACCACCACGTTGACCAGCTTGCCTTTCACAACGATCACCTTTTTGGGCTCGCGTCCCTCGAAAAACCGGCGCACGGCCGCATCGGCCAGCGCCGCAGCCCTGACCACCTCATCACTGGCGCCGGATGCAACACTAACCCGGCCGCGCAGCTTGCCGTTAACCTGGACGACGATTTCCATCGCATCCTGCACCAGCGCCGCCGGATCGGACTGCCGCCAGCGCGTGCGCCACAGCTCACCACCGTGGCCGAGGCTCTGCCAGAGCTCGTGACAGACATGCGGCACGATGGGCGCCAGGCACATCACTGCAATTTCCAGCGCCTCCTGCCGGACGGCACGTGCCGCAGGCTGGCTCCCCGCCGCATCTGCAGCGTGTTTACCTACCGCGTTGAGCAGCTCCATGACGCTGGCTACCGCGGTGTTGAAGATGCGGCGGCGGCCGATATCGTCCTCCACCTTGGCCAGGGTCTGGTGTGCAGCACGACGCAGGTCGCGATCGGCCGATGACAAAGCGTTGCCCGCGATCGCCTCTGCAACCAGCGTGCCCGGTACCGCACCGCCCGCAGAAACGTGATCGAACACCGCTTTCCACAATCGCCGCAGGAAGCGGTTCGCGCCCAGCACGCCCTCCTCATTCCACTCCAGCGACTGCTCCGGCGGCGCCGTGAACATCATGAACAGGCGCGCAGTATCGGCGCCGAACTTGCCGGTGAGCGCATTCGGATCCACGCCGTTGCCGCGCGACTTCGACATGGTGCCCAGGCCTTCATAGGTCACCGTGCTGCCATCACTGCGCAGTGTGGCCTTCGCCTCACGCGTGGCCGGGTCCACAGTCAGATCCACATCCGCCGGATTGAAATACTGCCGCCGGCCCGTGGCGGGCGTGCGGTGGAAGATATGGTTCAGCACCATGCCCTGGGTGAGCAGGTTGGCAAAAGGCTCCGGCGTCTTGACCAACCCGAGCGTGTGCATGACCCGCGTCCAGAAGCGCGAGTACAGCAGATGCAGGATGGCGTGCTCGATGCCGCCGATGTACTGGTCAACCGGCAGCCAGTAGTCCGCACGGGCATCCACCATCGCCCGGTCGTTTCCCGCGCTGGCAAAACGCAGGAAATACCAGGACGAATCCACGAAGGTATCCATCGTGTCCGTTTCACGCTGCGCCGCGGCGCCGCAGCGAGGGCAATCGCAGTGCAGAAACGAGGCCGACTTCGCCAGCGGATTGCCGCCGCCATCCGGCACCAGATTCTCCGGCAGGCGCACGGGCAGATCCTTGTCCGGCACCGGCACATCGCCGCAGTCCGGGCAATGGATGATGGGAATCGGACAACCCCAGTAGCGCTGGCGCGAGATACCCCAGTCGCGCAGGCGATATTGCACGCGCCGGGCGCCGCGGCCGCGCTGACCCAGCGCCGCCGCGATCGCATTGACCGCCGTCGCTGAATCGAGCCCGGTGAATTCAGCCGAATCCACCAGCAGGCCTGCTTCGCCATAGGCTTCGCGCCATGGCGCAGTGACAGTGTCGTACTGGCCGCTCGCAGAGCCGACCACGGTGCGCACCGGCAGCGAATATTTCTGCGCGAACTCGAAATCGCGCTCGTCATGCGCCGGCACTGCCATCACGGCGCCTTCGCCATAACCCATCAGCACATAGTTTGCGACCCACACCGGCAACAGTTGCTCCGTGAGCGGATGCCGCACGGTCATGCCGGTGGGAAGGCCTTTCTTCTCCTGCGTCGCGAGGTCGGCCTCCATCGTGCTGCCCTGCTTGCACTCATCGATGAACGCGGCGAGTTCCACGCGCTCCTTCGCGGCGGCGAGCGCAATCGGATGTTCAGCTGCAACGGCCACATAGGTGGCGCCCATCAAGGTGTCGGCGCGCGTGGTGAACACGCGCAGCGCGCCATCGCGGCCCAGCAGCGCGCGCGTGTCTTCGCCATACGGGAAGTCCACTTCCACGCCTTCGCTGCGTCCGATCCAGTTCGCCTGCATGGTGCGCACGCGCTCGGGCCAGCCCGGCAGATGATCCAGCGCCGCGCGCAATTCATCGGCATATTTCGTGATGCCGAAGTAGTACATCGGAATCTCGCGCTTCTCGACCACGGCGACGGTGCGCCAGCCCTTGCCGTCGATCACCTGTTCGTTGGCGAGCACGGTCTGATCCACCGGATCCCAGTTAACCGTGCCGGTCTTCTTGTAAGCGATGCCCTGCTCGAGCATGCGCAGGAACAGCCACTGGTTCCACTTGTAGTAATCGGCGTCGCAGGTGGCGAGCTCACGGCTCCAGTCGATGGCAAGCCCCAGCGACTGCAGCTGCCCCTTCATGTAGGCGATGTTGTCGCGCGTCCACTGCGCCGGTGGCACGCCATTGGCCATGGCGGCATTTTCAGCCGGGAGTCCGAACGCATCCCAGCCCATGGGCTGCAGCACATTGCGCCCCTGCATGCGCATGAAGCGCGCCAGCACGTCGCCGATGGGGTAGTTGCGCACATGACCCATGTGCAGTCGTCCCGATGGATACGGGAACATCGACAGGCAGTAGTACTTTTCGCCGGGAGCGGATTCGTCAGCGGCGAAGGCATTGGCTGCCTGCCAGGCTGCCTGGGCACTGCCTTCCACGGCAGCCGGGTCGTATCGTTCTTGCATGCGAGGGGGTCAGTGAAGTGGCCCGCAAGAATACACGAGCCACCCACCCCTTTTCCGGCCCCGCGGGCCCGCGCCCTATTCGGGGCGGACCGCGATGAAAGTCGTCCGGTCCTCACGCTGGATATGCAGCGCGACGACCTTGCCGGACCGCTTGGCCGCAGCCTGCAGATCGGCAGTGGTCTTCACGGACGCGCCATTCACCCCGAGGATGATGTCGCCGGGCTGGATCCCGGCCGACTCCGCCGGGCCGGTGACATCCTCGACGACCAGCGTGCCGGAAGTTTCCAGCTGCTGTTTCTCATCAGCCGTCAGCGGCCTGACTGTCATGCCGAGCGCCACTGGCGCCGCCGCCTCGGGCTTGCTTCCGCCCGGCAGATTGGTCGGCACCGCAGCGCCCTCTTCCTGCAACTCGGTCACACGGGCAGTCACCTTGCGCAGTTTGCGGTCACTCCAGACTTCAATCTCGGTGGCCGTGCCCGGCTTGATCACGGAGATCATGGTCGGCAGCGTGAGCTCGCTCTCCACCGGCTTGCCGTTGACGCTCAGGATGATGTCGCCAGCCTTGATGCCTGCCTTTTCGGCGGGTCCGCCACCGGTCACCTTCTCGACCAGTGCACCGCGCGGACGATCCAGACCGAACGACTCGGCAAACGCTGCATCCACCGGCTTGATGTTCACGCCGATCATGCTGCGGCTCACCTTGCCGGTGCTCACCAGCTGTTCGCGCACATTGTTGGCCATGTCGATCGGAATCGCGAACGACAGACCCATGTAGCCGCCACTCTGGCTGTAGATCTGCGAATTGATGCCTACCACTTCACCGCTGAGATTGAACAGCGGACCACCGGAGTTGCCTGGATTCACGGCCACGTCCGTCTGGATGAAGGGCACATAGGATTCGTTCGGCAGCCGGCGCGCAGTCGCGCTGACGATACCTGCGGTCACGCTGTTTTCCATGCCGAACGGCGAGCCGATCGCCACCACCCACTGACCCGGCTTGAGCTTGTCGGGATCGCCGATGCGTACCGTCGGCAGGTTCTTGGCCTCGATCTTGATCACCGCCACATCAGAGCGTTCATCGAAGCCGATGACCTTGGCCGGATATTCACGCCGGTCGGTCATCTTGACCACCACCTCGGAGGCTCCCTTGACCACATGCGCGTTGGTGAGGATGTAGCCATCCGCGCTGACGATGAAGCCTGAACCCTCGCCGCGGGCAGGCGGTGCTCTGCCGCCACCCGGCGCGCCCTGGCCATTCGGATTGGGAATGCCAAACCTGCGGAAGAAGTCCTGGAACGGATCATTTCCCGAGCCATCCTGACCGCGCTGCTGTGCGACCTGCTGGGCAGGACGCTCCGTCACCTGCACATTGACCACGGCCGGACCGTACTGGTCCACCAGGGAGGTGAAATCGGGCAGGCCGGTGACCAGCGGGGCCGCAGGCGCAGTGGCAGCCAGGGGTGCAGCCGCTTGTGCGGGGGGCACCGCAGTGGATGCATTGGGCGAGCAGGCGCTCAGCACCACGCCACTGAGAACTGCCAGGAAGTATCTGCCGGTGCATCGATCAGCGTACATAGCCATCATTCCTCCAAACCTGTGGTCAAAGGATAGACCGTTCGGTTACCGACTAGGTTCCGGAACGGGTCCCTGCATGACAAAGCCTTAATTCCCCGGTGTGGTGCCGCGGCGGCCGAATCTCAAGCGCCCAATGGCAGCTCCGGTCAGTATGAGCGCCGCAAGCCCGATTGCCAGCCAGTTTCCGTACAGCAGATACGGTGTGGCACCCCGCCGGGGCACAAGGGTGCCCCGCAGCACGGTCTGCGTGAATTCGGGTGCCTGGCTGACAATCTCGCCGAAGGGCCCGATCACGGCCGAAACACCGTCATTGGCAGCGCGCAGCAGGTAACGCCGGCTTTCCAGTGCGCGCATGCGGGCAATCTGCAGGTGCATGTAGCGGGCGCTGGAACGCCCGAACCAGGCGTCATTGGTCACCGTCACCAGCACATCCGCGGCGCGCGTCTCCGGGTTGAGAATCGCGGGATAGGCGTCCTCGTAACAGATGTTCGCGGCAATGCTGAGGCCCGCCAGCGCCAGCGGTGCCTGACGCAGCGCGCCCGGTGTGAAATCCGAATTCGGCAGGCTCAGCAGCCGCAGCCAGTTGCGGATCCACTGTGGCACGGGAAAGTATTCCCCGAAGGGCACCAGATGGCGCTTGTCGTAGAACGCAGGTTCACCGCTGCCCAGTGCCAGCAGTGAATTGAAATACACCGCGTCTGCCGCAGTATTGCCGCCCTCCTCGCGCATCACACCCATCAGCACGGCCGAATGGCTGCGCTGCGCTGCGGACCACACCGCGCTGATGTATTGCGGATAGAGGTTTGCCAGATCCGGCAGCGCGGACTCGGGCCAGATGATGAGATCGGTGCCCAGCGCCTGCCCATGCAGGCGCGCATAGTCATCAAGGATCTGCTGCTGGTTCGAGACCAGCCACTTCATGTCCTGCGGCACCGCGCCCTGCAGGATGGCCACCGTGCGCACGGGGCCTGCAGCCTTGGTCCATTCGGTGTCACGCAGGGAGAGTCCAGTCGTCCACGGCAGGATCAGCGCCACCGCCGCCAGCCAGCGCAGGTTGCCGCGCGCCTGCCACAGCAGCACCAGCGCCGCGGCGCCGATCAGCAGCACGAGACTGATCAGGTGCACACCGCCGATGGGGGCAAGGCCTGCCAGCCAGGTATCGGTCTGCGAATAGCCCAGCGACAGCCACGGGAAGCCACTCAGGAACCAGCCGCGCCACCATTCGACGATCACCCATGCCGCAGGGACGTGCAACAGGTTGCCCAGTGTAGTGCGCGGTCTGAGCCAGCGAACCACCACGTAACCCAGCAGTGCCTGCCAGGCAGCCATGATCAGCACGAGCGAACCCATCACCAGCAGGGCCACCCAGACCGGCGAATGCCCGAATCCGCGGATCGAGATGTACAGCCACCACGTTCCGCCTGCGTAGAGTCCGAGTCCGAAGGCAAAGCCCAGCCACGCGCCTTCCCGCGCCGTGCTGGCACGCGTCCACAGCACCATCAGCACGGCTGGACAGAGCAGCGCCTGCCACCAGAAATCGTAGGGAGCGAATGCCGTGGTGAGCGCGGCGCCCGCCAGCAGTGCCAGCAGGCGCAGCGGCAGTTCAGCCACTTTGATCGGTGATCGCCACGGCGTCGGCTGACGACCCGTCAGTCGCCGGCACAGTGACGCGCAGCGCATCGATGCGGCGGCGGTCGGCGCGCGTTACGCGGAACTCGAAGCCCTGCAGCATGGTGGTCTCGCCGCGCCGCGGCAATCGACCGAACTGCTGCGTAACGAGGCCGGCGACGGTGTCGTTGGCATCGTCCGGAAAATTCGCGCCGAAATGCTCGTTGAAATCGACGATGCGCGTGCTGCCACGCACGATGAACTGGCGCTCATCTTCGCGGCGGATGTTCTTTTCGTCCTCGACATCGTATTCATCGTCGATCTCGCCGACGATCTGCTCGATCACGTCTTCCATCGTGACAACGCCGGCCACGCTGCCGTATTCGTCGATGGCGACCGCCATGTGATTGCGCCCCACGCGCAGTTCTTTCAGCAGCACGTTCACGCGCTTGGATTCGGGCACAAACATCGGCTTACGCATCCAGGCACGCAGATCGAAGCTCGCCGCCTTGCTCGCGGTGAGCAGGCGCAGCAGGTCCTTGGCGAGCAGGATGCCCACCACCTTCTCGCCGTCGGCATCCATCACCGGGAAGCGCGAATGGCCGGAGTCGATGGCCACCGACAGGATGCGCGGCGCCAGATCGTCTTCGCGCACGCAGGTCATGTGGTTGTGCGGCACCATGATGTCGCGCACCTGCAGGTCCGCGACATCCAGCACGCCCTCGACCATCGACAGAGCGTCGGTGTCGAGCAGGCCGTGCAGGGCGGCATGCTTGAGCATGTCGCGCAGCTGCGCGCGGTCCTTCGGTGCGGCCAGGCGCCGGATACGGCGCATCATGGTCTGCGTCGTACCTTCCGGATCATTCATGTTGTTTACCGGCGCGGCGCTGATTGCGATAAGGATTGCCAAAACCAAGCCGTTTCAGCACGGCAATCTCGCGCCGCTCCATGCGTGCGGCTTCATGGTCACGTTCGTGGTCGTAGCCCACCAGATGCAGGGCCCCGTGCACGATGAGATGCGCCCAGTGCGCCGCCTCGGCCTTGCCCTGCTCGCGCGCCTCACGGCGCAGCACCACCGGGCAGATCACGACGTCCCCGAGGGGATGCGGTCGCACGCCGGGGACCGCCGTGGCCGGGAATGCCAGCACGTTGGTGGGTTTGTCCTTGCCCCGATACTGCAGGTTCAGCGCCTGCATGCGCGGTGCAGAAACCACCTGCAGCGCCATCTCGCAACCGGTGCCCCTGGCGCCGAGCGCCGCATCGGCCCAGCGCGCCATCAGATGCCGCGACGGCGCGCGCACGCGCGGGGGAATGCGGCAATCGACGATCAGCGCGCCGCGCCGGTTCATGCCGGGCCCCGCGCTTCATAGGCGCGCACGATGCGCTGCACCAGCGGATGGCGCACCACATCGCTGGAATCGAAATGCGTAAAGGCAATGCCGGCAACGCCAGGCAGGATGTCCAGCGCATTGCGCAGACCGGAAAGCCTGCCGGTTGGCAGGTCGGTCTGGGTGAGGTCGCCGGTCACCACCGCCTTCGAACCAAAGCCGATTCGCGTCAGGAACATCTTCATCTGTTCCGGCGTGGTGTTCTGCGCCTCGTCGAGGATGATGAACGACTCGTTGAGCGAGCGGCCGCGCATGAAGGCCAGGGGCGCGACTTCAATGATGTTGCGCTCGATGAAGCGCGCGACGCGTTCGAAACCCATCATTTCATACAGCGCGTCATAGATCGGCCGCAGATAGGGATCGACCTTCTGCGTCAGGTCACCCGGCAGGAACCCCAGACGTTCGCCGGCTTCCACTGCGGGGCGCACGAGCACGATGCGGCGCACGCGCTCGCTCTGGAGTGCCTCGACTGCGCATGCCACTGCCAGATAGGTTTTCCCGGTACCTGCCGGCCCAATGCCGAAGGTCAGGTCGTGGCTGTGGATATGCGCCAGATAACCTTTCTGGTTTTCGCCACGGGCGCGGATGAGTCCGCGCGGCACGCGCGCCGAATCCTCGCCGGACAGCGGTATCACCGGGGCGGCGCGTACCGATGTTTCATCCTCGATGTCTGCATGCTCGCGCAGCGCCAGGTGCACATCCGGCAGGTCGACCGGGTTGCCACCGCCCGCCAGTTCGAACAGGTCGCGCAGCACGCGGGTTGCACCAGCGGATTTCTCCCCCAGAACGCGGAACTGATTGCCGCGGCGACGCACTTCAACGCCCAGTCGCTGTTCCACCAGCCGCAGATTCTGGTCCAGCGGACCGCACAGCGCCGCCAGGCGGGAGTTGTCTTCCGGCAGCAATTCGAATTCCATCGGCTGCAGCAGCGCGGAGTCGCGTCGTTGCTTCACGCGCGCAATTCCGGCTGGGCCGCTGCCAGCAGGCGGCCGCGCAGCGAATTGTTCATCGCCGCCGTGATTTCGACATCGACGAAGCGATTGATGAGCCGCGCGTCGGCATCGAAATTGACCCAGCGGTTGTTCTCGGTGCGACCCGCCATCTGGCTGGCATCGCGGCGCGATGGACGCACCACCAGCACGCGCTGCACGCTGCCGGTCATCCTGGCGCTGATCGCCCGCGCCTGCGAATCAAGCAGCGCCTGCAGGCGCGCAAGGCGCTCGGACTTCACGCTGTCCGCCACATCATCCGGCAGCGAAGCAGCCGGCGTACCTGGACGCCGGCTGTAGATGAAACTGAACGACTGGTCGAAACCGACCTCGGCGGTGAGATCCAGCGTCTGCTGGAAGTCGCACTCGGTTTCTCCCGGAAATCCCACGATCAGGTCAGTCGAAATCGTGATGTCAGGCCGCACCGCGCGCAGGCGCCGCAGCTTCTGCTTGAACTCCAGCACGGTATAGCCACGGCGCATCAGCGCCAGGATGCGATCGGAGCCGCTCTGCACCGGCAGATGCATGTGATTGGCGAGCTTTGCGGTATGTGCGAAGGCTTCGATCAGCGTGTCGTTGAAATTCAGCGGGTGCGATGTGGTGAAGCGGATGCGCTCCACGCCCGGCATGCCGCTGATCGAACGGATCAGCTGGCCCAGGTCCATGGGATCAGCACCCGGCCGCGCGCCTTCGTAGGCATTGACGTTCTGGCCGAGCAGCGTGATCTCGCCGACGCCCTGCGCCAGCAGGCCACGCACTTCTTCCAGCACCGATGCGGCGGGACGGCTGACCTCTTCGCCCCGCGTATAGGGCACAACGCAGTAGCTGCAGAACTTGCTGCAGCCTTCCATGATGGAAACGAATGCCGCGGCACCCGTGGCGCGCTGCGCGGGGAGCCGATCGAACTTCTCGATCTCCGGGAAGCTGACATCGATCTGGGCATGGCCGGTGCGGCGCAGCTCCGCCAGCAACTGCGGCAGCCGGTGAATGGTCTGCGGCCCGAACACGAGATCGACATAGGGCGCGCGCGCGGTGATCGCCTCGCCTTCCTGGCTGGCCACACAACCACCCACGCCGATGATCACGCCAGGACGCTGCGCCTTGAGCAGGCGCCACGTGCCCAGCAATGAATAGACCTTGTCCTCGGCCTTGTCGCGCACCGAGCAGGTGTTCATCAGCAGGATGTCCGCCGACTGTTCATCGTCGGCGGGAATGAGTCCTTCGGCAGCCGCGAGTACATCCCCCATGCGGGTGGAATCGTATTCGTTCATCTGGCAGCCAAAGGTCTTGATGTAGTAGCGACCGGGCATAGAACCTTGAATTTGAGCGCAACCCGGATTTTATAGATTGTGCAACGCACAATGCGGGATCTGAGGGCAAACTGCTTCGGGCCGGCTGCCCGACCGGAATTACACCGATGCAGTAATTGCCCTGGTCTGGGAAATCGCCGTCTGGGTTGGCCTAGAACGGAATGTCGTCGTCGAAATCGGCCG
>JANPGU010000039.1:0-12433 GCA_031424095.1 Gammaproteobacteria bacterium
CGCCGACAGCAGATCGCTGATGTTGTGCACGCGGCCGCGGCCCAGATCACCATTGCCGATGCGGCCCAGTCGGAATGAAGTCACACCCAGCGAGCCCATCTGCGTGCGGATGCTCTGCGGCAGAAAGGCATTGTCGTTGTAGATGGTCGCTTCCCATGCGCCCCACAATGAGGGCGGATCCTTGTCGTAGGCGTTGCTGCTGTGACCGGTGAACAGCTGCGCATAGGCCGTGAAGCCCGGCCTGATTTCGGTGGTGTATTTCAGATAGGCGTTGGCCCGCATCTGGTCCGGCATCATCCAGACCAGATCCGCGGCAGGGTCGATGCCATCGCCACCTGACTGCGTGCCCGCCGGCGTGTAATAGTCGCCGCGTACAAACGCTGCGGGCACCGCGCCGGGCAGGAACTGGATGCCAGCCAATGGGCCCGCTGTAATCAGACCGCCGTAGGTATATCCGGTCGCGTGCACATCCGGCACCGTGACTTCGACCGGGCCACCCGGCATGGGATTCGGAATGGTCGCCCAGCTTGCGAACCAGTCGCGGTGCCGGTATCCGCGAATGCCCCTGGCGCGCGAGAACTCGGCCGACAGGATCAGATGCGAGCGGTCGCCCACCGCAGTGCCATAAGTGACCGCGAGTTCGCCATTGCCATTGTCGCTGCGATCGGAGTTGCCGGCCTGCACGCGCGCACGCCAGCCGGTGAAGCCCGGGTCCGTCACCAGATTGACCACGCCACTGACCGCATCGGAACCATACGCAGCCGAAGCGCCTCCGGTCACCACTTCCACACGCTCGACCAGCGCCCTTGGCAGCAGCGCCACATCAACAGTACCGAAGCGCGTTGCAGGCACGATGCGCTTGCCATCGAGCAGCGTCAGCGTGCGGATGGAGCCGATGCCACGCAGATTCAGGTAGCTGGCACCAGCCGCGGCAGAGGTGGCATAGGACTGCGTCTGTGGCGTGTCGTTGTTCAGGAAATACGGCAACTCAACCAGCGCCTCGGCCAGCGTGCCAGTCGACAGTGTCGACAGTTCAAGGCGCGAAACCGCGGTTACTGGCGTTGGCGTCAGCATGCCGCGCTCCAGGCGCGTGCCGGTGACGTTGACCTCATCCAAATCGGTGGTCGCAGCCGTGATCGCGCCCGCCGCGTCGCGCGCTGGCCCGCGCCCCAGCAGTGCGATGACGATCTGGCCATCTTCGTCGCGCCGCGCGGAGAGCCCGCTGCGCAGCAGCAGCTGGCGCAGCGCCACATCCGGTTCGAGCGTGGCCTGCACGCGGCGCGTGAAATGGCCCGCTGCCAGCTCATAAGGGAACACGATGGCGATACCGGCCTGCTGCGCGAAACGCGTCAGCGTCTGGTTGGCGGGGCCGGCGGGAATGTCGAACGGTCGTGGTGTGGCCACTGCAACGGTGGGTGCGCACAACGCAAACAGCACAAGCAATGCCGCGCTCCTGCTCGTTCCCCGTGTGCCCTGCATGGAATTCGAAGCGCTGCCGCTATTTCTGCGGTGCGCGCTCTGCGGATGCCGCGAGGCGCAGGCCGGTGTCGGTTTCCGTTGCCACGATACCGAAATTGGCACGCAGGCTGCCGAGCAGCACCGACAGGTTGTCGGCAGGAAAATAGCCCGCAATGCGAACGTTGCCGAGTCGGGAATCAGCCAGATAGATGTGGCGCGTTGTGTAGCGCGAATATTCGCGCAGCGCCTGGGCCAGTGTTTCACCGTCGAAGATCAATACGCTGCGGCGCCAGGCCAGCCGTGATTCCACCGCGGTGGCGTCCAGTTGTTGCACGTCGCGCCTGCCGTCCTGACGCAGCGCGAGCAATTCGCCCGCGTTCAGCATCGAAGCCGGTGCGCTGGCACGCGCAGGCTCGGAAATCCGTACGGTGCCGGATGTGACCAGTACATCGGTGGCCTGACCGGCCCGCAGGCGGATGTTGAACGCTGTGCCCACGGCCCGCACAGCCAATGCACCAGCGTCGACCACGAAGGGCCGTGCCGCGTCATGTGCCACTTCGAAGTGGGCTTCACCGCGCCGCAGGCTGAGCTGGCGCAATTTCCTTGACAGCGACACTTCCACCAGGGAATCGGTGTTGAGTGTCAGCAGGGAGCCGTCGCGCAGCGTGATCGTCTTCTGCTCTCCAACCGCGGTCGCATAGGCCTCCGCACGCTGGCTGGTCGTCGCAAGGCCGGGAGGCGGTGCGCCAGTGGCGCGCGGCATGAACTGCAATGCGATCACTGCCAGCACTGCGGCGGCAGTTCCCAGCACCAATGGCAGCACGCGCCGAGAGGATTGCGCGGCGGGGCGGGGACACACCTCGGCCAGCACCGACACGACGTCCAGTTCGTTCCACAGGCCGCCAAGTTCTTCAAATGCCCGCCGGTTTGCGGGGCCACGCAGCCATTGACTGAATTCAGGCTGCTCGGCGGCCGTGAGGCCGCGATCCACGCGCACGATCCATTGCGCCGCCTGTTTGCGCGCCGCGGCGAGATCGGGGAATGCGGTGAGATTGCTCATGTGCCACTGCGCGCCAGCGACGGTTGGTCGACCAGTTTCCGCTTGCCCAGCAAGCGTTCCCGGCACAGCAGCAGTCCCCGGGCGATGTGCTTTTCAACCGTGCTTTCGGAGATGGCCAGTTCCCTTGCGATTTCCTGCTGACTCAGGCCGTAGATCTTCTTCAGTATGAAAGCGCGCCGGCATTGGTCCGGCAGGGTGCCCACGGCACGACAGAAGGCCAGGAACTCCCGGTCGGCGTCGATCTGGGCGTCGAGCGGCAATGCTTCGGACGCCGGGGCGTCTTCCGGTGCCAGTTCGTCCAGGGGGCCGGTGGTGCGATGTTCCTTGCGGGCGATGTGATTCAGCGCCAGGTTGGTGGCCGTGCGCATGAGAAAAGCGCGTGCATCGCGGATGTCACTCTCGCGGCCGGCCTCGAAGGAACGAACGAAGGCATCCTGCAGGATGTCTTCGACATCGGTGGGTCGCACGATGCGACCCACCACGCGCGCCAGTGCGCTGCGGAAGCTCATGTAGACGGTCGCCAGATTTTCCCTGTCAGCCGCCATCTGCGTGTGGCCTGCTTTCGTTGTTGTTCGGGTCTTTCAATATAGAAGAGGCCGGTTGCCGGGAGCAACAGCCGGCCAGCGCCCGCAATGGTTATGACAGGCGGGTACCTGCGCCGGGAACCAGGCGGTGTTCTCGCTGCCGAGTCAGCGCTACACCATGCCAGCCGGCATAGCACCGCCGCAGCCTCCCGGCGCCAGCCAGAAATTGCCGGGAAACTCCGCGCCCAGGCGCTTGCTGATTGGCATTATTCTTCTCCCATGATCATTTCTTTCGAACCGCAGCAGCGGCGTAGATGTAACACTGCGCCACGGGGTGGGCAAGCCACCGGAGCCTGCGCATGAGCCTGCGCGTCCATGTGGCCACGGGACTGCTCGAAGGCGTGCGGCAGGTGTTCAGTCCACATCAGGACGCGCGCCCCGACGGCATGGCGGCAGATCTGATTGTGATGCACGGCATCAGCCTGCCGCCGGATGAATTCGGTGGCCCGTGGATCGAGCAGTTGTTCAATGGGCAGCGCCTGCCGGAAATACATCCTTATTTCAAGATCGTGCAGGGCATGCGCGTGTCGGCGCATCTGCTGGTGCGCCGCGACGGCGAGATCGTGCAGTTCGTGCCGTTTCACCGGCGGGCCTGGCATGCCGGTGCTTCACAGTTCGAAGGGCGCACCGCCTGCAATGACTTTTCCATCGGCATTGAAATGGAAGGCGCCGACGCGAGTCCCTACGCGGCCGCGCAATATCACGCGGCGGCCGCAGCCATTGGTGCCCTGCTGCAGGCGTATCCGACGCTCGCCGCAGCGCGACTGGTGGGCCACAGCGACATAGCACCGGGACGCAAGACCGATCCCGGTGAATCCTTCGACTGGACTGCCCTGCGCAAGGGCCTGGCCTGAATCACCGCCGAGCCTGATCTCAATCGAGACGGCTGCGATCCCAGAGAACTTCCCTGCCGCCATCGTGCCGTGCGAGATGACGCGCCAGCACGAACAACGCATCGGAGAGCCGATTAAGGTAGATCAGCGCGATGCCGCGCTTGTCTTCGGCCTTGGCCAGTGACCAGCAACGCCGCTCGGCGCGCCGTGCAATGGTGCGGGCCATATGGCAACGTGCGGCAGCTTCCGAGCCGCCGGGCAGGATGAATTCCTTCAGCGGCGGCAACTGCGCATTGAACTGCTCCACGGCATCTTCCAGTGCCGTGACATGGGCGTCGGTCAGCACGCTGTATCCGGGCACCGCCAGTTCGCCGCCCAGGTCGAACAGGTCGTGCTGCACACGCAGCAACAGGCGCGATACTTCCGGCGGCAGGCCGGGCAGTGTGCCCAGCCAGCCGACGGCGCTGTTGAGTTCATCGACCGTGCCGATGGCTTCGATCCGCGGGCTGTCCTTGGCCACGCGTGTGCCGTCACCGAGGCCGGTGGTGCCCTCATCTCCCGTGCGCGTGATGATCTTGCTGAGTCGGTTGCCCATGGTGGCCGCGACTGTAGCAGAGGCCCATGCATCTGGCGCAATGCAAGCACCTTGTGTCAACGTAGCGGCGCCATGGAAACCCTGAACAGCAATTCTTCGCCCCAGCTGGCTGCCGCACTCGAGGCCGCGCGCGCGGCGGATGAGGTCATCGGGCCGCTGTACCGGAGCAATCTCGCGGTCGAGATCAAGGCCGACCGTTCGCCGGTAACCGAGGCCGACCGGCGGGCCGAGGCCGCCATCCACGCGGTGCTGTCACGGCACTTTCCGGATTACGGTTTCTTCGGTGAAGAAAGCGGCCAGCACGCGATGGATGCCGAGAACATCTGGCTGGTGGATCCGCTCGACGGCACCAAATCATTTGTCCGCGACACGCCCTTCTTCTCGACCCAGATCGCGCTGTTGCGACGGGGCGAATTCGTGCTCGGCGTTTCATCGGCCTGCGCTGCCGGTGAAACTGCCTGGGCGGAGCGGGGCGGGGGCGCGTGGCTCAATGGGCAGCGTATCAAGGTGAGTTCGAAATCCGCGCTGGACGAAACCATCCTTTCCAGCGGCAACCTGAAGACCCTGGCCGCCGCGCCCCAGTGGCACAACTTCGGCCGTCTGGTCACGCGGGTCAATCGGCTGCGCGGCTATGGTGACTATGTCCACTACCACCTGCTGGCGCGTGGTGCGCTGGATGCGGTAGTTGAGTCGGACGTCAATATTCTTGATATCGCCGCACTGTCGGTGATTGTCGGCGAAGCCGGCGGGCAATTCACCGATCTGTCGGGGCGGGCCATTCATCTCGGCACGACCACGGTGCTGGCCACCAACGGCTTGCTGCACGAACAGATCCGCGCGCAGATCAATTACTGAGGGGCAGTTCAGATGAGGCTTTCTGCTTCCCAACGCAAAGTCGTGCTCGCGTCATCGCTGGGCACCGTGTTCGAGTGGTATGACTTCTATCTTTACGGGTCGCTGGCGGCCATCATCGCCAAGCAGTATTTCACCGCGCTGGACCCGACATCGGGCTTCATCTTTGCGCTGCTGGCCTTCGCTGCGGGCTTCATCGTCCGGCCTTTCGGCGCGCTGGTGTTCGGCCGCCTCGGCGATCTGGTGGGGCGCAAACACACCTTCCTGGTAACCATCCTGATCATGGGCGCCTCGACCTTCCTGGTCGGTGTGCTTCCTGGTTACGGAACCCTGGGTGTACTGGCACCGATACTGTTGATCGCGCTGCGGCTGCTGCAGGGGCTCGCACTCGGCGGTGAGTATGGCGGTGCGGCCACCTTCGTGGCAGAGCATGCGCCACCGGACAAACGCGGCGCGCATACCGCATGGATCCAGACCACGGCCACGATGGGCCTGCTGCTGTCGCTGATGGTGATACTCGGCACACGCACCGCGCTGGGCGAGGCAGCCTTCCAGGCCTGGGGCTGGCGCATTCCCTTCCTGCTCTCCGCGCTGCTGCTGGGCCTGAGTGTCTGGATCCGGATGTCGATGGACGAGTCGCCGGTCTTCAAGCAGATGAAGGCGGAGGGCCGCACCTCGAAGGCACCGCTGCGCGAATCCTTCGGCCAGTGGTCGAACCTGAAGATCGTGCTGATCGCGCTGTTCGGCCTGACGGCAGGGCAGGCGGTGGTGTGGTACACGGGGCAGTTCTACGCGCTGTTCTTCCTGACGCAGGCCCTGAAGATCGATTCCGCCCAGGCCAACCTGCTGATCGCCCTGGCGCTGATCATCGGCACGCCCTTCTTCCTGATCTTCGGCTCGCTGTCCGACCGCATCGGTCGCAAGCCCATCATCCTTGCCGGCTGCCTGCTGGCGGCGCTTACCTACTTTCCGCTGTTCAAGGCCCTCACGGCGGCTGGCAATCCGCAGCTCGCGCACGCACTGCAGTCGGCGCCGGTCACCCTGCATGCGGAAGCGCGTGAATGTTCGTTCCAGTTCAATCCCACCGGCACCACGAAGTTCACCAGTTCCTGCGATGTGGCCAAGCAGGTTCTCGCCAACGCCTCCGTCAACTACGACAGCGTGGCGACGCAGGGTGCTGCGAGGATCCAGATCGGCGCACGCAGCATCGCGTCCTACGATGCAAAGGCGCTGACGGGCGCAGCGCTCACTGCGCGCGACGCCACGTTCAAGACCGAAGTTGCCGACGCGCTGAAGTCCGCCGGCTATCCCACCAGGGCGGAGCCTGCGCAGATCAACAAGCCGCTGGTGGTCGCCATCCTCGCCTTGCTCGTCATCTACGTGACCATGGTCTATGGACCGATCGCCGCGATGCTGGTGGAGATGTTCCCCACGCGCATCCGCTACAGCTCCATGTCCCTGCCTTATCATATCGGCAATGGCTGGTTCGGCGGACTGTTGCCGACCACGGCCTTTGCGATCGTTGCACAGACCGGCAACATCTACAGCGGCCTGTGGTATCCGGTGATCGTGGCCGCCGCCACATTCGTAATCGGCATGTTTCTGGTGCGCGAAACCCGGGGTGTCCCGCTGCGCGATTGAACCCGCAGCGGGCCTGTAGGAAGCAGCCGACACGACCCATGCACAGGGGATTGCAATGACGCAGGCGCTTTCTTGATACATTCATTCGCGTCAATGCACCAATGCTGGAGACGAATCTTGAGCCGAGTCTGGCCTTGCCTGCCGCAGGTTCGCGCGGCCACTGCTTGTGTCGCCATCGCCGCGGTCCTGGTGCTTGGAGCCTGCTCCACCATGAAACATGAACCCCTGCCGCACGCGACGCGCGTCGATATCGACCGTTTCATGGGTGACTGGTATGTCATTGCGACCATCCCGTCGCCGCCGGAGAAGAAGGCTTATAACGCAGTGGAGCGCTACGAACGCTCTGCGGACGGCACGATTGCAACGACCTTCACTTTCAACAAGGGCGCATCGGACGGCCCGCAGAAAATCATGCGACCGAAGGGCTTCGTGGGTAATGACCCGAGCAATGCGATCTGGGCCATGCAGTTCATGCCGCTGATCAAGGCTGAGTATGTGATTGCGCACGTGGACCCTGAATATCGGGAGACCATCATCGCGCGCAGCAAGCGGGACTATGTCTGGATCATGGCGCGCACCCCACAGATCGCGCAATCTGACTACGATCGCCTCGTCTCCCGGGTGCGTGCTCTGGGATACACCGCAGAATTGCGCAAAGTCCCGCAGAAGGTCCGCTGAGCGCGGCGCTCATTCGGGAAGTGGCGAACGCAGCGGCGGAATGACCGCCGCGAGTAATTGCAGCTTGCCGGTGATCACGCCCCGCAGCGCTATCATCTCGTTGGCGATCGCCTGCAGTTGCTGCGCGTGACCCTGCACGAGAATAGTCTCCATCATCTTGTCCTGGCTCAGGTGCACATGCAGTGAGCTGATGACCTCGTCGATATGCTGGTACTGGATATCGGCCAGCCGCTTCTGCAGCGCCGGAACGGTGCGGTCGTACAGCAGCGTCACCGTCCCCACCATGACGTCGTTGCCCAGCTTGCGGCGATGCTCTGCGAGCTGGTAGTTCACCATCTCGCCGATGGCCTGCGAACGGCTGCCGTAGCCGCGCTGCTCGACCATCTGGTGGAGCTGGTCGAGCAGCGCCGGTGGCAGCGAGACGCTGATGCGGCTTACTGGCTGAAACCCAATGGGGTCGTCGAGCATAGGCATCTCACCCGGATTGTCGCGTGGCTCAGAACATGTAGCTGTAGCGTTCCACTTCCCACTGGCTGACAGTGAGGTGGTAGGTCTCCCATTCCTCGGTCTTGTAGCGGATGAATTCGTCGCGCAGTTCCTGGCCCAGCACCTGGGTCACCAGCGGATCGGCTGCGAAGGCGGCCACCGCTTCCTGCAGCGTCTGTGGCAGGAAGTCGATACTGCGTGCCTGTCGCTCGCTCTCGCTGATCGCGTAGAGGTTGTCCTCATTCGGTTTGCCTGGATCCAGGCCCTCGCGGATTCCTTCCAGCCCGGCGGCCAGCGCCAGCGTGGCGGCCAGGTAGGGATTCACTGCGCCATCGGCATTGCGTGATTCGCAGCGCCCGCCGCCCGCGGGAATGCGCACGGAGTTGGTGCGGTTGTTCGAGCCCCAGGAGTTGAAGACCGGCGCCCACGAGAAATAGCTCATGGCGCCGCGCCGCACCAGGCGCTTGTAGCTGTTGACCGTCGGTGCGAAGACGGCGCACAGAGCGCGCCCATGCTTGAGGATGCCGGCGACGAACTGGTAGCCGAGTGGCGTCAGCCCGATCCGGTTGGGATCTTCCGACGGCGCACAGGCGAACAGGTTGCGACCGGTCTGCAGGTCGTAGAGCGACATGTTGAAGTGCGCGCCGTTGCCGGTCTTGTCCGCAAAGGGCTTCGGCATCATGGTGGCCAGCAGGCCCTCTTCGCGGGCGTAGTGCTTGGCCATGAAGCGGAAGAAGGTGAGCCGGTCACAGGTCGTAAGGGCATCGGCATACTGGAAGTCGAACTCGAACTGTCCGTTGGCATCCTCATGATCAAACGAGTACAGATCCCACCCGAGGCCGTTGATGGCGCTTGCCATCTTGTCCAGCCAGCCGAAGCTGTTGGTGAAGCCGCGCACGTCATAGCAGGGCTTGGCCAGCTTGTCCTCGGGATCCGGCACCGACAGGCGCCCGCCTTCCCCCTGCTTCAGCAGGAAGATTTCGCATTCGATGCCGAGATTCAGGCCGAATCCGAGCTTGGCCGCCTCGTTCAGCTGGCCCTGCAGTGCGACGCGGGTGTTCAGCGGATAGGGCTTGCCCTGGAAGTGATTGTCGGACGGAATCCATGCGATCTTCGGTTCCCACGGCAGCTGGATCAGCCGGCTGAAGTCCGGCACCGAGGTGAGCTCGTCGTCGTTCGGCGCCTGACCCAGCCCGTCCAGTGCATAGCCGGTGTAGCGTTCCGAGCCCTTGGCCATGTGCACCAGGTGGTGGATCGGCACCACCTTGGCCTTGGGGACGCCGTGGATATCCACGTAGGCGCCAATGCAGTACTTGACGCCCTTGTCGGTGAGTTCCTGCTGCAGGCAGGCGGCGTCTTCGGTCGTGATCATGCGGGTTCCTCGAAATAGCGAATCAGGTGGGCAGGCTTGCGGCCTGGTCAAAGTAGGAAAAATCCAGCGGTGGTGTCTCGCGGCAGCCACTGGCAATCAATGCCGCCAGGTCGTCGACCAGCCAGCCGTACCAGCGCTCGCCCTTTTCGCGCGTTGCGATGCTCGGCGTTCCCGTCACGCCATTGAGGCTGGTGCGGTTGACCGGATGTGCAAATACGCAGCACCCGGTCCGGTCGGGGTCATCCGCCTCGGCGAGCCGCTCAGGACGCACGCCTGCCGGCGCAATCGCCAGCATCAACGAAGTCTCTGCGTCGTTCGCATGCCAGTCGGCACCATCCGCCGCATGGAATTCCCGCACGCGCGCACTCAGGGTGGCCGTGTTGATCACGGCCACCATCAGGTCGTCGTGTTCGGAGCGCAGCATTTCCAGCGCACAACGCAAAGGGGCAGCGTTGGTGACATGCGCATTGACGATGAACAGGCGCCGCACACCACTGTGGTAAGCCCAATCGCCGATCTGCCGTACCAGTTCGATCAGCAGCACCGGTGTCAACGCAATCGTGCCGGGCCAGCGCCGGCTATGGCCGAGTGAGCAGCCGTAGGGCAACACCGGCAGCATCGGCACGCCGGTGCGCTCGGCCACTGCACGGCACAGTTTCTCGGCGATCACCGTGTCGACGCCGCAGCCCAGATGCGGCCCATGCTGCTCGGTCGCCCCCACCGGCAGGATGGCAGCATGGCCAGCTGCTGCCAGCGCTGCGGGCAGTTCGGGCCATGTCAGGTCTGACCAGCTCATGGGGGGTTTCCCTATTCGACGTTGTCGGCCACATTGGTGAACCGGATCATGTGGGGCTGGGTCATGGCGTCTGCTTCATCGCCCGCAGTACGGACCTCGACCGGATGGATGAGGGTCTCGAGATGCGCCCGCATGGCGCGGAACTCCGCACTGGCGGACTGGCCGGGAGCACGCGGCCGCGGCACAGGCACCTCGATGACTTCCTGCATCTCGCCCGGGTGGGCCTTCAGCACCAGGATCCGGTCCGCCAGATAGATGGCCTCGTCGAGATCGTGGGTGATGAACAGCACCGTGATGTCGAGGTTCTTCCAGATATCGAGCAGGTGGCTCTGCATCTTCGCGCGCGTCTGCGCATCGAGCGCCCCGAAGGGCTCATCCATTAGCAGGATGCGCGGTTCGTTCACCAGCGCCCGCGCGATCGCGACGCGCTGGCGCATGCCACCGGAGAGCTGGTGCGGATAAGCGTCTGCAAACTTCGTCAGGCCCACAAGATCCAGCCACAGGCGTGCCATCCCGTCCGCAGTGTCGCGTGAGTGGCCGCTCATCTGCGGCCCGAACATCACGTTGCGCTTTACCGTGAGCCACGGGAAGAGGGAGTAGCCCTGGAACACCATGCCGCGATCCCGACCCGGACCGTTGATGGGCGTGCCGTCGAGCAGCACCTCGCCTGCACTGTGGGCTTCGAGTCCGGCAAGGATGCGGATGAGCGTGGACTTGCCACAGCCGGAAGGTCCGAGGACACACACGAACTCCCGTCGGTGCACCTTGAAGCTGATGTCGCGCAGCGCCTCGGTCGATCCTTGCGCCGACACATAGCGCTTGGTCAGGTCCTTTACCTCGAGGATCACCTCACGTGCATAGATGCGCTGAAAGCGCTCCTGCACGGCAGTGGACTGCGCACGATAGTCGCCGGTCATGAGCGGTCTCGCGATCGATCCCACGGAAACAGGCGCCGGCCCAGTCGCTTCAGCAGCAGGTCACTGCCGAATCCGATCACGCCAATGATGAGCATGGCCGCATAGACGTTTTCGAAATGCTGATAGCGAGCCTGCTGCGTGATGAAAAAAGTGATGCCGGAACTGGTGCCGATCAGTTCCGCCACGATGAGATAGGTCCATGCCCACCCGAGCAGGATGCGCTGGTCGCGATAGAGGTCTGGCAGGATGCCCGGAATCACCACACGGGTGACCAGGCGCAGACCGCGCGTGCCCAGCGTGCGCGCCGCCTCGAGCAGCGTGACCTCGAGCTTGCGCGTGGTATTGGCGATGATCAGCACCTGCTGGAACAATGTGCCGATGACGATGATCGCGATCTTCGGTCCGTCATAGATGCCCAGCACCGCCACCGCCAGGGCGCCGAAAGCGGGCGCCGGCAGGTAGCGGAAGAACTCGATGAAGGGTTCGTTGAGCCGACCGATGGCGGCATAGGTGCCGCACAGGATGCCCAGGGGAACCCCGATCAGTGACGAAAGGGTGAATCCCCAGAAGATGATCTGAATGCTGTGCCAGAGGCTCTCGTGCAGCCACGGCGCATCCCTCTGCTCCGGCGCCGTGGTGAAGCCGGTATAGAAGGCGCGCGCCACCTGGTGCGGCGCCGGCAGGTAAATCGGATTCGCGGCGATCCCGGTGGGCTGCACCAGACCCTCGTGCCGCATCTGTTCCCGCTGCAGCGTGAATTCCGCGCGGTCTACGAGCATCCCCGGTTGGAAATAATCCACGCCGCCGGGGGTCTCTACCTTGATCTTCGGGTGCCAGATGAACGGGGCATAGGCCACCAGGCACCACAGCAGCAGGGGCAGCAGAAACGAACACAGCGTCAGCAACGCGCGCCGGTGTGGTTCGCCCCACCTGGCACCGAACCCGCGCGTCATGACGTTCACTATCGCACCTGCCTGGCCCTGTTACCTGATCCCCGGCCTACTTCGCGTTGGTGAAGGAGGGATCCAGATAGCTGTCCACGTTCTGCGCCGACTTGTAGACCGCATTGGTCACGTTGAACAGGTCGACGATCTTCGTGGAACCGTACAGGGCCTGGAAGCCGTCTTTCCGGACATAGACCTTCCGGCCTGCCTCGAGTGA
>JANPGU010000040.1:0-9067 GCA_031424095.1 Gammaproteobacteria bacterium
TACATCGGCGCCGAAGTGCGCGCGGGCGACATCCTGGTGGGCAAGGTCACGCCGAAGGGCGAGACCCAGCTCACTCCGGAAGAGAAGCTGCTGCGCGCCATCTTTGGCGAGAAGGCATCGGACGTCAAAGACACAAGCTTGCGCGTTCCGCCGGGAATGGATGGCACCGTGATCGACGTGCGCGTATTCACGCGCGATGGCGTCGAGAAGGACATCCGCGCCCTGTCGATCGAGCGTGCCGAGATCGAGAAGGTCAAGAAGGATCTGCAGGACCAGCAGCGCATCCTCGAGGACGACTTGTTCCAGCGCGTGCGCGAGCAGCTGCTGGGCAAGGTCGCCGCCGGTGGGCCGAACAAGCTCAAGAGCGGCACGAAGATCGACGCGGCCTATCTCGACGGTGTGCCGCGCGAAGACTGGTTCGCCATCCGCCTCGACAACGACGAAGCCAACAGCCAGCTCGAGTCCGCGTCGGAGCGCATGAAGGCGCAGCGCAAGAGCCTCGAGAAGCGTCTGGAAGAAAAGCGCGCCAAGATCACCGCGGGCGACGACCTCGCCCCTGGCGTTCTGAAGATGGTGAAGGTTTACCTCGCCGTGAAGCGTCGCATCCAGCCGGGCGACAAGATGGCCGGCCGCCACGGCAACAAGGGTGTGATCTCGCACATCACCCCGGTCGAAGACATGCCGTACCTCGAAGACGGCACGCCGGTCGACGTGGTGCTCAATCCGCTGGGCGTGCCTTCGCGCATGAACGTCGGACAGGTGCTCGAAACCCATCTGGGCTGGGCCGCCAAGGGCCTCGGCCTCAAGATCGGCAAGATGATCGAGGCACAGGCGAAGACCGCGGAAATCCGCGGCTTCATCGACCAGATCTACAACAGCACCGGCGGCCAGGGCGAAGACATCAAGTCGTTCAGCGACGTCGAGATCATCGAGCTTGCGAAGAACCTCTCCAAGGGTGTTCCGATCGCAACGCCGGTGTTCGATGGTGCGGCCGAAAGCGAGATCAAGCATCTGCTGACGCTGGCTGATCTGCCGACCTCCGGCCAGACCTGGCTGTACGACGGCCGCACGGGTGAGCGATTCGATCGCCAGACCACCGTGGGCTACATGTACATGCTGAAGCTGAACCATCTGGTCGACGACAAGATGCACGCCCGTTCCACGGGGCCTTACTCCCTGGTCACGCAGCAGCCGCTGGGTGGCAAGGCGCAGTTCGGTGGCCAGCGCTTCGGCGAAATGGAAGTGTGGGCACTCGAGGCCTATGTCGCCGCGTACACCCTGCAGGAAATGCTGACGGTCAAGTCGGACGACACGCAGGGCCGCACGCTGATGTACAAGGCCATCGTCGATGGCAATCACGAGATGAAGGCGGGCATGCCCGAATCCTTCAACGTGCTCATCAAGGAAATCCGGTCGCTCGGTATCAATATGGAACTGGAGCAGGACTGACCATGAAAGACCTTCTGAAACTGTTCAAGCAGCAGGCTCCTGTCGAAAACTTCGACTCCATCAAGATCGGGCTGGCATCGCCTGAGCTGGTGAAGTCGTGGTCGTTCGGTGAAGTCAAAAAGCCGGAAACCATCAACTACCGCACGTTCAAGCCAGAGCGTGACGGCCTGTTCTGCGCCAAGATCTTCGGACCGACGAAGGACTACGAGTGCCTGTGCGGCAAGTACAAGCGCCTGAAGCACCGCGGCGTGGTGTGCGAGAAGTGCGGCGTCGAAGTCACCCAGGCCAAGGTGCGTCGCGAGCGCATGGGCCATATCGACCTCGCGAGCCCGGTGGCGCACATCTGGTTCCTGAAGTCGCTGCCGTCGCGCATCGGCCTGATGCTCGACATGACGCTGCGTGAAATCGAGCGCGTGCTCTATTTCGAAGCCTTCGTCGTGATCGACCCGGGCATGACCGAAATGACCCGTGGCCAGCTGCTCACCGACGAGATGTATCTCGAGGCGATCGAGCAGCATGGCGACGAATTCGACGCCCGCATGGGCGCCGAGGCCGTGCATGAACTGCTGACCAGCATCGACCTTGCAGCCGAACAGCTGAAGGTGCGCGAAGAAATGGCCGGCACTTCGTCCGAGACCAAGCTCAAGCGCCTGTCGAAGCGCCTGAAGCTGCTCGAGGCGTTCATGGACTCCGGCAACAAGCCCGAGTGGATGGTGCTGACCGTGCTGCCCGTGCTGCCGCCGGACCTGCGTCCGCTGGTGCCGCTGGATGGCGGCCGCTTCGCGACGTCGGATCTCAACGACCTGTACCGCCGCGTCATCAACCGCAACAACCGTCTGCGCCGGCTGCTAGAGCTGAACGCGCCGGACATCATCGTGCGCAACGAAAAGCGCATGCTGCAGGAATCGGTCGATGCACTGCTCGATAACGGCCGTCGCGGTCGCGCGATCACGGGCAGCAACAAGCGCCCGCTGAAGTCGCTGGCCGACATGATCAAGGGCAAGCAGGGCCGGTTCCGCCAGAACCTGCTCGGCAAGCGTGTCGACTATTCCGGTCGCTCGGTGATCGTGGTGGGACCTACGCTGCGCCTGCACCAGTGCGGTCTGCCGAAGAAGATGGCGCTCGAGCTGTTCAAGCCGTTCATCTTCCAGAAACTGCAGATCCGTGGCGATGCATCGACCATCAAGGCCGCCAAGCGCCTGGTCGAGCGGGAAGGTCCGGAAGTGTGGGACATCCTCGAGGAAGTGATCCGCGAACACCCGGTGCTGCTGAACCGCGCCCCGACCCTGCACCGCCTCGGCATCCAGGCCTTCGAGCCGGTGCTGGTGGAAGGCAAGGCGATCCAGCTGCATCCGCTGGTCTGCACGGCCTTCAACGCCGACTTCGACGGTGACCAGATGGCCGTCCACGTGCCGCTGTCGCTGGAAGCCCAGCTGGAAGCGCGCGCGCTGATGATGTCGTCGAACAACATCCTGTCGCCCGCCAACGGCGACCCGATCATCGTTCCTTCACAGGACGTGGTGCTTGGCCTTTACTACCTGACGCGTGAAATGGTCGGTGCGAAGGGCGAGGGCATGATGTTCTCGGACGTGCACGAGGCGCACCGCGCTTACGAAAGCCGCATGTGTCACCTGCAGGCCAAGGTCAAGGTGCGTGTTCCCGAATACGCCATGGTCGATGGCAAGCTCGGTCCCAAGAAGCTGCGCGTGGTCAACACCACCGTCGGTCGCGCGCTGCTGTCCGAAATCCTGCCGAAGGGCCTGTCGTTTGACCTCGTCAATGCCGACATGACCAAGAAGGCGATCTCCGGCCTCATCAATGTCTGCTACCGCATCCTGGGTCTGAAAGAGACCGTGGTGTTCGCCGACCAGCTGATGTACACCGGCTTCCAGTACGCCACCCGTTCCGGCATGTCGTTCGGTATCGACGACATCGTCATCCCGGAACAGAAGGTGAAGATCGTCGACAAGGCAACCACCGAAGTGAAGGAGATCCAGAACCAGTACGCGTCTGGTCTCGTCACCAACGGCGAACGCTACAACAAGGTCGTCGACATCTGGTCCCGTGCCAACGATCAGGTGGCCAAGGCCATGATGGAAAAGCTCGGCACCGAAGAGGCCACCGACAGCTGGGGCAAGAAGCAGCGCCAGAAGTCGTTCAACTCGATCTTCATGATGGCCGACTCGGGCGCGCGCGGTAGCGCCGCCCAGATCCGCCAGCTGGCCGGCATGCGCGGCCTGATGGCCAAGCCCGACGGCTCGATCATCGAGACGCCGATCACGACCAACTTCCGCGAAGGCCTGAACGTCCAGCAGTACTTCATCTCGACCCACGGCGCACGAAAGGGCCTGGCCGATACCGCATTGAAGACCGCGAACTCCGGGTACCTCACCCGTCGTCTGGTCGACGTTGCGCAGGACCTGGTGGTCACGGAGCCGGATTGCGGCACCGAAGAGGGCATCACGATGGCGCCGCTGGTTGAAGGCGGTGACGTGGTTGAGGGCCTCGGCGAGCGCGTGCTGGGTCGCACGATGGCTGCAGACGTGCTGAAGCCAGGCACTGAAGAAGTGATCTTCCCGCGCGGCACGCTGATCGATGAAGATCGCGTGCGGATTCTGGAGCAGCAGAGTGTCGACGAAGTGCTGGTGCGTTCGCCGATCACGTGCGCCACGCGCTACGGTGTCTGCGCTACCTGCTACGGTCGCGACCTTGCGCGTGGCCGCATCATCAACATCGGCGAGGCAGTCGGCGTCATGGCCGCGCAGTCGATCGGTGAGCCGGGCACGCAGCTGACCATGCGTACCTTCCACATCGGTGGCGCCGCGTCGCGAGCCGCTGCCGCCTCGAGTGTGGAAATCCGCAACGATGGCACGCTGCGCTTCCACAACATCAAATCCGTGCAGCACGAGAAGGGCCATCTGGTGGCCGTGTCGCGTTCGGGCGAGATCGGCGTGGTCGATGCCTTCGGTCGCGAGCGCGAGCGCTACAAGATTCCCTACGGCGCCGTGATCATCTCGAAGGAGCATGACAAGGTGAAGGGCGGCCAGGTCGTGGCGACCTGGGATCCGCATACCCATCCGGTGATCACGGAAGTGGCAGGTCTGATCCGCTTCACTGACTTCGTCGACGGCCTCACCGTCACGAGCCAGGTGGACGAGGTCACCGGTCTTTCGTCCACCGTGATGCTCGATTCGAAGCAGCGCGGCGGCAAGGAACTCAAGCCAACCATCCGGCTGCTGAACGCGAAGGGCAAGGAAGTGCCGTTCGCCAACACCGAGATTCCGGCGGTGTACAACCTGCCGGCCGGTGCGCTGGTGAACCTCAGCGACGGCGCCAAGGTGTCCGTCGGCGACGTCATCGCACGCATTCCGCAGGAATCGTCGAAGACCCGCGACATCACCGGCGGTCTGCCGCGCGTCGCCGATCTGTTCGAGGCCCGCAAGCCCAAGGAGCAGGCGATCCTGGCCGAGAAGTCGGGCACGGTGAGCTTCGGCAAGGAAACCAAGGGCAAGCGTCGCCTCGTCATCACCAATGAAGGTGAAGAGAAGTACGAGGAGCTGATCCCGAAGTGGCGCCAGCTCAACGTGTTCGAAGGCGAGCAGGTCACCCGTGGTGAAGTCATCGCCGACGGCGAGCCGAACCCGCATGACATCCTGCGCCTGCGCGGTGTCGAGGAGCTCGCCAACTATCTGGTACGCGAGATCCAGGAGGTCTATCGCCTGCAGGGCGTGAAGATCAACGACAAGCACATCGAGGTGATCATCCGTCAGATGCTGCGCAAGACCGAGGTGCTGGCCACCGGCGAAACTGCGCTGCTGCGCGGCGAGCAGCTGGACCGTTCCCGTGCGCTGGCCATCAACGACCATGCGCGCGCGGAGAACAAGTCTCCCGCGACCCTGCAGCCCGTGCTGCTGGGCATCACCAAGGCGTCGCTGGCGACCGAGTCCTTCATCTCGGCGGCATCGTTCCAGGAGACCACACGCGTGCTGACCGAAGCCGCGGTGCGCGGTCTCAAGGACGATCTGCGCGGTCTGAAGGAAAACGTCATCGTCGGTCGCCTGATCCCCGCGGGTACAGGCTTCGCGGCGCACGAGCACCGTCGGCGCCGGATCAGCGAGATGAACCGCCGCAGCTTCGATATGAGCAGCGGTGTTTCGGATTCCGAAGAAACGGTGGTTGGGGAAGAGGAAAGCGCCTGACGCCACCTTTGGGGCGTCGGGAATGCTGCGGCGCTCGCTGCGCTGCAGCAGTGATTTGACAGGTTGGCGGGCGGTTCCTAGAATCGCCGGCCTTTCCAAGGTCCAGCGCTTAAGAGTAAGTGCCGGGTCACAACAGCGTCTGAAAGCCGGGCCGCACTTGAAAGTGTGGCCCTCACTTTCTGCGAATCGATATCTTGTGGAGATTGCATGGCAACGACGAGTCAGCTGATCCGGTCACCGCGCCGGACCCGCGCTGAGAAGACGAAGGTTCCGGCACTGGGTGCAGCCCCGCAGAAGCGTGGCGTGTGCACGCGTGTGTACACCACCACGCCGAAGAAGCCGAACTCGGCACTGCGCAAGGTGTGCCGCGTGCGCCTCGTCAATGGCTACGAGGTCACCAGCTACATCGGCGGCGAAGGCCACAACCTGCAGGAGCACTCGGTGGTGCTCATCCGCGGCGGCCGCGTGAAAGATCTCCCCGGTGTGCGTTATCACACCGTCCGTGGTTCGCTCGACTGCTCCGGCGTCAATGATCGCCGCCAGAGTCGTTCCAAGTACGGCGCCAAGCGCCCGAAGAAATAGTCTCCAGGAGTTTTTGCAATGTCCCGTCGCGCAGCAGCACCTACCCGCCACATCCTTCCGGATCCGAAATTCAACAGCGATATGCTGGCCAAGTTCATGAACGTGGTCATGCAGGACGGCAAGAAGTCCGCCGCTGAACAGATCCTCTACGGTGCGATCGAACGCATCGGCGAGAAGACCGGCAAGCAGGGCCCCGAGGCCATCGAACTGCTGTCGCTGGCGCTCGACAACGTGAAGCCTGCGGTCGAGGTGAAGTCACGCCGCGTCGGTGGCGCCACCTACCAGGTGCCCGTCGAAGTGCGTTCGTCGCGTCGCCAGACCCTGGCCATGCGCTGGGTCATCGATGCCGCCCGTGCGCGCACCGAGAAGTCGATGGCCTACCGCATCGCCCACGAACTGATGGATGCAGCCGAGAACCGCGGCGGCGCCGTGCGCAAGCGTGAAGACACGCATCGCATGGCCGACGCCAACCGCGCCTTCGCGCACTACCGCTGGTAATTAAAATTCGGAGCCTGCTTGCAGGCTCCGTTGAACCCCCGGCGAAGCCGTAAACATGCCTCGTGTCACGCCACTGGAGCGTTATCGGAACATCGGTATCTCTGCGCACATCGACGCGGGCAAGACGACCACGACCGAACGCATCCTTTTCTACACGGGCGTTTCGCACAAGATCGGCGAGGTTCATGACGGCGCGGCCGTGATGGACTACATGGAGCAGGAGCAGGAGCGTGGCATCACGATCACCTCCGCGGCCACCACCTGCTTCTGGAAAGGGATGGAAAACAACTTTCCCGAACACCGCATCAACATCATCGACACGCCCGGCCACGTCGACTTCACCATCGAAGTCGAGCGCAGCCTGAGGGTGCTCGACAGCGCCGTGGCGCTGTTCGATTCGGTGGCCGGTGTGCAGCCCCAGTCCGAGACCGTGTGGCGGCAGATGAATCGCTACGCCGTGCCGCGCATCGCGTTCGTCAACAAGATGGACCGCGCCGGCGCAAACTTCCTGCGCGTGGTCGACATGATCCGCGACCGGTTGCGGGCCAATCCGGTAGCGATCCAGTTGCCGATCGGCGCCGAGGATGATTTCCTGGGCGTGATCGACCTCATCAAGATGAAGGCCATCTACTGGGACATGGAAACCCAGGGGATGAAGTTCGAATACCGCGAGATTCCCGCGAACCTGCAGGCGCAGGCACAGGAATACCGCGCGAAGATGATCGAGGCGGCCGCCGAGGGCAACGACGCGCTCACCGAGAAGTATCTGGATGGCAAGGAACTGACCGCAGACGAGATCAAGCAGGGCCTCAAGAGCCGCTCGCTGAAGAACGAGCTGGTCATCTGCATGTGCGGCACCGCCTTCAAGAACAAGGGCGTGCAGGCGCTGCTCGACGCCGTCATCGAATTCATGCCGTCGCCGATGGAGTTGCCGGACACCAAAGGCCTGGACGAAGACGGCAAGCCGACGACCCGCAAGCCCGATGACGCTGCGCCGTTCGCGGCGCTGGCATTCAAGATCCTGAACGATCCCTTCGTCGGCAACCTCACGTTTTTCCGCGTCTACTCCGGCGTCATGAACTCCGGCGACGCGGTGTACGTGCCCGGTCGCGGCAAGCGCGAGCGCATCGGCCGCCTGCTGCAGATGCATGCCAGCGAGCGCACCGACATCAAGGAAGTCCGCGCCGGCGACATTGCTGCGGCCGTGGGCCTGAAAGACGTCAACACCGGCGACACGCTGTGCAGTGAAAGCAAGATCATCACGCTCGAGAAGATGGTCATTCCGATTCCGGTCATCGCCGTGGCCGTGGAGCCGCGCACCAAGGTCGACCAGGAAAAGATGGGCATGGCGCTGCAACGGCTGGCGAAGGAAGACCCTTCGTTCCGTGTCAGCACCGACGAAGAGTCCGGCCAGACCATCATCTCCGGCATGGGTGAGCTGCACCTCGAGATCATCGTCGACCGCATGAAGCGCGAGTTCAAGGTCGAGGCCAATGTCGGCAAGCCACAGGTGGCCTATCGCGAGACCATTCGCGCCAAGGTCGAGTCCGAGGGCAAGCACGTCAAGCAATCCGGCGGCCGTGGCCAGTACGGGCACGTGTGGCTGAAGCTCGAGCCGAACGAAGAGGGCAAGGGCATCGAATTCGTGAATGGCATCGTCGGCGGCACTGTGCCGCGCGAGTTCATTCCTGCGATCGAGAAGGGCGTCAAGGAAGCCGCCGAAACCGGCGTCATCGCCGGCTATCCGGTGGTCGATGTGAAGGTCACCCTGTTCGACGGTTCGTTCCACGATGTGGACTCCGACGAAATCTCGTTCCGCATGGCGGCGATCTTCGGCTTCAAGGACGGATTCCGCGCCGCGAAGCCGGTGATCCTCGAGCCGATCATGAAGGTCGAGGTCGTGACGCCCGAGGAATACATGGGTGATGTGATCGGCGACCTCAACCGTCGCCGTGGCCAGATCCATGGCATGGAAGACACGCCCGCGGGCAAGACGGTAATGGCCGAAGTGCCGCTGGCGGAGATGTTCGGCTACGCCACGAATGTGCGTTCGATGAGCCAGGGGCGCGCCACGTTCACGATGGAATTTGCGAAGTATATGGAAGTCCCGGCGAACGTCGCCGACACCATCATCAAACAGTAACAGTCAGTCCACTTAAGCTAGGTACACACACATGTCGAAGGAAAAATTCGAGCGTAGCAAACCCCACGTCAACGTTGGCACGATTGGCCACGTGGATCATGGCAAGACGACCCTGACGGCCGCGCTGACGAAGGTCATGGCGCAGCTGCACGGTGGCGAGTTCAAGGCGTACGACCAGATCGACAAGGCGCCGGAA
>JANPGU010000041.1:0-20044 GCA_031424095.1 Gammaproteobacteria bacterium
GGCCTCGCCCTGCTGTGGGCCCTGTTCGCGCGCACCTACCGGATGACGCAGTGGCTGAGGGCGCTCGGCATCACGATCCTGACCATCGACGCCGGTTTCTGGTTCATCTCCACAGGGCTGCAGTGGTATGTGGGCGCCTCCGCCATGCTGCACGGCGTATTCGCCTGCGGCTGCATCGCGCTGATCCGTCAGCGTGATCCGGTGGGCATCATTGCGGGCGTCATCTTCGTCGCCAAACTGGCATGGGAGCAGTGGCACGGGCCACTGCCTTTCGAGACCGAGCATCCGGTGGTCACGGCGTCGCATGCCTACGGCGCAGCCGGAGGTGCAATGGCCGGCCTGCTGCTGCGGCACCGGGGCGAGCAGTTATACTGACGCCCCTTTTTCCGGGTGGAGCTGGATGCAACGCGTTTTCGTATTTCCCGGCCAGGGTTCCCACTCGGTGGGAATGCTTGCTGAACTGGCGGAACGGGATCCCGTCATTGCCGATACTTTCGCGGCAGCGTCAGCGGTGCTGGGCTATGACCTGTGGCAGCTGGTGCAGCAGGGACCGGCAGAACTGCTCAATGAAACCGAACGCCAGCAGCCGGCCATGCTAACGGCAGGAATCGCGACCTGGCGTTACTGGCTGAAGCAGGGTGGTCGCCGGCCCGACGCGGTGTGCGGGCACAGTCTGGGTGAATACTCCGCGCTGGTCGCGGCCGGCGCGCTCGAGTTCGCCGCTGCCGTTGATCTCGTGCGCCAGCGCGCACAGCGCATGCAGGAAGCCGTACCGGCGGGTGTTGGCGCCATCGCAGCCGTGCTGGGCCTGGAAGACGATGCCGTGGCGGCGGCATGCATGGAAGCTGCGCAGGGCGAAGTGGTCGAGCCGGTGAATTTCAATTCTCCGGGGCAGGCCGTCATCGCAGGGCATGCGGCGGCAGTGCAGCGCGCGCTCGCAGCCTGCAAGAGCCGGGGCGCCAAGCGTGCCGTACTGCTGCCAATGAGTGTGCCTGCGCATAGTTCACTGATGCAGCCGGCGGCCGAGCGCTTTGCAGCGGTGGTGGCGACTGCTGCTCTGAAGGTGCCGCAGATTGCCTTCTGGAGTCCGGTCGATTGTCTGCAGCAGGAAGATCCCGCAGCGATCCGCCGCCTGCTGACCAGGCAGCTTGCTAGCCCGGTGCGCTGGACCGACCTGATCCGTACGCTAGCCCTGGCCGGTGCCACGACCTTTGTGGAATGCGGTCCCGGCAAGGTGCTGACCGGCCTGAATCGCCGCATAGAGAAGCGTCCGGAGATCCAGTGCCTCGCGCTGCAGGACAGCGCAACCGTGCAGGCCGCGCTCGCGCAACTGAATTGATCAAGCAGGATCTGACGATGACCAATGATCTCAAAGACGACACGGCTCTGGTAACCGGCGCCTCACGCGGCATCGGCCGTGCGATTGCGCTGCGTCTTGCCGCAGGCGGCGCCAGGGTAATCGGCACGGCCACCACACCCGAAGGCGCCGCGCAGATCACTGCCGCCCTGGCTGCGCAGGGTGGTCGTGGCGAAGTGCTGAATGTCAACACGCCAGGCTCGCTCGAAGCGCTGATCGCCACGCTGGATTCTGCCTCCGAAATGCCCAGCATCCTGGTCAACAACGCCGCCATCACCCGCGACACACTGCTGCTGCGCATGAAGGACGACGACTGGAACCTGGTCATCGATACCAATCTGTCTGCCAATTTCCGGATCTCCAAGGTCTGCGTGAAACGCATGATGAAAGAGCGTCGCGGCCGCATCATCAACATCGCTTCGGTGGTGGGCCTGATGGGTAACGCCGGGCAGGTGAATTACGCCGCCGCCAAGGCGGGCGTGATCGGTCTGACCAAGTCGATGGCCCGGGAGTTGGCTTCGCGCAACATCACCGTCAACGCGGTGGCGCCCGGATTCATCGACACCGATATGACCAAGAACCTGCCTGAGGAGCAGAAGTCGGCCCTGCTGCAGCAGATTCCGGCGGGTCGCCTGGGCAGCCCGGAAGACATCGCAGAGGCGGTTGCCTTCCTCGCTTCGCCTGCCGCAAGCTACATCACCGGTCAGACACTGAGCGTCAACGGCGGCATGCTGATGCCCTGAGCGCCGCTTCGATTTCTGGTCTTTGCCACAAATGTTCAAATAAAACAACAGGTTGCGGTTCGATAGAATCCGGGATTTCTGTGGCATAGCGCGAGGGCTTCCCCTACAATACGCGCCCCACGCGCCCCCCGATAACGGAGGGCAAACGGTCAATAAATCAGAGGATTAAATACAGATGAGCAGCGTCGAAAGCCAAGTCAAAGCCATCGTTGCCGAGCAGCTGGGTGTCAAGGCCGAGCAGGTAACGAACGACGCGTCATTCGTCGATGACCTCGGCGCTGACTCGCTGGATACCGTTGAACTGGTCATGGCCCTGGAAGAGGAGTTCGAAATCGAGATTCCTGATGAGGAAGCCGAGAAGATCACCACCGTTCAGCAGGCGATCAACTACATCAACGAACGGCGCGCCAAAGCCTGATCGTCTGGCTCGCGGTTGTTGCATGCGCGGTGAGCGATTGCCGCGCATCCGCCGGTTTCCCCGGCTTGATTTTCCCCAGATACGGAGCTGCGCTTGAGCAAGCGTCGAGTAGTCGTCACGGGCATGGGCATCGTTTCGCCGGTGGGCAGCACGCTTGAGAGTGCCTGGGCCGACGTCGTCAACGGCGTCAGCGGCATTGCTCCCATCACGCGTTACGACACCACCGAGTTTCCCTGCAAATTCGGCGGGGCGGTCAAGGGCTTCGAACTCGCGAGATACCTGACGCCCAAGGAATCCCGGCGCATCGACGAATTCATGCACTACGGCATCGCCGCAGGTGCGGACGCCATGGCCGACTCCGGGCTCGATCTGCAGAAGACCGATCTCGATCGCGTCGGCGTGATCATGGGCTCGGGCATCGGCGGCCTCGAGCGCATCCAGGAAGAGCATAAAGCCTTCCTCGACGCCGGCAACAATCCGCGCAAGATTTCCCCGTTCTTCGTGCCTTCCACGATCATCAACATGATCTCCGGGCACCTGTCGATCCGCTTTGGTCTGCGCGGTCCGAACTTCGCGGTGGTTTCGGCGTGCACCACGTCGACCCATGCGCTGGGCATCGCCATGCGCACCATCCAGTATGGCGATGCCGACATCGTGCTGGCCGGCGGTTCCGAAATGGCCACCACGGTCATGGGCGTTGGCGGCTTTGGTCAGGCCAAGGCGCTGTCCACGCGCAATGATTCCCCGACCGAAGCCAGTCGTCCGTGGGACCGGGACCGCGATGGTTTCGTGCTCAGCGATGGCGGTGGTGCCGTGGTACTCGAGGAACTCGAACACGCCAAGGCCCGCGGTGCCCGCATCTATGCCGAACTCGTGGGCTACAGCATGACTGGCGATGCGAATCACATCACCGCGCCGCCTGAAGATGGCAATGGCGCACGCCGCGCCATGCAGCTGGCGATGAAGGATGGCGGCCTCAATCCGTCCGATGTGCAGTACATCAATGCGCATGCCACCTCCACGCCGCTGGGTGACGTTGCCGAGACCGTCGCGATCAAGGGCGCATTCGGCGACGAGGCCCGCAAGGTCGCCGTCAGTGCCACCAAGTCGGTCACGGGTCATCTGCTCGGAGCGGCCGGTGTCGTCGAAGCCATCTTCGCCACGCTTTCCATCCGCGACCAGATCGCACCGCCGACCATGAACCTGCACAACCCGGGCGAGGGTTGTGACCTGGACTACGTGCCGCTGGCGGCCCGCAGAATGCGCATCGACGCGGCGCTCTCCAACTCCTTTGGCTTCGGCGGCACCAACGGCACGCTGGCGCTGCGCCGTTTCGTGGGCTGAGCCCTTAAAGCCCGGCGCCATGCGCGCGCCTCAACTGCATATCGAACCCGTTGAGCTGGCGCCGCAGGCGCTGCTCGACATGGCGGCGCGCTGGCCGCAGCGTTACCCCGTGCTGCTCGACAGTGCCGCCGATGGCGCGCTGTCGCAGATGTCATTGCTCGGCGCAATGCCGCGCGGCAGCGTGTGGCTGGATGCGCGTGGCGGTGTGCACACCACAGGCAGCCTGCCGCCACTCGACGCGCCTTCCTTTCTCTCGGCGCTGGATGCGCATTGGGTCAGGGCGGCAGCGGACGCAGCCGCCAGGCCCGACACGCTGCCTTTCGGTGGCGGCTGGTTTGTCTATCTCGGCTATGAAACGGCGCTGGAGACCGAACCATCGCTGCGTGCGCACTGGCCCGCCGCCAGCTTGGCTGACGCGCGACCCGTGGCGGTGGCGCTGCGAATTCCGGCCGCACTGCTGCGCGATGCCCATGGCAAGGGTTATCTGATCAGTGAGCCCGGCGTCAGCGCAGAGGAGCGGCAGCAGATACTGGTCGATCTGCAGCAGACCGCGGCCGCCGTGCCGCAGGCTCCGGTGGGTCCCTCCATTGCCGTCCGCGAAGAAGATTCCGCGGCTTATCTGCAGCGCGTCGTGGCCGCACAGGAATACATCCGCGCCGGCGACATCTACCAGGCCAACCTGTCACGGCCATGGCGCGCGCTGCTCCCCGATGACTATCCAGCCGCGCAGTTGTATCGCCGCCTGCGCCTGACCAATCCGGCACCCTTCGCGGCTTTCGCCCAGTTCGGCGCACTGCGCGTGTTGTCTTCGTCGCCGGAGCGCCTGCTGCGCATTCAGGGTCGCAGGCTGGATACGCGACCCATAGCCGGCACGCATCCGCGCGGCAGGAGCGCAGCCGAAGATCAGTCGCAGGCCGACGCGCTGGTAGCCCACCCGAAGGAGCGCGCCGAGCACGTCATGCTCATCGACCTGGCACGCAACGACCTGGGTCGCGTCAGCACCGGTGGCACCGTGCGTGTGGATGAATACATGGCGGTTGAGACCTACGCGCATGTGCACCACATCGTATCCAATGTCACGGGTGAGCTGCGCGCGGGCGTCTCGCCGGTGGAGGCATTGCGCGCAGTATTCCCCGGCGGCACGATCACCGGTGTCCCGAAGGTGCGCTGCATGCAGATCATTGCAGAGCTGGAAGCTGCGCCGCGTGGACCCTACACGGGCAGCCTCGGCTATCTCAACCACGATGGTTCCGGCGATTTCAATATCCTGATCCGCACCATCTCGCTGTATGGCCAGGAGCTGGAATTCCGCGCTGGCGCCGGGATCGTGGCCGATTCGCGGCCGGAACGCGAACTGGATGAAACCCGCGCGAAGGCACGTGGCATGTTGCTGGCGCTCGAACCATGAGCGCTCCACTGGCCATGTTTGTCGATGGCAAGCCGTGCGCGGAGCGCTGGCCACTGGATCGCGGCCTGCAATATGGCGATGGCCTGTTCGAGACCATGGTGGTCCGCGAGGGTCGCATCCGTTTCGAGGCCCTGCATCGTGCGCGGCTGGCGCGCGGCTGCGAGATATTGCGCATCCATGCGGATCACACCGCTGTCTGGCAGCAGGCCCGGCAGCTCACGGCGCCGCATCGCGAGGCGCTGCTCAAGCTGCAGCTCACGCGCGGCGATGCCACCGCGCGCGGCTATGCGCCGGCAGGAGACGAACAGGCGAGGTTGATTCTCTGCGTCTACGCCGCACCGACACGGGCCGAGTTGCCCGCGACAGTCCGCGCCGTTGCATTGCGCAGCCGTCTCGGCGAAAACCCGGACCTGGCAGGCATCAAGCATTGCAACCGCCTGGAGCAGGTGCTGGCGCGCGCTGCGCTGCAGGGCACGGGTGCTTTCGAGGGCCTGATGGCCAGTAGCTCCGGGCAACTCATATCGGGCACCATGAGCAATGTCTTTCTGGAACTGGACGGTGAACTGGTGACTCCAGCAATCGATCAGTGTGGCATTGCTGGTGTGCTGCGCGCCGTGGTGATCCGCGAAGCCGCGCTGGCAGGCATACGCCTGCGTGTCGCTGCGATGCCATGGTCGACGCTGGAGCATTGCAGTGGCCTCGCCCTGAGCAATGTCCGCCTCGGACTGCTGCCGGTCCATGAGCTGGATGGTCGGGTGCTCGCGCAAAGCCCGCTGCTGCGCGATCTGGCCATGCGCGTCGAGGCACTGGATGAGTAGGGGTCTGCTGCCGCGGGTCATCGCGATCCTGCTGCTGGCTGGCCTGCTGGGCGCGGCGGGCCTGTGGTTCAGCGCGCGTCAGGCCGCACTGAACCCCGGCCAGGCCAATGCCCTGCAACAGATCGATGTGCCGCAGGGCGCCAGCATGCGCTCGGTGTTGCGCACGCTGGAGAAGCAGGGGTTGATCCTCAACGCACGCCGGCTGGAGTGGTACCTGCGCTGCTGCCAGCGCCACACGCCATTCGCGGGTGCCAGCATCAAGGCCGGTCGCTATCGCATTGTGCCGGGCCAGCCGCCGCTGGAAATCCTGCGGCAGATGATCGAAGGCCGGGTGGTGCTCGAGCACGTCACCATTGTCGAAGGCTGGACCTTTGCGCAGATGCGCACCCAGCTCGCCAGACAGAAAGATCTGCTGCAGACGATTGGCGATCGCAGCGACGCCCAGCTCATGGAAGAGCTCGGCGCGCCGGATCTGCTCCCGGAAGGCCGCTTTGCGCCCGAGACCTACTCGTATGCGCCTGCATCCACCACCGACATGCAGATCCTGCGCATGGCCTTCGAAGCGCAGAAACGCAATCTGCAGGAAGCCTGGGACGCGCGGCAGATGGATCTGCCTTTCAACACGCCGGACGAGGCGCTGGCCCTGGCGTCCATTGTCGAGAAGGAAACGGGCCTTGCCAGCGAGCGCCGCCGGGTCGCCGGTGTCTACATCAACCGGCTGCGCATCGGCATGCGCCTGCAGTCGGATCCCACCGTCATCTACGGCATCCGCGATCATTACGATGGCAACATCCGCAAGCGCGACCTGAACACGGACACGCCTTACAACACCTATACCCGCGCCGGGCTGCCCCCGACACCGATTGCGCTGCCTGGACGCGAAGCAATCGTTGCCACGCTGAATCCGGAAAAAACCGATGCGATCTTTTTCGTCGCCAGCGGCGATGGCAGTGGTGGCCACTATTTTTCCGCCACCGTCGGCGAACACAATCGCGCCGTGCAGCGCTATCTGGAACGGCTGCGGACGCGTTCGATGGAGGCAGCGGTCGAAGCGGCGACCGAGACCACCGCAGAAACCGCTTCTGCGGCAACTCCAGCCGCAGCGCTCACGCCATGACGCGTGGGCGCTTCATCACTTTCGAAGGCATTGAAGGCGCCGGCAAGTCCACGCTGCAGAAGGCGCTGGCCGATGTGCTCACCGCACGTGGCATCCGCGTGTGCGCCACGCGTGAACCTGGTGGCACGCCACTGGCGGAGGAAATCCGCCAGCTCACCCTGGCTCGGCGCAGCGATGGCATGCCGGCCACCACCGAGCTGCTGCTGATGTTTGCCGCGCGCGCCGCCCATGTGAAGCAATGCATCGAACCGGCGCTGGCGCGGGGCGAGTGGGTGCTCTGCGACCGCTTTACCGATGCCAGTCGTGCTTATCAGGGCGCGGGCAGGGGAATCGACGCCGCCGCCATCGAGGCGCTGGCTGCCATTGCCCATCCGCAACTCGGGCCGGACCTGACCCTGCTGCTTGATCTGCCACCCGCAACCGGACTTGCCCGCGCCCGCGGTCGTGCCGACGGCGATCGCTTCGAAGACGAGACGCTGGCCTTCTTCTCCCGGGTGCGCGCGCATTACCTGCAACTTGCCGAGCGAGAACCGCAGCGCTTCCGCGTGCTGGACGCCACGCGCAATCAGGCCGAACTGCTTGCCGCAGCGCTGCCGCTGCTGGAAACGCTGTGAGCCTGTACCCCTGGCTTGAGCCTGCGGCTGCCAAACTCCATGCTGCGCACGAGGCGGGCCGCCTGCCGCCGGCGCTGCTGATTCACGAGGCCCCTGGTGCCGGCGGCATGGAACTGGCCCTGCATGCCGCCCAGTTGTTCTTCTGCACCAGCCGCCCGAGTCCCTGCGGACATTGCAGCAATTGCCGGCGCGTCGCGCAGCGCGAGCATCCGGATTTCATCGTGGTGGGACCGGATCCCGAATCTAAGCTGGGCCAGATATCCGTCGACCAGGTGCGCGCGATCTCGACCCATCTTTCCCTTTCCAGCTACGAAGGCAAGGGCACTTTCGTCGTGTTCCAGCCGGCCGACGCGCTGAACCGCAATGCGGCCAATGCACTGCTGAAGACGCTGGAAGAGCCACGCGCCGATGCCCATGTCCTGCTGGTCACCGCCGCCCCGAGCCTGCTGCCTGCCACCATCCGCAGCCGCTGCCAGAAGCTTTCCGCGAATGCGCCGGACCGGCAGGGCGCGCTGGCCTGGCTGTCGTCCCAGAAGCCCGCCCACCGGGCCGACTGGCCCGCGGTGCTCGATGTGCTCGGTGTGGCGCCCGTACAGGCGCTGGCGGCCGATGTGCCGCAGGTGCTGACCATACGCAGGGACATTGCGCAGGTCCTCAAGGACGCCTCCGACGGCCGTATCGACGTAGTCCGAACCGCGGAAAGCTGGGCCAGGGACGAGCTGCCACTGCGTCTGCGCGGCATTGAGAACTGCCTCACAGGGCAGATTCTGGCAATGCGCTCTGGCACCCGGTTGCAAGACGGGCCGCTGGACATAAATATAGGGGCAGCGCTGAGGCTGCTGGATGAGGTGCGCGAGCTGCAACGGCAGCTGCTCACCTCACTCAACAAGCCTCTCGCGCTGGAACGGCACCTGTGGCAGCTCAACAGGGCTGGCGGGGCCTGAAGCTGGAATACAGGAAAGACATGTCGCCGAAAGATCCGACGTCGCGCTCAGGCATCAACAAGCCGGGACTATTGACGCTCACCATCAAGGACAAGAGCGCGCTCTACATGGCGTACATGCCCTTCGTGCGCAACGGTGGCCTGTTCATCCCCACCAACAGCAACTACCGGCTGGGCGATGAAGTGTTCATGCTGCTGAACCTGATGGGTGAAGACGAAAAGCTGCCGGTGGCCGGTCGCGTCATCTGGCTCACGCCGAAGGGCGCGCAGGGCAAGCGCACGGCCGGCATCGGCGTGCAGTTCAGCGAGCAGGATCGCGGCCAGACGCAGAAGAAGATCGAGAATTACCTGGCCGGTGCGATCGCCGGCGAAAAGTCCACGCACACGATGTAGGCGCTGAGGCGCCGCGCCGCAATCAGACTGTAGCCGCCCGGCGCAGTCCGCGTTCCATGCTCGACAGGCCGCCCTTCAGCACATAGGCGTCGAAACCCTTTTCCACCAGGATGAACGCAGCAGCCGAGCTGCGGCGTCCGGTATCGCAATACACGATGTGCGGTTTGGTCTTGTCCAGCGCCGAGAGCTTCAGGCGGATGAAATACAGCGGCACGTTCATGGCCGATTCCACTGCCAGGTTCTGGAATTCCGACGGCAGGCGTACATCCAGCCACACGCCGCCTTTCTTTGCGACCAGCTGCTCAGCCTGCTCGGCAGTCACCCACTGCAGCAGCGGCTCGTTCATTAGCTCCCGGAAGTCCTGCTTGTTGAGCCGCATCAGCACGCCTTCGGTCAGCATGGTGACCGTGGCGTTGCGCTTGGCTTCCGAGATCAGTGCTTCCTCGCCGAAGGTATCGCCCACGCCGAGTTCGGCCAGACGGATGCCATCCTTGTTGAGCGGTGTTTCGCGCGTGACCACGCAGCGGCCACTGACCACGGCGTAGAAATAATCGCCTTCGGCACCCTGGCGGATCACCACGTCGCCGGCTCGATAGGGCATGCGCTGCATGCGCAGGAAGATGGCCTGGATATTGGCTGGCGGAATCTTCTGCATCGCCCGGCTCTGCAGCAGCGTGGTCATCCAGTCGTCGCCTTCGGAATTCTGGAACTGGGACTGCAGCTCAGACACTTCGTAGGTGCCGGTCTGGTCCCAGGTAATCATCACATCGAGCAGTTCGCTGTCGATGGAGAGGTATTCCACGTTGTCCATGGCGCGGGCCGAGAATTCGCGTGGCAGCTTGGACGAGATCGGATTGCGCGCATCGGGGGTGCCGCCCTTGATCACGCCGATGGTGCGGTCTTCCTCACGCAGTTCGACGGTGCCCGACACGATCCAGATGGTGCGTTTTTCCGTATCGCCCTGTTTGAACAGGAGGCGGCCGGAATCCATCTCGCGAATGAACACCTTGCGGGCCAGGGCGGCCTGGTTTTCCTTCTTCATGCCGTCGAGGGGCGCAAACCGGCGCAACAACGCCACGTCTACGGGGCGACCCTGACTCATCGATTGATCCGGTCCATCAGAGATTGCCGCATTGCCATGATTAGCCGGGAAATACTAGCACGCTGCTCAGAGCAGCGACCAACCCGCATCCGGGGCAAAACGTGAACCATGTTGCAGGGCCAGCTCATGCAGGCGGGCCCGCAGACGTTCCGGCCCTTCGGACCTGGCCCATTGCAGCGGACCGCCCCTGAATGGCGCAAAGCCGGCGCCGAAGATCACGCCGGCATCGACCAGATCTGCATCGCTCACGATGCCTTCGCGCAGGCAGGCGACGCTCTCGTTGGCGAGCGTCAGCATCAGTCGATCCGTGAGTTCCTGCGCGACTGCCGCTTCATCGACCGGCTGCTTCACGGCCTTGCCATCCACCCATTTGTAGTACCCCTGGCCGGTCTTGCGGCCCAGGTTGCGCGCAGCGACCAGATCCTCAAGTCGCTTCAATGGCAGTGGCGGTTGCCGTCCGATCGCATTGCCGATTATTTCGCCCACATGCTTGCAGACATCCAGGCCAACCACATCCGAAAGCTCGAGGGGGCCCATTGGCATGCCGAAGCGGGTGGCCGCCGCATCCACGCTCTCCGGTGACAGTCCCTGCTCGACGGCGATCATGCCTTCCTGCATGTAGGGAATCAGCACACGATTTACCAGGAATCCGGGCGAACTGCGGCAGGGCAGAGGCAGCTTGTCGATGCGACGCACGAAGCTGGCCGCCGCGGCCAGCACCTCGGGCCGCGTGTCATTGCTGTGGATGATCTCCACCAGCGGCATCTGCGGCACCGGGTTGAAGAAGTGAAGACCGACAAAACGGCCGGGGTCCGACAGGCCTTCGTCGAGTCCTTCCAGCACCAGGCTCGAGGTGTTGGTTGCCAGAATCGCGCCGGGCTTCATGCGGGGAGTAAGGGTCGCGTACAGCGCGCGCTTGGCTTCCAGGTTTTCGAAGATGGCTTCGATCACGAGGTCCGCGTCGGGGACGCGCGCGCCGTCGACATCCGCGACCAGGCGCGCCGCCGCGGCGCTGCGCTCTGCGGCCGTGAAGATTCGCTTGGCAAACAGTTCGGCGCCACGCTTGATGGCGGGCGTCACCTGTTCCAGGCTGCGATCCTGCAGGCTGACATTGAAACCGCGCAGCGCGCACCAGGCCGCGATGTCGCCACCCATGATGCCGGCTCCCACCACATGCACATTGCGGATCATGGGAGTATCGGCTGCGGGTTTGCCGCCCAGCGCCTTCAGGCGATCCTGCAGCAGGAACACGCGCACCAGGTTGCGGGCCGTGCTGCTGGTGAACAGCTGCGCAATGGAAGTGGCTTCCGCTTCGTAGGCAGCGCGACCCTTCGCGCCGTGCTTTGCCCACAGGTCAACGATGGCGTACGGCGCAGGGTAGTGCGTCCTGCGCACCCGTGCTCCAACCTGACGCAGCAATGCCGGCGTGATGAATGGCCGCACCGGCGGCCAGGACAGCATGCGCTCGGCGAAAGGCGGCTGCTGCGGGGCAGGGTGTCGGCTAAGCAAATCGCGCGCGACGCTGTCCGCCTTGTCCGCCGGTACCAATGCATCGACCAGACCCATCTTCAGGGCTTTGTCGCCGCGGATGTTCTTGCCGGTGAGCATCATGTCCATCGCCGGACGCACGCCCAGCAGCTGCACCGCCCGCACCGTGCCACCGAAGCCCGGATGAATGCCGAGCTGCACCTCGGGCAGACCCAGCGTCAGCTTCCCGTCCTCCACGCCCACGCGGTAGCGACAGGCCAGTGCCAGCTCCATGCCGCCACCCAGTGCAAAGCCCTGCAGCAGCGCCACGGTGGCGCAGGGCAGTGCCGCGATGCGGTCGCACAGTCCCTGGCCCAGCCGGATGCTGCGCAGTGCAGCGTCCACCGTGCCGAAGGTGGTGAATTCATTGATGTCGGCGCCGGCAATGAAGCCGCTCTTCTTGCCGGAGCGGATGATCAGGCCGGCGGGCGGCGCGCGTTCGATGCCATCGAGCGCAGCGGCAAGTTCCGTCAATACCGCAAATCCCAATGTATTGACCGATGTGCCCGGGGCATCCAGCGTAAGCACGCCAATGCCATCCGGACCTTGCTGGTAATTCCAGGCGCCATTGCTCATGAGCTCAACTCCTGCGCAGGTGAAAATCGCAGACCAGCGGCCGGTGATCCGACAGCCGGATATCGGGAACGTGGAAGTCGGTTACTTCGATCTGTTCGCTGACCAGCACGAAGTCGAGCTCCGCGCGCGGCGCCTTGGCCGGATAGGTGGGCAGGTTGTTCATGTTGGCGCTGCGCAGTCCTGCGGCGCGCATGAACAGGTACAGCTCATGCGTGCCCCAGAAGGTGTTGAAATCACCCGCCACGATCACCGGCTTGGCCGCCTTTTCCACCAGCTCATGCAGATAGCGCAGCTGGTACTGGCGGTGCCGGTATTTGATCGAGAGGTGCACGAGAAACACGCACACCTCTTCCAGTTCCAGCTCGATGATCAGCCGCTTGATGCCCGAGTCGAAGTAATGGAAGCGCTCGCCATGCACCCGCGGCGCGGCCAGGAAGGCATTGGCCTGCTTGCGCACGATGGGCAGGAAGTTGTTCATGGACGAGGTGCCGTACTTGCACTCGTAAATCGAAAAATGACCCAGGCTGCTGGCGATGAATTCGGCCTGGTTCACCATCCCTGAGCGGATCGAACCGGTATCGATCTCGATCAGGCCGATGATGTCGGCGTCCTGGCGGCGCAGGAATTCGGTCAGCCCGGTCAGCACCCGCCGGTTGCTGCGCAGATACCCGGCACCTGGCAGGGGCAGGTGAAATGCTGGGCCCGTGCCGGTGGCATAACGGATGTTGTAAACCACCAGACGCAAGGCACGCTCCAGCAATAGGTCAAGACGGGGCTAGTTTATCGGGTGTTGGGGTACACTGGGTCGCGTATGTCGCAGCAAGATCCCATCCGATTGTTCGTCACGCATTGCTGGCAGGACTCGGACGACTACCAGCGAGTGTTCGAATACGTCGAAAGCAATCCCAACTTCTTCTACCGGAACACCAGCACGCCGGACAAACCGCCGTCTTCCGGCGAAACCGAAGCCGTGCGTGAAGATCTGCGCAAGCAGATCAACCAGGCAGAAATCGTGATCGCGCTGGCCGGCCTGCATGCCGAGCAGCCGGACCTCACCATCTTCCAGATGAACTACGCCCAGTCGCAGAAGAAACCGGTGTTGCTGCTGCCGCCGTTTGGCTCACGCGCGGATGTGTCCAAGCTGCTGACCGACCGTGCGGACGAGTCCACCGGCTGGGAGAAGCGCGGCCTGATCGATGCCATCAAGCGACTGGCGCGCCATGAAAACACGGCCCGCTACGACACCATCGAATTCAACGCCGAAGACTTCAGCAACTTCAAACTCGACTAGCCGGATCAACCTTCGGCGGCGAACAGCTGCATGATCGGCGAATTCGGCGCCATGCGCGAATTGCGGCGCGATGTGGCAGCGATGTCGGTGCGGGCGAGGGTGGCAAACATCCTCACCACCAGGGCCGCGTAGTGCCCCGCTTCATCGTTCGACATCTTGCGCACCGAGGCGCGAATCGCAGACTCGCGCGGCAACGCGCGTTCACGATTCATCGCCGCGCACAGCGCGCTGAATTCATTGCGTACCGCTTCCGGCAATTCGTCCGAATCGACTTCGACCAGATGCGATGAGTACGCGTCCGCGAGTCGATCCTTGATGGAACCGGATTGAGACAGACGGGTGGTCGCCCGCTGCAGAAGGTCTAGGGTGTTGTCCATGCTGAACTCTTCCTGCCGACTTTGAGCTGTTGGTCTTCTTATGGGTACAAGCTCAAGTAAAGCCTTAAGCCTGCACCAACAGAACCTCTTGGAGAGTCAATGAGGTACGACTGAAATATACACCTGCATCGCAGCCGCGCAAATCAGGAATTTTCATGTCGACTGCAGCCGTGGGCAATACCAGCAATGCCGCGGGCGCAACGGCAGCCTATAGTAAAGTAAATTATAGAAAATGACTTTAGATAATTGTTTTAATTAATAAAACTATCACGGCAGCCAATGGCATGAGTGTCATCCCCAGCGCCACGCGCCAGCCGTAGGCCGAACCGCCGCTGGCAAACGCCAGCACCACTTTTGCGATCGAGCTGACCAGCAGCAGCAGCATGAGACCCCAGCTTGCCGCTTCCATCTGCAGCTGACCGTCGCTGGCCAGCTGCGCCAGACTGGCTGCAGCCGCGTGCACTTCCACGAGGGCGACTGCGGCTGCCGCGATCACCACACCGGCACCGCCAAACTGCCGCTGCACCCACGCCGACGCGAGCAGCAGCACTGCCATCAAGCCCGCCAGCAGCAGCGCGTGACTCAGGCGGAAGGCACGCGAGCTGCCCTGGTCCGGCAGGCTGGCCATCGATTGCCGCCGCACAGCACCGGCGGTTGCCACGACCAGCAGGACCAGTGCAGCCGCTGCGAGCGGCCACGCTACGACCAGCAACAGAGCGGGCGAGGCCGCTGCCACGACGCCCACGAACAGCGTCAAGGACCCCAGGTTGGCGAACAATGCGCCCGCTGCCGCCGGCGCCACATACGCAGGTTCAGCGCGGGCCCGATGGCCGAAGCCCACCACAGCTGCAGTGGACGACGCGAAGCCCGCCATGAATCCAGCCAGCGGCAGACCCCAGCGCGCGCCCACCATGCGCAGCGCGACATGCCCCGCCATTCCCACCGCCAGGATCAGCACTACCAGACGGCCCAGGCGCGCCGGCACCAGCACGTCCCAGGGATCCACTGCGAAATTGGGCAGCAGCGGCAACACCAGCAGCGCCGCGCCAGCCAGCAGCAACCCATCCTGCAGTTCCTGATCGCTGAGGCGCTCGCGCACCAGCTGATGCAGCGAATCCTTGGCGTACAGCACGGCGGCCACGACCACGGCCAGACCGGCGGCCAGCCCCGGATGCGCATGGGCGAGGGCAGCCAGCAGTGCCGTCACCGGCACCGCCACCTCAGCGGTCAGTCCCGGCGCCCGCGCAGCGGTCTTGAGATAGCTCGCCACCACCAGCGCACCGAGCACCAGCAGTACGGCGACCAGCACGGCAGTCCCCAGCGAGGCGCCGATCGCGCCGGCCAGTGCCACCATCACATGTGTGCGCACACCGGCAATCGACCGCTGCGGATCGGACTGTGCCCGCTCGCGCACGGCGCCGATCAGCAGGCCGATGCCAATGGCCGACGCCAGGCCATGCAGTGAGATGTCGGAATCCATCGCCGCGATATTACGCGGCGCGCTGCACGCCGCCGCAACCGGTCACAGGGCCTTCAGGCACCCAATGCCAGCCAGTTGACATCAACCCGCCAGAGCCGCGTGTGCAGCCAGGTGGAAAGCACGATCTCGAATCCTTCCGGCGTGATGTTGGCGGCGGCTGCCGTCAGTCGCGCCGCGTCTTCATTGGCAATATCGAAACCAGCGATGCCCAGGTGCACCAGCGGCTGATAGTGGAAAGACCGCTGGAAGGCGACATGGCGACGGAAACTGCGGTCATTGCCGTCGCCGCCCTGATCGAAGGTCCATCCTGCATGCTGGCTGCCAAGGATTTCGGTGCCAGCAAGAAAAGTGAATCCATCTGCGCTCATTGATCACATTCCATGGCATGCAAGGTTGCTGCGCCAGCATGCCGCAGTGCGAACGTGACGACCATTGCAATTGGGTTGCGCTGCCAGTGCCGGGCGCGACCATTCTTTCCAGACGCCGCGACGCCCCGGTCAGTGGTGGCTATCGGCATGCATCAGCTGGTGGCGCACGCGACGTACGGCAAGCAGCGTGATGAAATTGGTTACCGTGGCGTCCTGTGCGAGGGCAATGCGTTCACGCTCGAAGAGGGCGATCACGCGATCCATCGGCGCCTGCGTGTCGCGGGCGAGCGATTCGAGCATCGATGTGTCTGAGGCCTGGTTCATGCGACGTCCCTGCTGTTCAGCTCATCCGGGAGAGGCGCCAATTTAACCTTTTGCGATTCGCAGCGGTGACAGTAGTGGATGCACACAGCTGATGTGCGGCAACATGTTCAGGTCCTAACACTTTGTTATCACTAATTTTAGCCTTCTCTGCGGGGTGATATCCGATGCGGGTGGTTTTGCCGGGAGGCGCTGGAAATTTCGACGCACGCATCGTTCGAGCCCCGCAAAGCAGGCCTGAACTGCATGGTTTCCTGACACTGCCGGAACCTGCAGCGCTGTATGCACGCGGCGGGATCAACAGGCCTACGCAGGAGCAGCTGCTGTGAGGTGGGTGGGTTCGGTCCGTGAATCGCTGGCACTGCTGGAATCACTGGGCATCACGCTGCCGACGCCGGCGTACCTGTTCGGAGCGCTGGCGTTCGGAATCATTGGAATGGTCCTCTTCTGGAAGGGACGACGGCGACGGAATATGCAGGTCAAATGGATTGGCGTGGTGCTGATGCTGTACCCGTATGTGGTCTGGGGCACCGTGATGGTCTACGCGGTCGGCTCGTTGCTATGTGGTGCGGCCATGTGGTACTGGAAGCGCTGCAGCGTCCCGATGTCTGACGCTTGAGAAATACATGAAGCGGGAGCCGGCAATGAAGAGCAAGTCCGCAATTCACGAAGCGCAGCTGCGCGTCAAGGCTGCGAAGCAGCAGGTCAAATCTCTGAAGGCCCAGCTGAAGCTGGCGCGTGCCGCTGTGAAAGCAGCCAAGAGCGCGCGAGCGCAGGCCAGGGAGGCGGCGCAGAAAATAGCCAAGCCGATGGTTGCGAGGAAGGCGCCGCTAAAGCCGGGCAGGTCGCAGGCAGTGCGCGTATCGGTAATCAAACCTGGCAAGGCTGCTGCAACTGCGCCAGCCTCCCTTCGTCCGCTACGGGCAAAGCGCAAGCATGAAGAAAATTCCGGCACCATCGACGCCACAGCGGTGCCCGAGTCCGCTGATCGGGTTGCCTCGGAAGCGATTTCCTAGCGCGCCGGGGACGTCGGCGCGGTTTGCCGACCTCCCCATGGGCTCTGCTCCAGTCTGCGCGCGAGGCCGAATTCGCGCCCTCCGGATCCGTTCTGCTGACGTTCAGCTGACCTCTGCCAGTCTTCTCCCCAAGGCGCAGAGCGGAGCTCTGGGCCAGGCAACAGGAGAAGGCACATGAAGAAATTCTTGGCAGCACTGGTACTGACGTCGGCGGCCTGCGCTGTTCCTGCACTGGCCGGCCATGTTGGCGTTTCCATAAGCGTAGGTGAACCCGGCTTTTACGGCCAGCTCGATATCGGAAATGTGGATCGTCCGTGGCTTCTCTATAGGCAGCCGGTGCTGGTCGAACGTCGCTATCGGGATGCGTCGCCGGTCTACCTGCGCGTGCCGCGGGATCAGACAAGCAGCTGGCGCCGATATTGTGATCGCTACAATGCCTGCAGCCGGCCCGTCTATTTCGTGCGGGACGAGTGGTACCGCGATGTCTATGCGCCGCACTATCGGCAGGTTCATGGCCGTGGCAACGGGCATGACGACCGCCGCTACGATCGCAGATACGACCGTGATGACCGTCGCGCCGATCGCCGTGACGACTGGCGTGATGACAGGCGTGATGACAGGCGTGACGACTGGCGTGATGGCCGTCATGACGACCAGTATGGGCGCGATCGCAACTGGCGTTAATATCGCGGCCCGGGTCACTGGATGCCTCAAGTAAACCAGGCAGCGGCGGGTGGCCTTCCACCCGCCGCTTCGTCGTATGCTGTGTTGCTCGGACATCCACAGCAGGGTTGAACCGTGAAATATCTGATCGTCGTGATCCTGTTCGTGCTCGTGGTGGCAATGGTCCGCGCGCTGACGCGCTCCGTCGCCCGTCGCGAATCCACCGACGCCAACTCAGGCGGGGATGGCGGCACCACCTACCTCGGCCATGACCAGAGCTCCAACACAAAGTCTTCCCATGGCCATCACTCCCATGACGGCGCAGCGCATGGTGATGGCGGCGGAGGTGGTGACGCGGGTGGCGGAGATGGTGGCGGTGGGGGCGGCGACTAGCCCCGGTTCGCTTCACACGCCGCCCGCAGCTGCTGTGCGAACCTCCGCGCGCCACCCATCGAAGGATGCCGCAAGGGCGCCGCATTGCAGCCGACCTGCTGCAGCGACCATTCCGCATTGCGTCCCACGGCGAATACCTGTGCCTGCGGATACAGATCCAGAAATTGTCGCAGTACGGGCACGCCTGCGAGGCGTTCTGCAGGCGTCGGCGTGCGGTTCGAGTGCGACAGCTGCGGTTTGTGGGGATGCCAGGGGAAGGCATTCCACAGCACCGTCTCACTGGCGATGCCCAGTGCGTGCAGCGTGTTCCAGACAGTGGTGGCGGAGGGTTCGCTCCAGGGCCGTGTGCGGGAGGTGAGGCGCGGCGCATCCGTGCTGATGCGCGGGATCCGCGCTTCAAGTATCAGTCGCTCACTGGTGAAGGGGATGCCCGAAACCTTGCAGCCCTGGTAGCCGGCGGCTTCGCCAATGAGTACATAGCGCGCATCGGTCGACAGATGGGCAGCGAGACGGACAAGCCGTTCGCGTGTCGCTGTGCGCGACAGATCGGTGCCGGCGTCGTGATGCGCCCACGGATTGAAGACATTCGCGCCAGTGCTTGCCTGCAACAGATCGAGGAAAGCCTGCACACGGATTCCGTGCGCGACAGCGCCATCTTCATTTTTGCGGAAACTTGGCTGTGACGGCATGGTTCCTTTTAGCTGCTACAGTGACTGCATGGAGTTCAAAGACTACTACGCGATCATCGGCGTGGCGCGCGACGCCACGGCCGATCAGATCAAGCAGGCCTATCGCAAGCTGGCCCGCAAGTACCATCCCGATGTCAGCAAGGAGCCGGATGCCGAGGCGCGGTTCAAGGAAGTGGGAGAGGCGTACGAAGTGTTGCGCGACGTGCAGAAACGTGCCGCATACGACCAGCTTGGCAGCGGGCCTCCGCCCGGTGAGTCGTTCCGACCACCGCCGGACTGGGGCTCCGGATTCGAGTTCCGGGGGGCGGGGCAGCCCGGCCCGGATGAAGCAGGCACTGCCGGCTTCGAAGGGGATCCGAGCGACTTTTTCGAGTCCCTGTTCGGGCGCGCCGGCGCCGAGCGTGGCGGGTTCGGTGGCAATCAGCGCGGCGGTCGCGGTGAGGACCATCACGCCCGTGTCACCATCGATCTGGAAGCCGCCCTCCGGGGTGAAACACGTTCCCTGACCATGCGCGTGCCGGATGCGGGCGAAGATGGCCGTCCGCAGATTCGCGATCGTACGCTCAACGTCAGGATCCCGCGCGGCATCCAGGCCGGGCAGCATATCCGTCTGGCGGGCCAGGGCTCGAAGCTGCCCGGTGAGAAGCAGGCGGGCGATCTCCTGCTGGAAGTAGCTTTCGCGCCGCATGCGCTCTACCGTCCCGAAGGACGCGATCTGTACCTGGAGTTGCCAGTTGCTCCCTGGGAGGCGGCGTTGGGGGCGAGCCTGCCGGTGCCGACTCCCGGTGGCAATGTCGAACTCAAGATCCCTGCAGCTTCGAAGGCCGGCGCAAGACTCAGGCTGCGCGGTCGCGGCCTGCCGTCGAATCCGCCGGGCGACCTGTATGTGGTGCTGCAGATTGCCCTGCCACCCGCCGACAGTGATGTCGCTCGCGCGGCGTATTCCGCCTTTGCGGCCGCTGTCCCGTTCAATCCGCGTTCGACACTCGGAGTCTGATGATGACGCCACAGCAATCAGCGCTCACCGGCCATATTCTCGAAGAAGGTGAATTTTCCCTAGAGGAGTTCTGCAGTGTCTGTGCGATC
>JANPGU010000042.1:0-13195 GCA_031424095.1 Gammaproteobacteria bacterium
GTAGCTCGGCGACGCTCGGTAGTTTGTGACGTTTGATCTCACGCGTAGCCAGTCATTTGGTCACCCGTCTCGGATAGTCAGGTGCCTCAGCAGCACGGAATCGGTATGATTGGCGCGGGAGCCGAGAGAACGGCCTGCATGAAGAATGATTTTCGGCAGAAATGCATAGGCACTTCCGACGGTACCTACGGGCCCGCCCGGAGGTAGGCCCTAGGGAAATCAATCGGTTACGTAGCGGTGAGGATCCCTCACTCTCCGCCAGTTTCTATAAGTCGTTGAATAATAAGAATAAATATCACTCGATGTGGATCCCGCATCCGAGCTTGTCCGCGAAGATCGATCTTTAGCTTTGTGAAACTTATCGCGATCAACGAGAGGCGGATCGGTCCCTGCATTTCAGCGCATCCACTTCATAGCTTCTACATGAAGTGCATGAAACTGATGCTGCGTTTGGGCTTGTTGAGTCGCATGCGCTAGCCTATAGTTATCACATACTTTGCAAAAGTATGTGATAACGATGCAGCACCTGCACGATGAGGCAATCCGCACGCACTACGCCGAGCTCAAGGAACGGGCCCGTGCAGCGGGTCAACTCCTTCCCGGAACCCCTGGAAGCATCGTTACTCACAGAGTGAAGGGCGGTTCATACCTCTCCCGGGCCTACTACGTCGCATCCTCGAAAAGGCTTGAGGACTATATCGGCCCGGCAGAGAACGAAGACCTCAAGAGCGCCATCTCCGAGCGCATGCAGTTTTCGCAGTGGATGCTGGAGCGCGTAACCCAGCTAAGGAAGCTTGGCTTCCAGGTCGCCGATCGTGAGACGGCACGCGTCCTCGTGGAACTCCACAACCTGGGCGCTTTCGAAGCGGGGCTTGTGCTCGTCGGAACTCTGGCCTATATGGCAAGGCTCAATGATCTGGGCATTGCCGCATTCAGCAGCAGGACCAGGGACATCGATGTGGCGCGCGAGAGCTGCATCAAGCTCGCGATACAGCTTGAGTTCCTGATTGCCTTGAAGGCAACCACTCTCCCGTTCGTTGAGGTTCCCGGTCTGACTCCAAGATCCCCCTCTACATCTGCAAAACTCCGCGGTGCCGGCGGGTTACGGATAGACGTCCTCACTTCCGGAGCCAGCCTTGGGACACCAGTGGTGATTCCGGAACTCTCCTGGCACGCCCAGGCAATCCCTTTCTACGACTATCTTCTCAAGGATGCCGAGCCCAGCGCAGTAATGGCTGGTGGCCATTGCATTCCCGTTCGGATTCCTCAGGCAAGCCGGTTTATCTGGCACAAGCTGTACTCAAGCCGCAGTCGGCGCGGGGAACCAGAGAAGGCGAAGAAGGATTACCAGCAGGCCGTGACGCTGACAGCAGCGCTCGGTGGTGATGGGTCGACAGAACTCAAGGCTGCGTACAAGGAAGCGCCGGTCGCGCTCAAGAAGAAGCTGGCTCCGGGGTTGTTGGCGTTTGCCCGTGAATTCAAAGAGTCTTCGCCTGAAGTAGAGGAAGTTTTCCAGGCGCTACGCAGGTAGGACATGCGCTACATTTCGTGAAGGTCCGAGAGATGTTTGAGTCGGCTGCATGAGTCTTGATTTTCGTGGGTAGGCGTGTAGGTATTTCTGACGGTACCTACAGGCACTTCCACAAGACGACACTTGAAAATCAATTGGTTACGAAGCGGTTAGGATCCCTCACTCTCCGCCAATTTCCGATCTCATGCAGGCTCAAGCGGTCTTGGAAACGCGGTAAATGCCGGGAATCTCAGGATTTTCGGGTCTCAGGGCGTTTCCCAAGCTCTCGGTACTTCTCAACCAGGCGTGGGTACTTCTGTAGGTACCTCCGCCGTTGGCCCGGGAGATACCTTAAATGCTGACCGACAGCCACGTTCGCAATGAAAAGCCGTCACCTCGGCCGCGAAAGTTTTTTGATTCGCGCGGTCTGTACCTGCATGTGATGCCCAATGGGAGGCGCTATTGGCGATTCAACTACCAATTCGAGGGCAAGCTTAAGACTCTCGCCTTGGGTAGCCGATGCGGAGTGTTCGCAGTCAGCTTTGCGGTTATTGAAGCTGAGTCGGCGGAATACGAAATTCTTAAGCAGGGCCACGTTTCGAAGTTGGAGCTGGACCCCATATCAGGATGGCAATTGGCCCACCCTGGAAAACAAAGTCCGAGTAGGAATCGCTCTGTAGCTTCGAACAGTTCACCCGATGCTGAGCCCCTTTTGAGCCCGAGCGTGCGGATACGTACGGACCGAAGGCCGCCCGCTCCGTATGATCGACGCCATGCCCGAAATCAGGAAGCGCGCCGGGTGGAAGATGATTGTGCTTGCCATAATTGGCATCCTGCTTTGCGGCGTTGCCATTGTGACGATATTCGTCGAAAGGGAAGGGAGCTACACTCTAAGATCGCTGGGCGGTGGAGGCGATCCCAAGGCACTAATCCTGTATCACCCCAGCCGTGACGCTCACTTCACCGACGACCTCGCGCTTGCCATCGCGGACGGCTTGCAGTCTGCGGGATATTCTGTCGATCTTGCGACCTTGACGAGCGTAACCCCCGGGCAGCCCACGGGCTATAGCCTGCTAGTCGTCGTCAGCAACACATATTATTGGACGCCAGACCTGCCGACGCTGCAGTACCTGAAGCGCGCAAGACTCGGTGGTATTCCCACTCTTGGCGTGATCGCCGGCGCCGGGGCAACAACCCGGTCCCAACAGATTCTGAAACGTTCGCTGTCAGGCAGTGGAGCTGCCGTGATCGGAATGCGCGCGTACTGGATCGCGCGACCTAACGACATGCAACGTTCGACAGAGCCCAATCGACAGGTCGCCGAGCAGCTCGCCCGACAGCTAGGCATCGCGGCGGGGACCGGGAACCTTGCGCCGCTGTTGCCAATCGGGAGTCCGTGAGCGTCGCGGTGGAAGACCAGCAGGAAGAATCGCAGGGCGAGGCCAGCAGGCTGCGGTCTCATCGGGTGCTCATGGCGCTTCGAGAGCAGACGTGCGCTGCGCTTTCAAGTTGTGAACTAATGATTCAGCGACGTGAAGGTGCCGCGAGAGTATGGTTTGCGTCAGACCAGCACGGCCTGAACCGGTCTGCGGAGCGACGAGGGCATGACCGGTCCACGACCAAAGCGCACGACAAGGTCGGGGCGCTGGCCATTCATTCCGAAGGCCGTGGCGAACTGTGGTCGCACCGCCTGGACTTCAACCGGCTGGTTCACGAACGCATTGCGGATACCAAGTGCCGTGGCCTGCAGCGCGAAACGTTCATAGCAGCGGCCGACTTCGACCCAGTGCGCCTTGTCGGCGGACTGGCTGATGAAGATCGCGATCCCGGCGGAGCTGCGGATCTGCTGCGCATACTTGTCGTTCTCTGCCTTCGGCTTGAACAGCAGGCCGAAGGCGAGTTCGCCCAGCCAGGTCGGGATGTTCGGGCTTCCTGTGGTTGCGCTGTAGAGGCCGTCGCGTTTGCCAACCGCCTCGGCGCCATTGAAGCGAATCCAGCTCTTAAGTTCCTTGAGGAATGCCGGGTCTGACATCTGTGCGCTGTTGGCCTGAACCACGTAGTCGAGTACGCGTTCAACGGCGGCCCGCTCCGTGATTAGAAGAATTCGCACGCCGTTTGATGCGCCAGAACGCTCGAGCAGGCCGAGTTCCTCGTTGTTGATCGGCTTCGAGTCGTAGACACCCCTGGTGCACTGCCGCGCCGCAATCGCATTAAACAAGGGCGATGTGTCGGCTGTTGTGGGTGCCAGCGCAATGCGGATCGAAGCGCGTGGAACGTCGAAGACAACCTCTCCCTGGAGTCCATGGGCCAGGGCCGCGTGGATGAGATTCTCGGCGGCGCAACCCAATGACACGAAGACGTGGTGGTCGTCCGGGTCCACAGCAGGACAGCGCCGTAGTAGATCCGGGAGGATGGTGATCGCCTGAGGTTCCAACGCGAATCGCCAGCACTGGGTGTTGTGACTGGAGGGCGCAAGCGTCGCGTTACGGACGAGTTCATGACTGAGGGCTAAGCCACGCGGCCTGACCGTAGACCCGCCGCGTCTGATTTCAGCAGTGACAGCTTCGTAATCCCCAGGGTCGGTTCCAAAGTTGCAAGCTGACAATAGCGATATCCCGCCAAGGCCGGCTGGAACCGACGTGACGAACCTTCTGCGAGAGATGTTGACCACTTCAGCCTTTCTATCTGCGCCCTCATGGGCTGTATCGGCCTCGGATAGTGCAGGGTTCTTACCGCGAGAACTCATGCGATATGCTCCTAACGGTGCCCCGGAAATAGGATCTCCGCCCATCTGTTCGAAGCCATGCGGCTTCACCGTACATTGGCAGCAGCATGCCGTTTTGCCTGATGTAGTTGGACAAGGTGCACTCCCAGGGCAGCATGACCAGGTCCTTGCCGAAGTCGGCGCCGCGGGCGGCGGCGCGTACAGTTGTGATCAGACCGGCAGCATCGAAGATGAACAGCAGTCTCAACACCAGAGGGCCGTCGGTGATGGTGGCGTGCGCTGAACATTCATCGATGGGTTCCCAGCGAACACCCTGGCTAGGTAATAGTGCAGTGGGGTACCACGCCGCCTCCGCAAACCAACGCATGTACTCGCCACGAGCAATATCGCCAGCGCCGTGCACTCTGGCAACGTTTAAGAGACCCAGTACTGCAGCGCGCAAATGGCCCTCGCCGGCAATGTAGCCGTCGAAAACCCGGACGGGCACGGCGGGAAACAGTCTCACTCGGGCGTCCCACAAGAATCCGGGACGGCTTGTAGTCACCCTCTGCTGGGAAGTAAACGGCTTCCAGCGGTTCTCGGTGGTCGACATGTTGAATGTACCGAACATGTCTATCGTAGCGGTGGTGATGAGGGGCTGCCGGTCCTCGAGGACTAAGCGGAAGTAGCGCTGCACCGGGTCAGGCAGGCCTTCGAGTTCTGCAGCATCGAAGCGACCGTGCGGTTCGAAATGGCAGTTCGACTCCAGCCGGGACGTGAGCGCTCGCGCTGAATCGGACCATCGCTTCCTGCCAAGGGCTGCCAAGCCGGCATAAGCCGTCGCGAGAAGGCTGACGGTGAGAATCGGCCAGTTTAGCGACATCATCAGACCGGCATTGCGTCATGCTTCAAGGCGCTACTCTTTGCGGCTATGCATGCAAGCATTTCATGCCAGGACTTGCAAAAGACAACTGCACCCTCCTGCTGCAAGCGGGCGGCGAGGCTGGTCGTGTCCAAACCCTCATAGGCAATCGCCGCGAGCTCCTGATCTGCGTCGCCGCCGTCGGGCGGCATGAGGCTGGCTATCGAGCCATGTTCGGCAAATGCCCGAAGTGTTGGCTCGGGCATCGTATTAATCGTTCCGGGAGCTGCGAGCGCCTCCACATACAGCGTGGGGGATGCGTTCGGATCCTTGCTTCCAGTGCTGGCCCAAAGAAGGCGCTGTGCCGTGGCGCCTGCTCCACTCAATCTGCGCCACCGCGGCGACGCAAAGAGCTCGCGATAGGAAGCGTAAATCTGTCGGGCTACCGCAATGCCGAGGTGGTTCCGCAAATGGATCGGCAGCCTCTCATTGGCGGCCGCGTCCCACCGACTGACGAAGATGGAGGCAACCGACTCCACCCTCGGAGAGAGACCTGCTCCAAGTCGACGCTCAATCCCCCGCATAAAAGCCTCGGCAACGGCTAAATGCTGTTCCCGGGAAAACAGCAAGGTGACATTTACAGGGACGCCGCGAAAGATCAATTCTTCAATGGCTGCAATTCCACAAGCATTCCCCGGGATCTTGATGAAAAGGTTCGGGCGCTCCGCGCAAGTATGCAGGTGTACGGCCGAACTCACACTTCCGGCGGTGTCATCAGCCAGATAAGGCGACACCTCCAGTGATACCCAGCCATCGATGCCACTGGTTGCTTCGTATATGGGCTTGAACAGATCCGCGGCCTCAGTCAGGTCTTCCAGCGCCAGCTCATAGAAGAGCGCCTCGCCAGAGCGGCCTGCATGAGCCTTCTTGCGGATGGCGACGTCGTAGAAGCCTGTTGTCCTGATTGCCCGTTCGAAGATGGTGGGGTTCGATGTTAGCCCAGTAACCAGATATCGATCGATGTAGTCACGCAGGGTGCCGTCGTGCAGCATCCCGCGCGTGATATTGTCCAGCCACAGACTCTGTCCGATTGAATGCAGCTGTTGAATGGCACTCAAGCTATTTCTTGATCTCGGTGATCTTTGTGCCATCGAGAGACAGGTCGGCGATCAATCCTTTCTCTGCAAAGCCGAACGCCAGGATCGGCTTCTTGTCAGTGGTGCTGTCATACTGTTCGTTGGCACTCTTCGCCACTAAGGTGATGCCCGCATCGGCGCCGATTGACCAGCCGTTGCTGTTGGTGAACTTGTCGAGTGACTGCTGGCTCATGAACATGATGACTTCGCTGTGCTTCGCGAGTCCCAGCGTCAGTCCGACCGAGGCGGCGCCGATGCTGTAGTACCCGACGGTCTTGCCATTGACTTGCAGTACCCCCTCACCGAACTCGCCAGCAACTCCGACACCCGCCTTGGTAACGCGGGGGAATACCAACACGCCAGCTGCCTTCTTGCTCAGCGCAGCATTGCCTGTGTGCAGGGCGTTGAACTCCTTGACGGTGTCAGTTACACGCGCGTCGATTTCCGACTTGGTTGCAGCTGAGCCTGTGGCTGAGCCTGCGATTCCGAGAATGGTAAGGCCAGTAATGGCGAGGATCTTGAAGGTGTTCATGAGTATCTGCCGCATCTGAATGGAGACGGCCAATATGTGCGGCGATTCAGATTCAGTCTGTACGTTCGCCAACAGTGCAAGCGATTGCGTGCGCATGCACAATCGCCGGATGTCCATGAGCCTCTCATTCAGTCAGTGGCTCACGCTGCAAGGGTTTCCGCCGAAGTATGCTGGTGATGAAACTGATGTTGCGCTACATGCAGGGGCTGATTGCGCAAATGTCACAGACCGCGGTCTGCAATCGCCATCATTCTCTGGATCAGCAAGTCTGCCGGCTACTTCTTCTGTGGCTGGATCGAACTGTGGGCAGAGAAATGGCGATGACCCACGAACTGATCGCTTTTGTCCTAGGGGTGCGGCGCGAAGGTGTCACCGCAGTTGCAGGGGCAATCCAGGCTATCGGCCTCATCCAGTATGCACGCGGCCGCAAAAAGGTTCTTGATCGGCACGGACTGGAGCGACGCACATGTGAGTGCTATGCAGTTGTACATGGGGAATGCACCAAGCTGCTCGACGAGCCACTGCCCTGGGAGCTCGCTGCCATTTCCTAGTTTTATGAGGCTGGCGGCTCGTGAATGGATGTCATGCAACCAGGACAAGATGCCCTTGATGGGCGGCCGTTGCAATTTCCGTTCGTGGGAGAGCTATGGAACTTTGGCCACGCGCGCCCCAGATGATGTCGATGGCGGTACCGCCCCGGCTTTCGACAAGGCATGGTCCGACAGGAATGAAGCGTTGCCGGCCCCCACTGGCGAGGTACGAGATGGGCGCGGTGACGCGTGCGAGGTGCGTTGTAATGTCCATAGCGTTCTCGTTGTGGGTGTACTTAGGCATCGCTAAGGACGCATTTGTCTTCTGACATCCAGCGGTATCGGCCCTGGAGTCACGCATTCGGTGGATAGTGCAAAGCCGAGTGCGTCGACCCTGCGTGCTTCTCAGCAAGTGATCGCGATGTTGTTGATTACCTTGCCTACGCCAGGGGTGGCCCAGGCAGAGTTGGATGCAAGTTCCCGCTCCGACCAGCTATGCGTGGTGCCAGACAGGGTCACGTCAGATCCGCTGACATTGACAATGATCTGCTGTGCATCATTCACGGCCCTTCGCTTGAGCGAAGCTTCGATCTGCGACTTTACGGCACTCATGGACGCCTGGGGCTTGATCGCTATCTCATCGCTCAGTCCGACCACACCGGAGAGGTAGCGGACGGCGTTCTTGGCAGCTTCCCGCTGATAGTCCCATTCGACACTTCCTGACAGCGTCATCCAGCCTTGCTCAGCCTTCACTTTGATGGAATCCTTCGGTACGACGGTCGTCCAGCCGAGACTGCGTTCGACCGATTGGGCGATGTCGCCATCGGTGCGCTTGCCGTAACCAGGCAGCTTGACATCCAATTCGATGGCCAGCCCCTTGATCCCGGCAACGCGCTGGGCGGCCCGCTCGGCATTAAGCTTCTCGGTGTAACTGTCAATGTGGCCAGCCAGCGTCACCGTTCCATTTTTGACCTCTACGCCGATCTGGGCAGCGTTTACTGACGGCTCCCAGGTAAGTTCTGCAATGATGTCCTGTTTAAGTTGTCCATCTGTTTTCATTGCGCCGCGCTCACTCTTCGGAAGGAGGTGATATCGTGACGTTGACTATGCGTTTCTGTCTGTTTGGCGCCGAACCAAGAAGCTGAAGTGTCCAACAACTCGTAGGGTTCCGATTGAGGGACGGCGTTTGCTAGCAGGGGAATTGCGCCACCTTCGTTGTCCCAACGAGCCAAGGCAATCGAACGCATGCGCCTCGTCTCCGGGCCATCGGTACCTCTGGCGGCCATTTCTGAATTCCTTGAGGTAGTTGCCGACTGCGGATGCCTCATTCCATACAGGTATCAGCATTCCGGCGTCTGTGCGGTTGACGACATGGCGGCGAAAGGCCGGTGTGCGGCAGCGAACCGACGCCAGCCATGCTCCGGTTGATGATGGGAGGTGATGCCATCCCAAGCGCCATGCTTTCGCGGGGTTGTAGCTTTCACCCCAATGGGAAGTGGTCCATGTTGCGCAGCCTCAAATCGCTAGAGAAGTATCAGATTCGCGCCTCGGACGGCCACATAGGCCACATCAAAGATTTCTACTTTGATGACGATGCTTGGGCAGTGCGCTACATTGTGGTGGATACCGGGAACTGGCTTGCGGGCCGGGACGTCCTGATCTCGCCGATCTCTGTCGACCATACCAGCTGGTCGGAGCAGACGCTGCCTGTGCACATCACGCGCGAGCAGGTTCGGAACAGTCCGGGCATCGATACCGACAAGCCCGTATCTCGACAAAATGAAGAGCAGTTGTTTGGCTTCTACGGTTACCCGTACTACTGGGGTGGGGCTGGGATATGGGGTGAGGGGCCCTACCCCTACGCTCTCTCACCGGGATATATCAGCTCAAGGGAAGGGCGAGTGGAACATGAGCGCGAGCTGGAAGGATATCTCCGCGATGAACGAGCGCGCCATCGCAACGATAAACCGAATCTACGCAGTTGCAATGCGGTCGCCGGGTATCGTGTCCATGCTAACGACGGTGAGTTGGGGCACGTCACGGATTTTCTGGTCGACGCTGATACTTGGGCTATCCGCCAGGTTGTTATCGACACCAGCAACTGGTGGCTCGGCCACAAGGTTCTGGTCGCGCCATGGTGGATAACGGGTGTTCAATGGTCTGAACGATTGGTTGCGGTGGACCTCGCCAGGGATCGGATCAGGAATTCACCCTACTACGACCCTGCAGTCGAATGGAGCGAAACTCAGGACCAGCACCTTCACCAGCACTACGGTGCAAGTGTGAATAAGTAGAAGCGGCTGCGTGTGCTTTTCGGCGACTGGTAGTTTCGTTGCTTCGGGAGTGCTGGCTGGAATTGGAGTTCTGGCGCTGCAACGCAATGCGTCAAAGGCGCACTGGATGGTGGCGACCATTCCGCTGCTCTTCGCGGCACAGCAGGCGGCTGAGGGAGTTGTCTGGCTGACAATCGGCAATCCCGATAGAAGCGGGCTGCAGAATGCGGCGGTGGATGGTTTCCTCGGGTTCGCACTCGTGATCTGGCCATTGTGGCTTCCCGCCGCCTTGCTTCGGGTAGAAGCTGATGGCTTGCGTCGGAAGTTGCTGTGGGGATTGCTCGGTGCGGGCCTCGGCGTTGCGATGACCGCCGGCGTGCTTCTGATGCGTTGGCAGCCAGTCGCCGAAGTTGCTGGCCACTGCATTCACTATACCTACTCACCCGGTGCTGGCGCTTTTGCGCCTGGTGTCTACCTGGCGGCCTATGCGATTCCCGTTGTCGTTCCGTTCTTTGCTTCCAGTGTGAGTCTGGCGCGGACAACGGGTGCGGCATTGTTCCTTTCGCTCGTTGCCGCGGTAGTTATTGAGCGCCAGGCGTTGACGTCGGTCTGGTGCTTCTTCGCTGCAGTCCTCAGCGGACTTGTGCTTGCCACGATTATTTTGGAGCAGCGTCGCGCCAGACAGATAACTCATCTCAAAAAGACTGTCCGCGGAGACGATCTTGGCGCCGGCTGAGCCAGCCTGGCATGTCGGGCTGTCCGCCGCGGCCGCGCACCGGCGAATGGCTAGCGATGGACCCAATGAGCTGCCTCGGTCCCGCAGCCGTTCGATACTGCGTATCGTATTGGACGTGCTGCGCGAACCGATGCTGGCTCTGTTGCTTGTGGGTGGTGTGGCCTATCTGTTGCTCGGAAGCCTGACCGAGGCGCTGATCCTGCTGGCATTCGCCACGTTTTCAATCGCTGTCACTGTGTTTCAGGAATCGCGCACCGAACATGTACTCGAAGCGCTGCGTGATTTGTCGGCACCTCGAGCGCTGGTGATCCGGGATGGAACGCGTTTGCGCATCGCTGGACGGGAGGTCGTGCGTGACGATCTGCTCGTGCTCGAGCAGGGCGATCGGGTTGCCGCCGATGCCGTGCTCCTCGATGCCACGGATTTGCAAACGGATGAAGCGCTGCTCACGGGAGAGTCGATGCCCGTGAGCAAGGTCGCTGGCAAACACGACGCTGTGTCCGATGCCCATCGCCCCGGAGGCGACGGGCAGCCCTATGTCTATTCCGGTTCGCTCGTGGCACGCGGCAGTGGCGTTGCTCGTGTGCTTGCGACAGGCCCGCGGAGCCAGATTGGAAGAATCGGACATTCATTGGCGATGCTGGAGACCGAATTGCCACGTCTGCAGGCCCAGATCAAACGCGTCGTGATCTGGTGCGCCGTCGGTGGCGGCGCGGTGGCGCTGCTGGTCGTAGTGCTCTTCGGGCTGCTGCGCGGCAGCTGGATCGAAGCCGTACTGGCGGGCATCGCCATCGGCATGGCGATGTTGCCAGAGGAATTCCCCGTCGTGCTGACGGTCTTCATGGCAATGGGCGCCTGGCGAATCGGTCGGGCAGGTGTGCTCACCCGGCGCGCGGCGGCCATCGAGACCCTCGGTTCGGCTACTGTCCTGTGCACTGACAAGACAGGCACGCTCACCGAGAACCGCATGTCGGTCGCAGAGCTTTGGCTTCCGTCGGGTGAGAATTTCACTCCGGGCGTGAAGGACGTTGTCCCGCCCGCTTTTACTGCGCTGCTTCGCACCGCGGATTTGGCGAGCGCGGCACAACCAACCGACCCGATGGACGTGGCACTGAAATCTGCGCGTGTTGCCGGCGACGACCAGGAAGGTGCCGATGGCGAACTCGTGCACGTCTATGGGCTACGCTCCGAACTGCTGGCGATGTCGAACGTGTGGATGGTAGGGGACGACCTGAAGATCGCCGCAAAAGGCGCACCCGAGGCCATCGGCACGCTGTGCCAGCTGCAACCGGCCGCGCTGAGAGCCATGATGGAAGCAGTCGAGGCGATGGCTGGTCGAGGTATTCGCATGCTGGCAGTTGCAACGGCGAGTCATGCTGGTGCGCAGTGGGCACAATCACAGCGCGACTACCCGTATGTGCTTGCCGGACTGGTCGGCCTGGCCGACCCACTGCGCCCGAGCGTGCCCGCGGCCGTTGCCGAATGCCGCAGCGCCGGCATTCGAGTTGTCATGATCACCGGCGACTATGCTACCACGGCGCGTTCCATCGCGACCCAGGCCGGGATTGCGGAGGGTGAGGTGCTGACCGGGACCGAGCTTGCGGCGCTCGATGACAAGGCATTGGCGGCACACCTTGACCGCGTCACTGTGTTTGCCCGCATCATGCCGGAGCAGAAACTGCGCATTGTCGAGGCTTACAAGGCCGCCGGGCACGTGGTGGCGATGACCGGCGACGGCGTGAACGACGCACCTTCCCTCAAGGCCGCGCACATTGGCGTCGCGATGGGAAAACGTGGCACCGATGTCGCGCGCGAAGCATCCGCCATCGTGCTGCTTGACGACGACTTCGGCTCCATTGTCCACTCGATCCGCCTTGGACGGCGCATCTACGACAACATCCGCAAGGCGATGGCATTCATATTCGCCGTGCATGTACCAATCGCGGGACTTGCGCTGCTGCCCTTGTTGTTCGGGTTACCGATCCTTCTGGGACCCATACACATCGCACTGCTTGAGCTGGTAATAGACCCGGTCTGCGCACTGGTGTTCGAAGCGGAGCGCGACGAGAAAAACATAATGCGCAGGCCGCCGCGTAGCCCAGCTGAGCCGTTGTTCTCGTTCAGCATGGTGGCTTGGAGCGTGTTCCAGGGTATCGTCGCGTTTGCCATGCTGGCGACACTATTCGTGTTGGAGACAAACTTTGCCATGCACGATTCCGAGCTGCGAGCGCTGATGTTTTTCGCACTGGTGGCAGAAGTACTGGCATTGATTCTTGTGAATCGGACATTTAGTGCTTCGCTGGGTCAGGCGATGCTTCGCCACAACGTGGCGCTGCGTTATGTGTTTGCGGCGGTACTGATGATCACCAGTGCAATCCTGCTCTGGCCACGCGCCCAGGTACTGCTCAAGTTCGGTTCGGTCGCATGGACGGACATGGCATTGGCAGCGGGGCTTGGCGCCGTACTCCTGATCGTGCTTGAGCTGTGCAAGCCAAGGGTTGGCAATCTGCTTTCACGCCCTGGCAAGCAGCACAGCCATACAGCTTCCAATAACCCGTGATGCTAGGATTCTAGGTTGCTGCGCAGCGCCGCCGAGATGGATGCAACGCACGCCCGCGCTGTGCGGCTGACGCCAACGATGGTCGCGGATGAGGCACCCGCCCAGTCGCCGTAGCCGAGAAGCCAGAGACGGGGTTCGGAGGTGGAGCGGGTGTTTTGCACATCGACCCGGCCGTCGACATCCACCACGCCGAGAGAGTGCAGATGGTCCAACGCCGGGCGGTATCCCGTGCACCAGATGACGGCATCGATGGCGTCGTCTAGACTTTCGGTCCAACGTATCCCATGAGCGAGAAAGTTTTGGAACGGACGCACAGATTGAAGTGCGCCTCGACTGCGGGCCTCTCTGACCG
>JANPGU010000043.1:0-1713 GCA_031424095.1 Gammaproteobacteria bacterium
TATGGGGTTAGTTGTTGCGGTTCGCAATGAATATGATGGGAACAGGCGCAAAACCCGTGAGCCAGACATGACCAACGCAGACTTCAGCGATATCCCCGGCACGTATGTGTTCGATGGCGACCGCGCTGTCCAGGGTCGTCATCTGAACCGCTTCTGCATGTCGTTGATGAAACCGGCCAACCGCGCCCGCTTCAAGGCCGACCAGCGCGCCTACCTCAACGAATGGCCAATGAGCGAAGCGCAGAAACTCGCGGTCATCGGCCGCGACTTCGAGGCGCTGCTGAACCTCGGCGGCAACATCTTCTTCGTGCTCAAGCTCGCCGCGCTGGATGGCAGGCCGACGCAGTCCGTCTCGGCCTCGTTCTCCGGCCAGTCGACCGAAGAGTATGCTGCCATGATGCGCAGTGGTGGACGTAGCCCCGAAGGCCTCAGGTCGATTTCCGGCGGGTTCTGATGGGCCGCATCACCGCAGGTATCGGCTCGAGCCATGTACCTGCGATCGGCGCCGCGCTGGATCGTGGCGCGACGGAGCACCCGGACTGGGCGCCAATCTTCGAAGGTTACCAGTGGACCCGGCAGTGGCTTGAGCAGCAGAAGCCTGACGTTGTCATCCTCATCTACAACGATCACGCCTCGGCGTTTTCCCTGGATGCCGTGCCCACCTTCGCGCTGGGGTGTGCGGATTCCTTCAATCCTGCCGACGAAGGCTGGGGCCCGCGACGCGTGCCGGTGGTGCAGGGGCATTCGAAACTCGCCTGGCATATCGCCAACAGCCTGGTGCTCGAAGAGTTCGATCTCACGCTGATGAATCAGATGGACGTCGATCACGGCCTCACCGTGCCGCTGTCACTGATGCTGGGTCAGCCTGATGAATGGCCGGTGAAGGTCATCCCGCTGGCGGTGAACGTCATCCAGTATCCGACCCCGACGGCCAATCGCTGTTACCGGCTGGGCGAGGGCATCGCCCGCGCCGTGAAATCATTCCCCGAAGATCTCAACGTGCAGGTGTGGGGCACTGGCGGCATGAGCCACCAGCTGGCCGGCACGCGGGCAGGAATGATCAACCGCGAATGGGACACGAAGTTCCTGGACCAGCTCATCACCGATCCGGATGCGCTGCGCACCATGTCGCATGGGGAGTACATCCGCGAAGCGGGCTCCGAAGGCATGGAACTGATCATGTGGATGACTATGCGCGGCGCCATCGGACCCAGGATCCGCGAGCTGCATCGCTTCTACCACGTGCCGGCGTCGAACACCGCCGTTGGGCACGTGGTGTTCACGCCGGCAGACTGACGCCTACTTGATGTCAGTACGCGCGAACACCACGCGGCGATTCAGCGAACGGCCATCCGCAGTCTTGTTGTCGCCATCGGGCTGCGATTCGCCGTAGCCCTGACTGGTGAGCCGGCCGCTTGCCACACCCTTGTCGACCAGGTACTTGCGCACCGCATCGGCACGACGCTTTGACAACGCCATGTTGTAGGCATCCGAACCCATGCTGTCGGTGTGGCCTTCCACCGCGCCCGTTGCGTTCGGCACCTCGGCAAGGAACTTCACCAGCGCGTCCAGCTCCGGATATGACTCGGCCTTGATCACCGCACGGTCGTAGTCGAAAAACACCTTCAGGTTGGCGCGCAGGCTGCACCCGTTCTCGTCGACCCGATCGCCCGCCGGCGTGTTGGGGCAGCGGTCGGATGGGTTCAGCACACC
>JANPGU010000044.1:0-4636 GCA_031424095.1 Gammaproteobacteria bacterium
GACCCGCTGTTTGGCACGAATCGGCAGTTCAATGGCAACCGCTCCTCCTGGAAGGTGGACTTCCGGCAGGACCTGCCGGGCACGCCGTGGACCTGGGGTCTAGTCTCGGAAAACCAGAGCAAGAACTACAACTACCGGCTGGATTTCCAGGAAACTTCCTTTGATTCGCTGCCGACCGGCGCGGTGTTTCTCGAGCACAAGAACGTGTTGGGCCTGAAGGTGCGCGCTACGGTCGCCAACCTCTTCAACAGCAGGGACCGCACGCAGCAGGTGTCGTACGTGGATCGCCGCGATGGCCCGGTCGAATACATGCGGGATTACACGCTCACGTCCCACCCGTTCTACCGCCTGCAGGTCAGCGGGACATTCTGAGGGTTGGCGCCGCCGCCGGGCGCGGGCACTCATTACCGCCAGCTATCTGGGCCAAGCCGGATGTTATTGGGATTTTCCCGGACCGACCGCATTGATGGGTGAAAGCGGGGATTCGCCCCGCCAGAGGCATCCATGAGTCGATCCAACGTTCTGCATTCCAGCGACGCCTCGTTCCAGGGCGATGTGCTGCAGTCCGACAAGCCTGTGCTGGTAGATTTCTGGGCCGAATGGTGCGGGCCCTGCAAAGCCATCGCACCGATCCTGGAGGAGGTTGCCGCCGAGCGGCAGGATTCGCTACGGGTCGTAAAGGTCAATGTGGACGAGAGTCCGGATCTGGCGCGACGCTTCAGTGTCCGCAGTGTTCCCACGCTGATCCTGTTCAAGGATGGCCAGCCACAGGCGCAGAAGGTGGGTGCCCTGCGCCGGGTGGAACTGGACGCCTTCCTCGACCGCTAGCCGGATGCTCGGTCATACTCGACCCCCTTCGCCAGGGAAGGGATCGCATGGTCTTCGAGCAGATTGCCACGGGTGGGTGCAGGTCGTACCTGGTTGGCTGCAGTGATTCCTGCGCCGCCGCGCTGATCGATCCGGAACTGAGCCAGGTTGATCGTTACCTTGCGCTGACGGCGCGCGATGGGCTGCGGATCCACTATCTGATCGATACGCACACGCATGCGGATCACTTTTCCGCGACGCGGCAGCTTGCCCGGCAGCTCGGGGTGCCAGTGGTGATGCACCGACTGACCACTGCCACCGGCATGAGCATGCTGGTCGACGATGGCGAAATGATCGTGGTCGGCAAGTTGCGTCTGCGCGTGTTGCATACGCCCGGCCACACGCGCGACTCCATGTGTCTGGTCGCGGGCGACCGCGTGTTCACCGGCGATACGCTGCTGATCGGGGCTACTGGCCGCACGGATCTGCCGACCGGTGATCCTGGCCAGCTCTACGACAGCCTGGTTGGCAAGCTGCTGCGGCTTGACCCCGCGATGCAGGTTTATCCAGCGCATGAGTACAAGGGACGAAGTCACACCACCATCGGTGCAGAACAGCAGTCGAATCCGCGGCTGCAGGTGACGGATCGCGACGCGTTCATCGAGCTGATGTGCAATCTGAATCTGTCGATGCCGACGCACCTGACCGAGTCGCTGCGCACCAATCTTTCAGGTGGCAAGACGGTAGGGCAGATGCTTTCCGAGGCCGCGGCGAGCGTGCCGTTCATGGCGTTGGACGAACTGCTGGTGCGCGTGCAGCGCGCCGAGCAGGACCTGGTCGTCCTGGATGTGCGAGAGCGCGACGCCTTCCAGTCCGGCCACATACCGGGCGCACGGCACCTGCCGCGCGGGCAACTGGAGCTGCGCGTCAATGACGAGCTGCCGGATCCCACCACCCGCATCCTGGTCTGCTGCGAATTCGGTCGTATTTCGACACTGGCGACGGCAACACTGCGCCAGCTGGGATTCATGCGTGCCGTGGCACTGGATGGCGGCCTGAAAGCCTGGCGCGAGGCGGGCTATCCTTTGCAGACAGAATGAATATGCGGGAGCGAGACAATCATGAGCATCATCAGCGGTGAAGTGGCAACCACGGACGCTGCACGCGTCATCCGCCGGCTGTGCAAGCACTGGAGCCACAAGTACCCGGTGCAGATGGAAGACAACTCCGGAGTCATCCAGCTGAACGATGTGCGCGTATCACTGCGTGCGGAGGCGGAACGGATGTACATCTCGCTGGAGAATCCGCTGGGCGAGGTGCCGCTGCGGCTGACCGGCGTGGTGGCGGAACATCTGCAGCGCATGGCCGGCGCCGAGCATGTGATCGACGTCCAGTGGGCACCTCCCGCGTAGATGCGCCTATCCTGGCGGCAACCGCCAGGGCAATCAGGTCGGTGCACATGAAGGCTACGATGCACACCGATAGAGGTCGAAATCTGCGCATCGCGGTATCCTGCGGGGCGGGTGATCGCGGTATGGCGCAGTATGGTTTCCCGCGGCAACATATTGATGGACCTGGTCGCGGCAGCGAGTTCATCGTACAACTGCCGCTTGCAGATCGCTGACAGAAGTCATAACCAATCCCGGGGGTATCGTGAAACGACCGCATGTAATGCTTTGCCTGCTTGTCTCATTGCTGGCAAGTGCCACGACCAGTGCGCAGGACTGCAACCGGGCCTGTCTGAAACAGCACCTGGAAACCTATCTCCAGGCCATCGCCAGCCACAAGCCGGAGTCGGGCGGTTTGTGGGCTGGTTTTCGTCAGACGGAGAATTCGGTGGTAGTTCCGGAGGGGCAGGGCGCGTGGAAGAACGTCACCGCGCTGGGTTCGATTCAGCGTCGCTACCTGGATGCCGTGCAGGGGCAGGCCGGCTACTACGGCACCGTCATGATGGGTGAGGAAGAGGCGGTGGTTGCCATCCGCGTCAAGGTGAAGTGGAACCAGGTGACGGAAGCGGAATGGTTCATCTCCCGCAAGAGCGACCCCGGCGTCACGGGTGAGCCTGGCAAGACGCCTTTCAACATCGAGACATTGCGGGCCACGCTGCCCGCGCAGCGCGTGGTGCCCAAGGGCGAACGAGGACAGCGGGAAGTGTTGCAGGCAGTGGTCAATTCATACTTCGACGGTATCACCAGCCATAACGGCTTCATCGTGAAGGGGCACCCCGGTTGTACCCGCTTTGAGAACGGCTTCCCCACCTTCAATTCGCCGATGAAGGAAGGCAATGATATTGGCAACAATGGCAAGACCGATTGCCGTACCCAGGCCGACTTTGGCGTCGCACTCGTGGCGATCCGCGATTTCTATGTAATCGACGACGAGGCACAGGCCGTAATGGTTTCGGCGGTGTTCCTGCGCGAACAGAAGAACGCCAAGCGTCGCAATCACTTCACCGAGCTGTTTCATGTGGATCACGGCAAGATCCGCGACATCCACGCGGCGTTTTATTACGCGCCAGAAGGCCGGCCCGTGCCGAACTGGCCGCCCTATGATGGCCTGTTCCCGCTGCCGGCCAGTTATCAGTAGACCGGGATTCAGCTTCGGCGCTGCTTCAGGGCCTGTTTTGCGCCGCTGCGCAGGTCGCCGGGAACCAGGGCGGTGTGGGCGACGCGTTGCAGCGCGTCGTCGGCAGGATCCCTGTTGTAAAGGAAGCCCAGCAGCGCGTTGAACGGAAAGTCGGGCAGTGGTCGCTCCACGAGCTGGATGGCGTCGCCGGTCTGCAGCACTCCCGGCGTCAACACGCGGTAGTACCAGCCTGAACGCCCATTGCGCACCATGGCTTTGGGCAGTCGCGAATTCTGGAAATTCAGGGCGAGCTTGAAGCAGGGCTGACGGGGCTGGCAGACCTGCAGTCGCACGGTGCCGATGGCATGCACATCTCCGACACACAGATCCGCTTCACAGAGGCCTTCGATAGTGAGGTTCTCGCCGAAGCCTCCGGGAACGAAACGGCTGGCAAGCTCGGGAAATTCCACTGTCCAGGCTGCGTAGTGTGCGGTCGGGTACGCATACACCGCCTTTTCCGGGCCACCGTGCACGCGCCGATCAGCCTGCGCATCCACCTCGAGGCCCAGCCTGCCGACGCGTACCGGGCCTGCGACAGCCCGTTTCACGAACGCGCTGGGAATTGCATTTGGCCCCAGCGGCGCGATACGGCCCGCCTGCACGGCAGTGAGCACAGCGGCCACGGGCGGGGGCAAGTTGTTCAAGAGGTCTCCGGGTCAGTCAGTGAACACGACGAGCTTGCGTGACTTGATCAGCCATTTGCCGTCCCGCTTTACCAGGCGGTCTTCGGATCGCCAGAAGCCGCCGGCGAGGTGGCGATTGTCCGGTCCTTTGCGCATGGTCTGCCAGTAGGACTGGTCCAGCGCATCTACGCTCCAGACGTATTTCCACAGCAGGGTCACGAGCTTATTCATGGTTCTTCTCCCGATAGTCCCGGGCACGCATAATGAGGCATGAGCGTGAGCCGTGACCATATCCACACCAGCTTTCGCAGCGATAACGACGCGGGCGCTGCGCCGGAAGTGCTGCAGGCAATGGCCGCGTGCAACGATGGGCCCGCCTATCCTTATGGCGGCGATATCTGGACGCGACGAGTGGAAGAGCAGTTCGCCCGCATCTTTGAATGCGAGCTGCGCGTACTGCTGGTGACCACCGGCACCGCAGCCAATTCACTGGCGCTGGCCGCCATGTCACCACCATGGGGCAGCGTGCTGTGTCACCGGCTGGCGCATATCCACACCGATGAGTGCGGCGCGCCGGAGTT
>JANPGU010000045.1:0-13838 GCA_031424095.1 Gammaproteobacteria bacterium
TTCGATTGTAGGCGGTGATTCAGGAGTGTAGTGGATTCAGGGACTTAGGGCGCCCTAAAGGTTTATTACAAACTGCAACCAGAATGAAATATTCGGTCCTTACAGTGCGCGGAAGGCGAGCAATTGCCGCCACCGCATTAACCCAGGAGTCAGCACATGTTCCGCAAAGTCCCGCTCGCTGCCGCATTGATTTCGTCCGTGATGTTCGGTTCGGCCGCCATGGCCCAATCCGGCCGCGACTACATCACGGTGGTGGGTTCTTCCACGGTGTATCCGTTCACCACTACCGTCGCCGAGCAGTTCGGCAAGACTGGCAAGTTCAAGACACCGAAGGTCGAGAGCACAGGCACCGGCGGCGGCATCAAGCTGTTTTGCGGCGGCGTGGGTGTTCAGCATCCGGACATCGCAAACGCCTCGCGCGCCATCAAGGCTGCAGAAGTGGACACTTGCGCCAAGGCCGGCGTCAAGGACATCGTGGAACTCAAGGTCGGCTATGACGGAATTGTCGTAGCAAGCTCCATCAAGGGCAAGCCATACAAGCTGACCCGCCGCGATATCTACCTGGCCCTGGCCAAGCAGATCCCGGATCCGGCCAACCCGACCGCGCTGATCGCGAACCCCAACAAGACTTGGAACCAGGTCAATTCCTCGCTGCCTGCCGACAAGATCGAAGTGCTGGGCCCGCCGCCCACCTCCGGTACCCGGGACGCCTTTGCCGAACTGGTGCTGGAATCGGGCTGCTCGACCTTTGCCTGGATCAAGTCGCTGAAGGACGTGGACGAAGCCCGCTTCAAGCGAGTCTGCGATTCGATTCGTGAGGACGGCTCCTATGTGGAAGCCGGTGAGAACGACAACCTGATCGTGCAGAAGCTCGAAGCCAACCCGAAGGCGCTGGGCATCTTCGGCTACAGCTTCCTGGAAGAGAACATCAGCCAGCTGCGGGGCGCGACCGTGGACGGCGTGTCTCCCACCTTCGACAACATCGCTTCGTCGAAGTATCCGATCTCACGGCCGCTGTTCATCTATGTGAAGAAGGCGCACCTCGGCGTGATCCCGGGACTGCGCGAGTTCGTGACCGAATACATGAGCGATCGCTCGATGGGTGGCGAAGGCTATCTGGCTGACAAGGGCCTCGTGCCGATGTCGGCTGCCGAGCTCGCCAAGGTGCGCAACAACGTTGCCGCCAAGATCAAGTAACCAGATTCAATCTACGGAAGGTACAAGAGCCAAACATGCACAAGGCATTTTTCTCCATTCGCAATCTCCCGGCGCTCGCGCCGGCTACCGCGCTTGCCAGCGTCCTCGCGCTGGCCGCCGGGATGCCGGCGACGGCTGCCGCCGACGAAGTCAGTGAGCTGAAGGCTGCGGTAGCAGCGCTGCAGAAGCGGCTTGACCAGCTGGAAACCCGCGCCCAGACCGTGGACGACACCAACGACAAGCAGACTGACCAGATCGCGATGGTCAAGTCGAATGTCGGCAGCTGGGTGCCGAATTTCACGTTCAAGGGCGATATCCGCTATCGCAATGAGAACATCGACCAGGAGTTCGCGGGCGAGCGCAATCGTGATCGCATCCGCGTCCGCACCGGTTTCGTTGCCAAGGTGAATGACACCATCCGCACCGAATTCGGCATTGCAACCGCCGAAGCCAACGATCCGCGTTCGTCCAACCAGACGCTGACCGACGGCAATTCACGCAAGAATCTGTATCTGGACGTGGCCTACGTAGAGTGGCAACCGCTGCCGGCCTGGAAGTTCACGGCCGGCAAGATGAAGTACCCCTGGGTGCGTGTGGGCCAGAGCACCTTCTTTGACGGTGACGTGAATCCTGAAGGTCTAGCGGCCAACTTCACGCACGGCGACTTCTTTGCCAGCTCGTTCTACAACGTGCTGAAGGAGCGCAACACTGTCAGCGCGACCAACCTGGCATCGTCGGGCGAAAGCACCATGGTCGGCGGCCAGTTTGGCTGGAAGCCAACGATCGGCGCGGGCCGCCTGACGCTTGGCGTTGGCCTGTTCGACGTGAACAGCGTGCGGAATCGCGCGCCGGCGTTTAGTGCCTCGAACGGCAACACCACCAAGACCACGGGCTGCTTTGCTGGTGTTACTCCTCCTTGCCTCGCGAGTGACTACAATCTGGTCGAAGGCTTCGCGGAGTACGCCGTTCCGGTCGCCGGTCGTCCGCTGACGTTCTACGGCGAGTATGTGAAGAACGATGCAGCCATCAACAAGCTTGATACGGCATATAGCGTCGGTGCGCTGTATGGCAGGGCCTCGGATCCCCACACCTGGGAAATCGGCTACTTCTACCAGAAGATGGAAAAGGATTCGCTGTACGGTGAGTACATCGATTCCGACTATGGCGGTGGTAACACCGATTCCAAGGGGGGCGTGTTCAAGTTCGCCTATGCGTTCGCGAAGAACTGGACATTCAACACCACGTACTTCATGAACAAGACCAATCTGGATGTCGGCACTGCCGTTCCCGGCGTCGTGGGCACGGTCTTCGATCGCGACTACAAGCGGCTGCAGCTGGACATGAACTTCAAGTACTGATCGGGTCTGCGAACCTTCAGGATTGGCGACGGTTCCGGACACGGGACCGTCGCCAAAACTGTCATATCGACAGGCTATACTGCGCGACGGTGGGTCGAATACACCGTACGCCTTCCAACGGACCCGGATAAGCATGCCAACTAGCGCGCTGCTGTTGTTGATTGCCGCAATGGCCGGGCTGGGATACTGGCTTGGCAAGGGCCGTTCGCTGGCACTTGTCGGCGGTGGGCGCGGGATTCGCCGGCTGCATTCGTTGCCCAGCTATTACGGATTGCTCACGGCACTCTGGTGCATTCTTCCCTGTCTCGCGGTGCTGTTGATCTGGGTTGCGTGCCAGGAAAGTCTCATTACCTCGCTCGTTTCCCGTGGCCTTGTCGCACAGATGCCCCCAGGTTTCAGCCTCGACCTGTTCATGAACGACGTGCGCAATTTCGCATCCGGCGTGATGCCTGCGGAGGGCGCGCGCGACGAAGTACGAATGGCGGCTGCGCACTACCAGCGACTGCGCGGCGTCTCGACGCTGGCTTTATCCGGCGTCATTCTTGCCGTGGGCCTTCTCGCCACGTTCTGGGCGCGTTCCCGCATCACGCCGGACCTGCGCGCACGCAACGCCGTGGAAGCCATCGGCGAAAAGGTACTGCTGGCGTGTTCGACGCTGGCTGTGTTCGTGACGCTTGGCATTGTGCTGTCGGTGGTCTACGAATCGATACTTTTTTTCCGCTCTGTGCCCGTACACGAATTTCTGTTTGGACTGCAATGGAGTCCGCAGACTGCTATCCGCGCAGATCAGGTCGGTTCTTCCGGCAGTTTCGGCGCGGTCCCGTTGTTCCTCGGCACGATGATGATCTCGGGCATTGCGATGTTGATCGCGGTGCCAGTGGGCCTGTTCTCGGCGGTGTATCTGGCCGAGTATGCCCATCGCAGATTCCGGTCCTTTGCGAAGCCACTGCTGGAAATCCTGGCAGGAATCCCCACCGTTGTTTACGGCTTTTTCGCAGCCCTCACGGTTGGTCCGGCATTGCGCGCCTTCGGTGAAACCGTCGGTCTGCAGGTCGCCTCGGAGAGCGCGCTTGCTGCGGGCCTTGTCATGGGCATCATGATCATCCCTTTCGTGTCATCGCTGGCAGACGACATGATTACTGCCGTCCCGCAGTCATTGCGTGATGGCGCGTATGCGCTCGGCGCAACGCGCTCCGAGACCATCAAGCAAGTGGTGCTGCGCGCTGCCCTCCCCGGCATTGTCGGTGGTGTGCTGCTGGCGGTCTCGCGCGCCATCGGCGAAACCATGATCGTAGTGATGGCGGCCGGTTTGGCGGCCAATATGACTGCAAACCCTCTCGACGCAGTGACTACCGTTACCGTGCAGATCGTGACTCTGCTCACCGGCGACCAGGAATTCGACAGCCCGAAGACGCTCGCTGCGTTCGCGCTCGGACTCGTGCTGTTCCTGGTCACGCTGGCGCTGAACGTTTTTGCGCTTTACATCGTGCGCAAGTATCGGGAGCAGTATGAATAGCCGTTCCGCCGCGGACACCCGCCTGCTGGTCGAGAAAAGCCTGAGCCGTCGCGCCTGGGCCGAGCGCAGGTTTCGCGCCTACGGTCTGGGAGCCGTGCTGCTCGGCGTGATATTCGTTTTCTTCCTGTTCGGCAGCATCATTTCCAAAGGCTATTCAGCGTTCGTGCAGGCGCGGGTCACGCTCGACGTCTACTTTGATCCCGAGATCATCGATCCCGCCGGCACGCGTGATCCCGAGGCCCTATCCGCGGCCAACTACACTTCACTAGTAAGAGCATCGCTGCGACAGCAGTTTCCCGGCGTGGAAGGGCGCCAGCGCACCCGCGCCCTCTACGACCTGATCAGCAATTCAGCAGCCCACGAACTGCAGCGGATGGTCGAAGCAAGTCCCGCGCTGATCGGCAAGCGGCAGAGAATGTCGTTCCTGGCCGCAGCGAATGTCGATCAGTTGCTCAAGGGCCGAATCGACCGCAAGCTTGCCCAAGACAGTCGTGTGCTCAATGATGAGCAGCTCGGATGGGTGGATGCTCTGGTTGCCAAAGACCAGCTGGAGCTCGAGTTCAACAAGGGCTTCTTCACCAACGGCGACTCGCGCGAACCCGAGCAGGCGGGGGTATGGGGCGCGGTGGTCGGCACCATCTACACACTGGCAGTGACTTTGCTGCTGTCATTCCCCATCGGCGTCGCGGCCGCCATCTATCTCGAAGAGTTCGCGCCACGCAATCGCTGGACCGACCTGATCGAGGTGAACATCAACAACCTCGCCGCCGTGCCGTCCATCGTGTTCGGCCTGCTGGGTCTCGCAATGTTCCTCAATTTCTTCGGCATGCCGCGCTCCGCGCCGCTGGTGGGCGGTTTCGTGCTCACCTTGCTGACACTGCCCACCATCATCATTGCCGGCCGCGCTGCGCTGAAGGCCGTACCGCCGTCAATCCGCGAGGCGGCGTTGGGCATGGGGGCCTCGAAACTGCAGATGGTTGGCCATCATGTGCTGCCGCTGGCCATGCCCGGCATCCTCACCGGCACCATCATCGGCATGGCACGCGCGCTGGGTGAAACAGCGCCATTGCTGATGATCGGCATGGTGGCATTCATCGTCGATGTCCCGAAGTCACTGGTCGATCCGGCCACCGTACTGCCGGTGCAGATCTTCCTCTGGGCCGACAGCCCCGAGCGCGCCTTCCTGGAGCGCACCTCAGCAGCCATCATCGTGCTGCTTGCATTCCTGATCGTCATGAACGCCACCGCCGTCATTCTGCGCAACCGCTATGAGCGGCGCTGGTAACACTGGTTCGAGGAGTTTCTTCCATGTCCGTTGATTCGACCGCAACGAAGGCGCCACTGCTGCCGGTTTCCGCTGCCTGCAAGACCGTCGGCAGCGTGGTGGTGGACGATCCACTGATCTCGGCGCGCGACGTGAATGTCTACTACGGCGAAAAGCGCGCCATCATGGACGTGAACATCGACATTGCGCGCAACCAGGTGCTGGCCATGATCGGTCCCTCCGGCTGCGGCAAATCGACCTTCCTGCGCTGCCTCAACCGCATGAACGACACCATCGAAGGCGCGCGCGTGGCAGGCCTGATCAGCATGGAAGGCAGCGACATCTACGACAAGCGCAAGGACGTGGTGCAGTTGCGGGCGCGCATCGGCATGGTTTTCCAGAAGCCGAACCCGTTTCCCAAGACCATCTACGAGAACGTGGCCTATGGCCCGCGCATTCATGGCCTGGCTGCCGATCGTGTCGAGCTGGATGAGATCGTTACCACCAGCCTGCGACGCGCCGGTCTTTGGGACGAAGTAAAGGACCGCCTCAACAATCCTGGCACGGGTCTTTCAGGTGGCCAGCAGCAGCGTCTGTGCATTGCGCGCACCATCGCCGTGAATCCGGAAGTCATCCTGATGGACGAACCGTGCTCGGCGCTGGATCCCATCGCCACCGCCCGCATCGAGGATCTGATCGACGAGCTGCGTGCCAGCTACGCCATCGTGATCGTCACCCATTCCATGCAGCAGGCCGCGCGCGTATCGCAGCGCACGGCATATTTTCACCTGGGCGACCTGATCGAAGTCGGCGAGACGGACCGGATCTTCACCAATCCGCGTCACAAGCTCACGGAAGACTACATCACTGGGCGGTTCGGCTAGCTGGCCGCTGCGCTCAATCCGTCGAGCGCAGCAACTCGTTTATCGAGGTCTTCGCGCGTGTCTTCGCATCCACGCGCTTCACGATGATCGCGCAGGCAAGGCTGTACCTGCCGTCGGCAGAGGGCAGGGAACCTGGCACAACCACCGATCCAGGCGGCACCCGTCCGTAGCTGACTTCGCCGGTGGCGCGGTCGTAGATCTTCGTGCTCTGGCTGATGAACACGCCCATGGCAAGCACTGAGCCTTCGCCAACGATGACGCCTTCCACCACCTCCGAGCGTGCGCCGATGAAGCAGTCGTCTTCAATGATGGTGGGCGAAGCCTGCAGGGGTTCGAGCACCCCGCCGATGCCGACGCCGCCGGACAGATGCACGTTCCTGCCGATCTGCGCGCACGAGCCCACGGTCGACCAGGTATCAACCATGGTGCCGGAATCCACATACGCACCGATGTTCACGTACGAGGGCATGAGCACGACATTGGGCGCAATGTAGGCGCCGCGCCGGGCAGTAGCCGTCGGCACCACGCGCACACCGCCGGCCTTGAGTTCCGCTGCACTCTGGTTGGCGAATTTCAGCGGCACTTTGTCGTAGTAGCGCAATGCGCCGGCATCGATGGGCTGGTTGTCGTTGGCGCGGAAATACAGCAGCACGGCCTTCTTCAGCCATTCGTTGACCTGCCAGGTATCGCCATGTTTTTCAGCGACGCGCGCGCGGCCGCTGTCGAGCAGGCCGATGCAGTCCTCGACCGCCTGCCGCAACGCGCTGTCGATGGTTGCAGGGGTGATGTCGGCGCGCTTCTCGAAAGCCGCCTCGATGGTGTTGCGCAAGGAGTCGCTCATGGCTTTGCAGTGTTCCGTGACAGTATGAATTCGCGAATGCGGGTCGCAGCCTGCACACATTCTTCTTCCGAAGCAACGAGTGAGATGCGCACGTAGCCGCTGCCGGGATTTCCCTGCGCGGTGTCGCGCGCGAGGTAGCTGCCGGGCACGACGGTGATGTTCTGCTGGGCGAACAGCCCGGCGGTAAAGGCTTCGTCATCGCCGCCGACATGCAGCCACAGGTAGAAGCCGCCCGCGGGCCGCAGCGCTTCGATCACCGGCACAAGGATCGGCAGCACGCGATCGAACTTGCGCCGGTAAAGGGCACGATTGGCCACTACATGCGCGTCATCACTCCAGGCCGCGACGCTCGCCATCTGGGTCGGCACGGGCATGGCACAGCCGTGGTAGGTGCGATACAGCAGGAAGGGTTTGATCAGCGCGGCGTCGCCGCAGACAAATCCGGAGCGCAGTCCCGGCAGGCTGGAGCGCTTGGACAGCGAGTGAAACGTCATGCAGCGCGTGAATCCCGTGTTGCCCATCGCGAAAGCGGCGCTCAGCAGGGAAGCGGGTGGCTGGCCCTCGTCATCGAACAGGTCGGCGTAACACTCATCCGCGGCAATGATGAAATCATGCTGCTCCGCCAGCCGCAGCGCCTGCTGCAGGTAGGCCGTGCTCATCACCGTGCCGACCGGGTTGGCCGGACTGCACAGATACAGCAACTGGCAGCGCTGCCATGTCTGTGGCGAAACCGCATCAAGGTCTGGCAGAAAGCCGTTGGCTGCCGTGGTGTTGAGATAGTGCGGCGCGGCGCCCGCCAGCAGGGCGGCCCCTTCGTAGATCTGGTAGCCCGGGTTCGGCATCAGCACCAGCGGCGCCGGCGCGCTGCCGCGTGCATCAACAACGGCCTGTGCGAAGGCAAACAATGCCTCGCGCGTGCCGGCGACCGGCAGCACCTGCGCGTCGCCGTCAACACTGCCCGCGGGCAGGGCGAAGCGTCGTTCGGCCCAGCGCGCGGCGGCATTGCGCAGCTTGGGCAGCCCGCGCGTGGTCGGATAGCTGCCGAGTTCATCCAGGTGCGCGCGCAGTGTGTCCAGCACGAATGCCGGCGGCGTGTGCTTCGGCTCGCCAATCGACAGTGGAATATGTGGCAGTCGCGCTGGCGGCACCAGCGCCTGCTTGAGCACGGCCAGGCGTTCGAACGGATAGGCAGCAAGCCGCTGGAAACCCGGATTCATCGCGATCAGGAGGTGCGCGTCAGCGCTGCGATCAGTTTGCTCTTGAGCTGCTCGGCCATCGCATCATCGAGTGGCCGCTGGGCAGTGTCGGTGACGTAAAACACGTCTTCCGCGCGCTCGCCGATGGTGCTGATGCGCGCGCCCTGCAGGTCGATGCGGTCTTCCCACAGCACTTTGCCCACGTCGCAGAGCAGTCCCGGACGGTCACCAGCCACCAGCTCCAGCGCCGAACGGTTGTTGCGCACATCGCGCGTGATGGTGACGCGCGTCGGCGTATTGAACATGCGCACCTGGCGCGGCGCACGGCGCGACACCTGCGTGGGGGATTCCTCGGGGCGGCGCAGCGAATTCCACAGCGACTGCTCCATGTCTTCCACGCGGTCCGGGTCGGTGATCGGCGTGCCGTTGTCCTCGAGCACGTGGTAGATGTCGAGGCTGAACCCGTTGGCAGCCGGCGTGATGCGGGCATCGACAATGGTCAGCCCCTGCTGGTCGAGCACTGCCGTGGCACGTGCGAAGCCATGGCGACGATGCGGTGCGTAGATCAGCACCGCGGTGGTGCCACGCTGGCTGTGGGCCTGCACCGCCACCAGGGGTTCGTCGGCGCCGCCTTCGCGCGAAGCGCACAGCCCGGTGAACCACGCGATCTCCTCCGGTGAGTGCCGCAGGAAGAAGGTGGAGGACAGCGGCGCCCAGGCGCGGTCGATGTCGCCCCGGTCGAACTTCCGCGGCGCCAGCAGCGCGCGTGCGGCTTCCTTGTTTTCGGCCACCAGCTGTTCTTCGTCCAGCGGGCTCTCGAGGCCGCGCCGCAGGGCAGCGCGCACGCTCTCGTAGAATTCGTGGAACAGCGATGCCTTCCAGGAATTCCACAGCTTGGGATTCGTGCCGCGCACGTCCGCGCAGGTAAGCAGATAGAGATAGTCCAGGCGCGATTCGTCGCCGACCAGCCGCGCGAATTCGCTCACCACCGCCGGATCGCCGATGTCCTTCTTCTGTGCCGTCACCGACATGGTCAAATGCTGGCGCACCAGCCAAGCGACCAGCCGTGCATCGTAGGGCGACAGCCCCTGCTCCAGACAGAAAGCCTCGGCGTCCACAGCGCCCAGCTCGGAGTGGTCGCCGCCGCGGCCCTTGGCGATGTCGTGAAACAGCGCCGCGACATAGGCAATCTCCTGCTTCGGGAGCTGCTGCATCAGGCTCGACAGCTTCGGCAGCTCATGGTCGAACTTGGGCATCGCCAGCCGCCGCAGGTTGCTCACCACGAACAGCGTATGCGCGTCGACGGTGTACGCATGGAACAGGTCGTACTGCATGCGGCCGACGATGCGCCCGAATGCAGGAATGTAACGGCCCAGCACGCCATAGGTGTTCATGCGGCGCAGTTCATGCGTCACGCCAACCGGCGCACGCAGGATGTCCATGAACAGCCGGTGATGGCGCGGGTTCTGGCGGAATTCTTCGTCGATCAGCCACAGGTGGCGCGCCACCGCGCGCATGGTGTTGGCGCTGACGCCACGCACCTGCGGATTCTGCTGCAGCAGGAAGAACAGTTCGAGCAGCGCGGAGGGCGCGCGACCGAATACATCCGGCGAGGTGGCTTCCAGGTATTCGTTGCGGATCTGGAAGCGCGCGTTCAGCACCTGCGGGGCAGTGTCGCCAGGCAGGATGGCGTCGCGGAATGCCTGCAGCAGCAGCTCGTTCAGGAAGCTGACATCCAGCACCGTGCGGTAATAGCGCTGCATCAGCTGCTCGACGGCCAGCGTATAAGTCGCGTCCTCGTAGCCGAAGGTGCTGGCAAGCCGGATCTGGTGATCGAAGAGCAGCCGGTCTTCGTGCCGGCCGGTGAGCACATGCAGGCCGAAGCGCACCTTCCACAGGAAGTCCTGCGCCTGGTTGAGCTTGCGCAGTTCCGCCGGTGTCAGAAAGCCTTTCACGACCAGCTCGTCCAGGCTCTGCACGCCGAAGTGTCGCTTCGCAACCCAGCCAATGGTCTGCAGGTCTCGCAGTCCGCCCGGGCCGGTCTTTACATTGGGTTCGAGGTTGTAGGCCGTATCGTTGGCCTTCAGATGCCGTTCGCGCTGTTCCTGCAGCTTGGCCTCGAAGAACCGATGCGAAGGCCACACCTTGTCAGGCGACAGCGCATTGCGCATCTCGACCAGCAGCGTCTGCGATCCGACCAGCAGGCGTGCCTCCAGCAGCGTGGTCATCACCCCCACATCCGCAGCGCTTTCCTCGGCGCATTCGGCGCTGGTGCGCACGCTGTGGCCGACCTCCAGGCCGATATCCCAGAGGAAGGTGATCAGCTGCTCGAGCTGGCTGCGGTCCTCCGGTGTCAGCGTCCGGTCAGTGGGCGTGAGAATCAGGATGTCGACATCGGAATGCGGATGCAGTTCGCCGCGGCCGTAGCCACCGACGGCCAGCAGCGCGAGGTCCGCGGCCAGCTGCGGTTGCAGCAGGTGCTGCCACATGGCACGCAGCAGCTCATCGATGAACAGCGCGCGCGCGCGCACCAGCACTTCGATGCTCTCTTCGGCAGTAAAGCGGTCGCGCAGTTCTGTCTGCGCGTCCTGAATCAGCGCGCGGCAGACTTCCGCCGAATAATTGCCCGCGGTCAGCAACTGCGGCAGCCGGTCGAGCAGCGGCCATTGCGGCATCTCGAAGCCCACGCCGGTATCGTCATCTTCCAGCGAAGCCTGTGACATTGAAACCATCAGGCGACCTTTGCCGCTGGCGCGCGTTCCGCCGCGCCGAGCGTCAGCACTTCGAATGAATCGGCGGTGACGAGAATGGTGTGTTCCCACTGCGCCGACAGGGAATGGTCCTTGGTGACGACGGTCCAGCCATCGTCAAGCGGTGGCTTCACATGCCGCTTGCCCGCGTTGATCATCGGCTCGATGGTGAAGGTCATGCCCTCGCGCAGCAGCGTGCCGCTGCCGGCCTGCCCGTAATGCAGCACCTGCGGGTCTTCGTGATAGATGCGCCCGATGCCATGGCCGCAGTACTCGCGCACCACCGAGAAGCCTTCGCCTTCGGCGAGGGTCTGGATGGCGTTGCCGATGTCGCCCAGGCGTGCACCCGGCCGCACCAGGCGGATAGCCGCCCACATCGCTTCGCGCGTGACCCGCATCAGCCGGTCTCCCAGCACTGAAGGCTTGCCGGCGAAGTACATGCGGCTGGTGTCGCCGTGGAAGCCTTCGTGGATCACGGTGACGTCGATATTGACGATGTCGCCGCCTTTCAGCTTCTTGTCGTTCGGGATGCCATGGCAGACCACGTGGTTGACCGAGGTGCAGATGGTCTTCGGGAAGCCGTTGTAGCCCACATTGGCCGGAATCGCCTTCTGCTGGTGGACGATGAAATCGTGGCAGAGTCGGTCCAGCTCGTCGGTGGTCACCCCCGGCTGGACATGGGGCTCGATCATGTCGAGTACGTCGGCCGCCAGACGGCCGGCAACGCGCATTTTCTGCTGATCTTCCGGGGACTTGATCGTGATGGGCATCTTTGGGAGGAGGGCAGTTGTCGGGGGCTGCCCGAGGCGTTGTCCGGGCAGGAACTTCATGGTATAAAGCGCGGCCTTTTTTGGCAAACCAATCCCTGCGCTTTTCGTCACTGGTGGCCGGGTGTTCCGCAAGGAATCGCCACCAGGGAATCGCAACAGGTCCCCAACCCGAACGTTTAAAGGAAATTGCTATGCCCAGCGTGTCAATGCGACAGATGCTGGAAGCGGGCGTCCATTTCGGACATCAGACCCGTTTCTGGAACCCGCGGATGGCTCAGTACATCTTCGGGGAACGCAACCGAATCCACATCATCAATCTTGAAAAGACCCAGCCGTTGTTCGCGGAAGCCATCGCTTTCGCCAAGAACATCGTGGGTGACGGCGGCACCGTGCTGTTCGTCGGCACCAAGCGCTCGGCGCGCGATGCCGTGCAGAAGGAAGCGCTGCGCAGCGGCATGCCCTTCGTGAACCAGCGCTGGCCCGGCGGCATGCTCACCAATTTCAAGACCATCCGTCAGTCGATCAAGCGACTCATGGACCTCACCGAACTGCAGGAATCCGGCGCGCTGGCCAAGCGCGGCAAGAAGGAAGCCCTGCAGCTCAGCCGCGAAATGGCCAAGCTCGAGAAGAGCCTGGGCGGCATCAAGCACATGAACTCGCTGCCGGATGCACTGTTCGTCATCGATGTCGGCCATGAGCGCATCGCCATCAACGAAGCCAAGAAGCTCGGCATTCCGGTCATCGCCATCGTCGACACCAACTGCTCGCCGGAAGACGTGGATTACGTCGTTCCCGGCAATGACGACGCCATGCGCGCCATCAGCCTGTATGCCGCAGCCGTGGCCGACGCCGCGCTCGAGGCCAAGGCCGCCGTGCCGCAGGTTGCCGTCGGCGAAGACGACTTCGTCGAGCTCGACGAATCCGGAGCCCCGCGCCGCAATGCCGGTGGTCGTCCGGGTGGCCGTCCGCGGCCCCAGGCTGCTGTGCGTCGCAGGCCGGCCGCCGTTGCTGCTGCGCCCGAGGCCGTCCCCGGTGCGCCGGTGGTCATTGCCGAGACCGAGCTCGACGAGCCGGCGGTCGAAGGCGTGAAGGCGGGCGGCAAGGAAGCGATCGGCACCGCCCGTCGTCGCCCTGCTGCGGGTGCTCCAGGCGGTGGTCCGCGCGGTGGGGCACGTCGGTGAGCGTAACGGCAGAAACTGTCCGCCAGCTGCGCGAGCGCACTGGCGCCGGCATGATGGAGTGCAAGCGCGCGCTGGTTGAAGTCAGCGGCGATCTGGATGCCGCAGCCGAACTCATGCGCAAGCAGGGTCTGGCCAAGGCCGACAAGAAGGCTTCGCGCGTTGCCGCCGAAGGCGTGATTGCCACTGCCGTCAGTACCGATGGGCGTGCAGCGGTGATGGTCGAGATCAACAGCGAGACGGATTTCGTCGCGCGCGGTGACGACTTCACCGGCTTCGCGAAGGACGTCGCGGCCGTGGCGCTGGCTGCAAAGCCAGCCGATGTCGAGGCGCTGGGTGCGCAGAAGCTCAGCTCCGGCGAGACGGTCGATGAAAAGCGCCGCGCGCTGATCGCCAAGCTGGGCGAGAACATCAGCCTGCGCCGTTTCGAGCGGATCGAGAGCACGGGCCTGCTGGGCACCTACCTGCATGGCACGCGCATCGGCACGCTGGTCGCCATCGAAGGCGGCGATGCGCAGCTGGCCAAGGATCTCGCCATGCATGTGGCGGCCAGCAATCCGCGCTACCTCACCGCGGCCGAAGTGCCGGCGGAAGACGTGGCGAAGGAACGTGACATCCGCGTCGAAATCATGAAGAACGACGAGAAGAACAAGGGCAAGCCCGATGCCATCCTTGTGAAGATCGTCGAAGGCGGCCTCAACAAGTGGCTGGGCGAGATCACGCTGCTGGGTCAGCCGTTCATCAAGGACGACAAGGTCTCGATCGACAAGCTGCTCAAGGGCGCCAATGCCACGATCCAGCGCTATGCGCGTCTCGAGGTCGGTGCCGGCATCGAGAAGAAAAAGGAAGATTTCGTCGCTGAAGTGAAGGCGCAAGCCGAAGCA
>JANPGU010000046.1:0-3446 GCA_031424095.1 Gammaproteobacteria bacterium
AGCAGCCAGGTGTATGAATTCCTGTACCGGCCGCGTCCCTGCCTGTTTCTGAACAGTCACCAGTTCGCATGGGAGAACGACCCGAATTTCGAGCACTGGAAAGCCGGCCCAGTAGTTTCAAGTCCATCGGGGCTGGCGCAGGCGCTGCGCGACACAGCGACCACGCATGCCACGCACTATGAGGCGATACAGCGCAGCATGCGTGATCGCAGTTTCGACCTGTCGGAACGCCCATCCAGCATGCGCGCCGCAGAGGCCATCCAGCGTTTCGCCGGCAGCTCGCCAAGGAGGGCACTGATTCTGCGCAGCAGCGCGGCGTGATGGCCGCGCCTTGCCGCCCAAGGTTGCGGTGCAATCCATCTCCGGACTTCACTCAGTCGAGCCACCATTCTCGGCCTGCTGCTGAGTCGCTGGCGCAGCCACACCTCTATCTGCAGCCGTCGCGTTCGATTGACGAAGTTCTCCCGGCAAAGATTCGTGGCGGCGGTTGAAACCATACTCAGCCGGATCGCCGCATAGCGCGGCCGAGTTCCAGCAGCAGTCCGCCGACGCTGCTGTCAATGCGTTTCACGTCGATCAGGGTTAGATCGCCACAGGCAGACAGTGTGTGCATGCCAGCGGAATATTCGCCGGCCGTAGCCGGCAGCTCCAGTGCTGCACCCGACTGCGCCGAAAACTCGCCTTCCGTCAGCTGCGTGATCCAGAGCGGGCGGATTGCGCCACCGTAGGTCGTGGTGCAGTCCTGGACCGGCAACATGATCCGGCCTCCAATCAACACCGCCCGGCCGCCTGGCCTTGCAGATGCACGGTTAACGCGAACCGGATTGCGCGGGTGTGGCGTCCAGGGTCCGCAGAGCGAGGGTGCGCTCGCCACATGCAGGTGTGAAATCTTCGTGAGCCTGCTGTCGGCGGGCGAATAGAACAACCACCAGCGACCCGCGTGCCACAGGGGTGTCGCGTCCACGGGTACGCAGTCCAGTTTGATGCGGGTCTCCGCTCGCCAGTCCGCGAGGTCACGGCCGGCACGATAGAGCGTCAGCCCCCCGGATCGATGCGCTTCCGGCAGCATCCACGTTGCGCCCTCGCCTGCGAATACCAGTGGATATGACAGATGCCAGGGTTCGTGCAGACAGCGCTGCGTGTCGACTACGGCAAGCGACTGGTCGAGCAACAGGCGGTCGATGACACCGTGGCGCGCACGATAGTCGTAGCGCTCGGCAAAGATCTGCAGCACACCATCGGCAATCCAGCCAAATGGATCGGCGAGAAACGAGAATCGAGGCGCCTCCGGCAGCCAGCTGATGGCTGCGTTATGCCAGCCCTCATCGAGGATGCCAGCCACGGAGCGGCGGACGACGCCGCAGCGCCAGATGTCCTTGCGTCTAGGCATCGTTCACCGCAGATACAGCAAGCGTAAGAGAAGCTGTGAGCCACATATGAGAGGGCCGGTAGGAAACATGATCGCGAAATCATCGTGGTGCAATGCAGCAATCACCGAGGTACGTATGCGGAACTGTTTACTAACGCGCGATGTTAACGCTGGAACACCGCGACGAATTGCGAATTCCCGCAATGCTGCAGACACCTTGCAGACTGATGGCACGCTGAGCCATCGCTGGTGCGCGACAACATCCACTGCGCGATGCATGTCGAGATGCATTTCCAATCGCATGCCCATTGCGCAATTCGCGCGCAGTACACAGGGACCACTGCCTGGCATCGCGATCAGATTAAATGGAATTAATTGCACGCAACTTCCCGTTGTGCCTTGAATGACGCGACAATGCGTCTGCATGTTAGCGAGCTGACTCCCCAGGGGAATACAAATGATGCCACAGACAATTGCCGTGATACTGGCGCCGCTGGCTCTGACTGCAGCGATGGTTGCATACGGCCACAATGCAATCTGCAGCTGCTTCGAGAATGCCGACGAGACGATCACCTGTGAGGCAGGATTCAGTGACGGTGGCAAGGCTGTCGGAGTGCCACTGCATGTCTTTGACCAGGCGGGCAAGGTTCTGCTCGAAGGCGTCATGAGCAAGGAAAGCAACTTCACCTTCCCCAAGCCGAAGGTTACCTTCCGGGTGGAGTTCAACGCTGGCGAAGGCCACATAGTCACCATCGATGGTCGCGACATTGAAAAGTAGGAGCATGCACCGCGCCGGGAGCGGGGCTCGCCTTTCTGTCGGCCTGCTCGGCACACTGCTGGCGGGCCTGGCAAGCAACGCGGCGTATGCGCATTTTCAGCTTCTCTATACGCCGGAAGCCGCCCTGAAGGAATCCGCGGCGATACCCTTCGCACTGGTCTTTTCGCATCCCTTCGACAGCGGCTTCACCATGGACATGGGCAAGCCGGAAGCGTTCTACGTCGTCGGTCAGCGGGGCGATGCAGAGCGCAAGTCGACTGACCTGATGCAATACCTGGAGCCGATCGAGTGGTCGGGCGGCGACAGCAAGGCGGCAGCTTTCGTCGCCCACCTTCCTCGCAGCGTTACCCGCTCACTGGGTGACTACACCTTCGTGCTGCGGCCTGCTCCCTATTACGAGTCGCAGGAAGACAAGTACATCCAGCAGATCACCAAGACCATGGCGAACATCGGTGGCCTGCCAGGTGGCTGGGACGAGCCGCTGGGCTTACCGGTCGAAATCGTGCCGCTCGACAAGCCCTACGCGAACTGGGTGGGCGGAGTATTTCGTGCGGTCGTCATGTCCAGCGGCAAACCAGTGCCGCATGCCGAGATCGAAATCGAATACCTGAATCACGAGCCGCAGATCGATGCGCACCGCTTCGATCCGGAAGCAAAGGCCACGGCGCCGCAGGATGCCTACTCGACGCTGAGCATCCGCGCCGATGCGATGGGCCAGGTGATCATTGGGCTGCCCAGGGCAGGCTGGTGGGGAATCTGCGCCCTCAACCTGGATGACCACCTGAAGTACAAGGGCAAAGAGCTGTCGCTGGATGCCGTGCTCTGGGTGCAGGCCAAGGACATGAAGAAGTAGCACGCTGATGACGGTCGCACTCACACAGCAGGTACGCGCGGCGGGCGCGCGTTACGAAGGTCTCGCACTGGCTGTTGCGACGCTCGCGGTCATCGGCATTCTTTCCTTCTACGTGCATGAGCGCGGGCGAGGTGATACGCGCGAGCCGATCTATGACTGGCAGGTCAGCGCCTTCAACGCGCTGACAGGGTCCGATCAGGCCATCTACAACGCGCTTTACACCGCCAAGGACGATATTCCGTATCTCTACGAAGACATCAACACGTTCAATGCGCCAGGGGTGAAATTCCGCTGGCCAAACCTGCAGGATCTGCAGGACGCATTGCTCCCGCCATTCATCAAGGACAAGAGCTGGCAGCAGAACGGCTCCCTCAATTGGACGCTTTACGAGCCGCTGCCCGAGGGTGAGATGCAGGGTTCGACGATGTATCTGGGTACTGACGGCC
>JANPGU010000047.1:0-3685 GCA_031424095.1 Gammaproteobacteria bacterium
GCCATGGACTGCGACAGCAGAAACTCACGCGCCCGTACGAACTCCAGCAGATTCGCCGATGAGTAGTACGTGAAGCCGATCTGCACCGTGTAGAGCAGCGGAAAGGCGACGAACAACAACATGCCGGCGACGCCGGGAAACAGGTAGCGCCAAGCCAGCGACTTCGCCGTGCCGTAGATCGCGATCGCGGTACTGCCGAAAATCATCACGCCGATCGCCACCAGTGGTTGGCCGGCGGTGAAGAGGCCAAAGACCATCCACAGCAGGGCCAGCGATGCGGCGACGGTGATCACGCGGGCAATCATGATGGCGCGCTACTTCGTCAACACCCGCGCCGCTGCCCCATCGAGCGCCTCTTTCGGCGACTGCCGGCCCTGCGTGATGGCTTCCAGCGCCGCGTCCACCGCGGGCCAGACGCGGCCCATTTCCGGGATGTTGGGAATCGGCTCGCCGGCCAGGGCGTTGGCCATCGTCGCGGCGATGTTCGGGTCGCTCGACAGTTCCCGGAAGTAGGCCTTGTTGGCCGGCGTGCCCAGCGACACGTCGGCCGAGATGGTCTTCAGGCTCTCGATCTTGAGCACGTGGTTCTCGATGAACTCGCGGCCGATGTCCTTCAACTTCGACGGCGCGGTGATCATGCAGCCGAGCACGCCGACGAACGGTTTTGTCGGCTGGCCGGGCACGACAGCGGGAATCGGTGCCACGCCGAAATCGATCTTAGCCTTGCGCACGTTGTCCCAGGCCCACGGGCCGTTGATCATCAGCGCCGTCTTGCCGGCGGCGAACTGCGATTCCATGTCGGGGTATTTGGCGCCGGCAGGCATCAGGCCTTCCTTCACCAGGCGCTCCAACATCTGCGCACCCTTCAACGCGCCGGCGTTGTTGATGCCCGTGACCTTGGCGTCGTAGCCGCCTTTGGCATCGCGGCCGAACACGGTGGCGCCCGCGCCCGCGAGCAGCGGAAAGGTGAAGAAGCTCTGGCTGTGCACCCAGAGGATCGCCTTCTTGTTCTGTTTGGCGAGCTCCTTGTCGAGCGCGATCACATCGTCGAAGGTGGCCGGCGGCGTCTTCACCAGCGCCTTGTTGTAGATCAGGCCGATAGCCTCGATCGACAGCGGATAGCCCCAGACCTGGCCGTTCCAGGTGAACGCGTTCCAAGTCGAGTCTTCAAACTCGTCGCGGACCTTCTTCGGCGGGCTGATCGGCACGATCAGTCCCGACTTGGCCCATTCGCCGACGCGGTCGTGCGGCCAGCAGAAGATGTCGGGCCCTTTGCCGGCGCCGGCCGCGGCCTGGAACTTGTCGGGCGCGGCCTCCGGGTGCTGCACGACGACCTTCACGCCGCTGACCTTCTCGAAGGCGTCGCCGACCTTCTGCAGCCCGTTGTAGCCCTTGTCGCCGTTGATCCAGACGAGCAGGCGCAGCGGTTGTTGCGCCGCGGCCAGCGGCGAGACCGCGAGCGCCAGGGCCGCGGCAATCATCGACAACGGTGTCATGCCGCGCGTTGTTCGACCTGCCCCGGCGCCAGGCGCGTGAAAGCGAGCCCTTCAGCGTCGAACAGGTAGCACGACTCCGCGGGCACCGACAGCGTGACCTGTGCCCCGTTCTTCGGCCGCACGCGGCCATCGAGTTCGCAGGTCAGCGGTTCACTCAAGCCCGGGTAGTCGCAGTACGCCACCGTGGCCGAGCCGAGGGTCTCGACAAAGGTCACCGTCGTCGGCAATCCGTTCTCGCTGCCGCCGAGCGCAAAGTGCTCCGGCCGGATGCCCAGCGTCACCTTGTCGCCCACCTTGGCGCGCGACGCATCGACCCGGCAGCGCACGCTGCCACCGCCGCCGAGCCGCACGGTGGCCTCGTCCTTGCTAGCCGTACCGACCGTGCCTTCGAGAAAATTCATCTTCGGGCTGCCGATGAAGCCCGCCACGAACAGGTTGCGCGGATGCTCGTACAGCTCGAGCGGCGAGCCGACCTGCTCGATCTTGCCGACCGACAGCACGACGATGCGGTCGGCCAGCGTCATCGCCTCGACCTGATCGTGCGTCACGTAGATCATCGTCGTCTTCAGCTCCTCGTGGAGCTTGGCGAACTCGTAGCGCATCTTCACGCGCAGCGCAGCGTCCAGGTTCGACAGCGGCTCGTCGAACAGGAAGACCTCAGGCTTGCGCACGATGGCGCGGCCGATGGCCACACGCTGGCGCTGGCCGCCGGACAGGTCTTTCGGCTTGCGTTGCAGCAGATGGTCGATGTGCAGGATCTTCGCGGCGTTGTTGACCGCGGCATCGATCTCGGCCTTGGGCATCTTGGCCAGCTTCAGGCCGAAGGCCATGTTCTCGTACAGGTCCATGTGCGGGTACAGCGCGTAGCTCTGGAAGACCATCGCGATGCCGCGCTCGGCCGGCGGAATGTCGTTGACGACACGCCCGCCGATCTTCAGAGTGCCGCCGGTGATGTCTTCCAACCCCGCGATCGTGCGCAGCAGCGTGCTCTTGCCGCAGCCTGAAGGGCCGACGAAGACCATGAACTCGCCGTCGCGGACTTCCAGGTCGATGTCGCGCAGCACCTGCACATCGCCGTACGCCTTCTGGACGCCGGCCAGCTCCACATTTGCCACTCGCGGCCTCCTGTTTGTAGAGAATATACAAAGGCAGGCGCGCTTTCACAACGCCACCTCCACCCTTGGAAAACCGCCAAAACTCAATCAAATCAACAGCTTGATCAATTTCTCGGGTTAACCCGATGTAGGATTACTACATGGTTTCGAAGTCAAAATCCGTTGTCGCTCCCGCACGCCCGGCCGCCAAAAAGGCCGCCCCGCGTCGGGCCCCGGCCCGAACTGCAGAAGTTCAGCGGCCCATCACCGATGATCACCGCATGACCTCCACCGTCAAGAAGACCCCCGCCAAGCTGGCCACCGCTTTTCAACAGATCGTGCAGCGCGAGCTGTCGCAGCGCGCGGACACGGGATTGGTCGGCGCCACCGCCTCACCCGAAGCGCTGCTGTGGGCCGCCGCGCACGCCAGCCGCGAACTGCTCGCCGAGCGCTGGGCCGTCACACAGGCGGCCGACCGCGCCAACAAGACCGCGCGCCGCGTGCACTACCTGAGCATGGAGTTCCTGATGGGCCGCGCGCTCGGCAACGCCATCGCGGCACTCGGCCTCGACGGCGCCCTGCGTGAAGCCTCCGAACGCGCCGGCACACCGCTGCCCGACGCGTTGGAACGCGAAGCCGACGCAGCACTCGGCAACGGCGGCCTCGGCCGCCTGGCGGCCTGCTTCCTCGACTCCTTCGCCACACTCGGCCTGCCGTCCTTCGGCTACGGCGTGCGCTACCAGTACGGCATGTTCGCGCAGCAGATTGCCGGCGGCCGACAGGTCGAAACGCCGGACGACTGGTTGAAGCGCGGCAACCCGTGGGAGATTCACCGCCCGGAGCTGCGCTGGTTCGTCGGCTTCGGTGGCCGCGTGCAGGCCGATGGCGTGGGCCGCCGTTGGGTGCCGGCCGAGCGCGTGATCGCCACGGCGTTCGACTTCATCGTGCCCGGCCATGGCACCGAGCGTGTGAGCACATTGCGCCAGTGGCATGCGCAAAGCGAACAGCCGATCGACTTCGCCGCCTTCTGCCGCGGCGAGCACCTGGCCTCGGGCCGCGAGCGCCTGTCGGCCGACATGCTCAATTGGGTGCTCT
>JANPGU010000048.1:0-20032 GCA_031424095.1 Gammaproteobacteria bacterium
CCCCCAAACAAGACCGCCCCTCGCGAGGCGGCCTCGTAATCAGCGTCCCGGCAGCGCGTCCACGCCGTGGTCTGCCAGGAAGCAGTACAGCGCAAACCCAATGTCACTAACCAGCGTGGGATACAGACCTGTGTAAGGCACGTCCGGATGTTCCCATGCGTTGAGGACCAAGAACGCCCGGTAGGCCAGTTCCGACGCCTTGTCGACATCGTCGCAGTTCAAGTGCTCCAGGCATTCGGCATGGAGTTCGCGCGCCGCTTCCAGCCGTACTTCCAGCGACGGCTGCAGATCCACGGATACACGCAGCCCACCACTCACGTTGGTTTCTCCTCGGCAAGCTCAATGCCATCACTCGCCAGATCGCAGATGGTGAAGGCCGCCATCTTCACCGCGTCGTCGTAGAGCATGGAGGGGTCGGCAATGTCGATCAGGTCCGCGATGGCGCGGATCTGGCGCAGCTTAATCGCTATGTCGCCCAATGCCGAGTTCAGGCGCACCACTGAATCTTGTGGCGCAGAATCAGGCACTGCCCGCAGCTGTACCGGAGGCGGCTTACCTGCGCGGCTCATGTCGCCACCAGCAGTTTGCTGCCGACGTAGTGCAGTTCCAATCCTGCCGATAGAAGCTCGCGAGAAGCGATGTCAATGCAGCTCTGCGTGTTACCGCTGGCGTTGATCTGCGCCAGCATGTTGACCACGTCGCACAGGTGGACGTGCTGACGCTCCAGGCGCATACGCGCATCCTCAAGTGCAAAGGGCGTGACTCTCTGGGTTGTGGCTTTTATCTTGGCCTTCATGACGCACCCGTTTCGTCATACAGCGATGTGAGCCGCTGCTGCAGGCGGGCAAGGTCTCGGGCCACAAGGCGGACCACGCCGCTTAATCTCTCCTGGTGGAAGCTATCGAGGGTCTCCGCGTCCTGGCTGGCAATGGTGAGCGTGTCGGCGCATTGCTCCACTTCCATCGACATTTCGAGGAAGTCGTGTCGATTGGGATTCGGGGTTGTCGCTTTGGCGGCGACGGCCTTCTTCTTGGCCTTCATGACACCGCCCTCAGGTGGCAGCGGTACAGGCAGGCCACGGTGTTCCCGTGCTTGTCGGTCTCGACGTGAAGGCGGTAGCGGTCACCGTCAGGGCGCTTGGCGAACTCGGCACAGACGGCGTTGATGTTGTGGCGATCCAGCGGGATGCGCTGGGGAGTTTCTGTGGACATTCGGTATCTCCTGGTTGTGGATTGGTGATACCAATCCGCACCATTGAAGACTTAACCCGTTGAATTACCAGTGGATTCCTAACAATCCATCATGGGGGCGACGCTGATGCGGCGATCAATCAAATCGCTGCGTTTCTCGACAGAAATGCCTATTTTTGAAGCGTTTTCCACTTGTGCCGTTTCTGCGGGATTCTTGCGTATTCCGGGGAGTTTACTGGTTGCTGAGGGGACATAAAGGGGACAAGAATGATTTCCACACCTCTTGTCTCCTCAAAATTCACCATGGCGACGATCAAGGCACGAAAACAGGCGAACGGCTCGACCCGCTATACCGCGATCGTGCGCATTCGCTGCGGCACGACGGTGACGCACCGGGAAAGCAGGACCTTCACGCATCGCACCGCGGCCCTGAGTTGGGCCAAGCACCGCGAAGTCGCCCTCGAAAACCCGGCAGAGCTGGTTCGCCTCCGGGTGAGCACACCGACGCTCGCAGAATTGATCCGGTGGTACATAGACACTTTCGAAACAATCTCTCGCTGGCAGCGAAGCAAGCAGACTCATCTTGAATTTCTGGAGCGGCATCCGCTCGGCAAGACCGTTACTCACACTCTCACCTCTGCCGACCTGATCCGGCATGTGCAGTTCCGCCGTACGGAGGGTGCCGGACCCGCGACCGTGATCAACGACCTGATCTGGATCGGAGTTGTTCTGAGGGCGGCGAAGAGCGTTCGGGAGCTTCCGGTGAGTCCCGAGATCGTGCAGCAGGCGCGGTCCGCCTGCCGCGAGCTGCGGCTGATCGGCATGCCCAAGCGACGCAACCGACGACCGACTGCCGACGAACTTGCCCGACTGCGCGAGCACTTCAAGGAGCGCGACCGCCGCGCGGAGATACCCATGGAAGTCATCATGGATTTCGCCATCGCATCGGCCCGCCGAGAGTCCGAGATTTGCCGTCTGGAATGGCGCGACAACGACAGGACGGCACGGACCGGGATGGTCAGGGACGCCAAGCACCCGACCGACAAGGATGGGAATCAACGGCGATTCAAGTACACGCCCGAGGCCTGGGCGCTTGTGACCGCACAACCCAGGTCCAGCGAATACATATTCCCCTTTGACCCCAAGAGCGTCGGTGCCGCTTTCACGCGAGCCTGCAACTTGCTGGGAATCGAGGATTTGCGTTTCCACGACCTGCGGCACGAGGCGACCAGCCGATTGTTCGAGCGGGGCTACCAGATCCATGAGGTCGCCCAGTTCACGCTGCACGAGTCCTGGAACGAGCTCAAGCGCTACACAAACCTGAAACCAGAGAATCTTCGGGATATCGCAGCATCGGCAGCAAGCGACCGGAGGGACAAACCGCGCAAGTCATCCAGAGCTGTTAACCGGCCTTCTGGCGACGCGAATCAATCAGTTCAGCGAGATCTGTGGCACTGACCAACCAAGGTGACTTTTGACCGCCGAGCCGAAAAGCTCGACACGGCAACTGCTTGGATGGGGCTCTGCGCCGGGCTTCAGCACTACTAAGACCGAAATACTTCGGCGCCACGTGTTCAAGCGGGATGTTGGCCTCACCGAATTCGGCGAGCAAACCAAAAAATGTGCTGTTCACGACGCCCACCTGCAGAGTTTCAGCTATGGCTCCGAGACTGCGCCAACATTTAGGAATGTAGAAGTGGCGGTTTCCCGGGAATTTCGGTGCAAACCCATTGGTCGCCACGCCCAGGTTTGGTCTAGTGAGTTTGTCATCTAGATCCGTTACGACTTCCGCACCCACTTCGCAGAGCGCCCTTTGCCGGTGGATGCGATCAATCCCTCCCGGCTCATCTCGCGCAACACGATCCGCACGGTTTCTCGGGAAACGCCGGGGCAATCCGCTTCGATTTCGGAGATGGAGAACGGGATCTGTTTCGCCAGCACGACCTCCCTCACCTGCCCGGACTTGGATCCCTTTCGCGTCCTGACTTCTCCGACGCGCTCTTCGAATTCCCGGTACGCGCGAAGCATCACGCCCCAAAAGTAGTTCAGCCAAGGGTTCGGGTCGTGGCGGCCCTCATGCCAGCCCTGAGAGCTCGCCTCCAGCGTCTCGTAGTAGCCTTCCTTGGTCTGCTCGTACACGCGCTCGATACTGATGTATCTGCCTACTTCGTAGTTGAAGTGATACAGCAGCATCAGCGTCAGCAATCGCGACATGCGGCCGTTGCCGTCCGCGAACGGATGGATGCAAAGGAAATCCAGGATTGCCAGCGGCACGATGATCAGGGAATCCAATTGGGGCATCTGCGCAGCCAACGTGTAGTTGGCTGCTAGCTGCTCCACTGCCATCGGCGTTAGATGGGCCGGCACCGGCTTGAACCGTACGCGGGCGGTTCCATCGGGCCTGCGTTCTACGATGTCATTGTCGGTCGGCTTCCAGCGCCCGCCCGGATTCGGCATGTACCTGTAGAGCATGCTGTGCAGTTGGAGCAGCACATTCGGGGTGAAGCGCATCTCCCGTCCTGAGTCGTGGATCAGCGCCAGCGCATCGCGGTACCCGGCGACTTCCTGTTCAGAACGGTTGCGGGGCTGGCCCTGATGGACCACGAGTCGTCGGATGCGGTCCGGGGGCACATTGACGCCTTCCAGTCGGTTCGAGGACTCGCTGGACTCGATCTTGGCGACCTCCAGCAACCCCGCGAGGACTTCTGGGGCCTGCCGGTAGAAAAGCTCCTGACGGCCTCTGAATTCGCCGATAGCCCGCAGGGTGGCTGCCTGTTCGGTGCCGAATCGAAGTCCGGCCAGAAACTGCGCGGTCAGGGAATGCACTTTCGCCCCCAGGGCTGCGGGAATGGGGTAATCATATCCATAAATAGGGTTAAATCGCCACGATAACCCTGTTTCTGAGCTGTAGATCATCTGCCTACCGCAATTGGCTGCTGTCGCCCCCGTTCCCGAAGCTGTTCGGTCAGAGCCAGCGCCAACCATTCTCGCTCCGTCCGGGTCGGCGGCATGCCTGCGGTGAAACGCTCGACTTCGTTCGCCAGCCCTTCCCTGCCGTCGGCTAGAAGTGAATCTCGAACTCCAAACCAACGCCCCACCACGTCCCGGCGGGTTTCGAGAATCCGTTTCTTGCCGGTCTCAACCTGCAAGCTACCTGCACGCAATTCAGCAGCAACGGATTCCACGCGCCCACGCATGTGGGTAGACCGACCCGCGCGCATTGCCCGATAGATGCCATCGCTCTTCCGGGGATTGGTGATTCCCCGCACTGCCCGCTCCGTCGCATTGGCTGCGATACCTTGCGCCCGCAGGTGACTTGCGAACTGTCGTCGCCACTCCCGCAAAGTCTCATTGCGAATGTTCATCCGCCTCCCCTGCTCACTCATCGCCTTCACAACCAGATGAACATGAGGGTGCGGTTGATCGGTATGAAGCACCAAGGCATATCGGTGCTTCAATCCGGATTGCTCCCGGGCAAACGTACGGCTCGCGTCGAGCACGCCGGCTGCTGGCGTATCCACCTTCGCGGCAAATCTGGAAACACTGCCTGGCGCACAGTCGCATCCGAAGACAGCCCAATGGTGGGTAACCCAGGCAGAAGCCTGGGCCGCCTGCCGCAAAGACCAGGAGGCACCCGAACTCGCGATGACGCGCTTCGTCACATGGATCAGAACGCTGGAGGGTAAGCCCGTTTTCGTGGCCTACCCGGCTGGCTTCGATTTCCTGTTCGTCTACTGGTACCTGATGAAGTTCGTCGGGGAGAGCCCCTTCAGCCACTCCGCGCTCGACATCAAGTCATTCGCGATGGCAGTGCTCAAGACGAACTACCGGGAAAGCTCCAAACGAAACATGCCGAAGAGGTGGTTCGACGACCTGCCGCACACGCACATCGCGTTGAGCGACGCCATTGAACAGGGCGCCCTCTTCTGCAACATGCTCAAGGAAAGCCGCTCGTGATGAATGCGCGCGTGCTGGCCAGACCAGCCATCGGCGCCGATCTGATCGTCCATCGCTTGCTGGGTCTTCGCACCAGCCAGGCATAGAAGCTTTTGTTTAAATGTCGCGCTCCATCTTGAGCTTGGCGACTTCCTTCCTCAGTGCAGCGATCTCCGCCTGCTCCGGCTTCATCTGGCCATGGGAAGCCGCTGTAGCGAGGAGCAATGTCCAGGATCCCCACCCAACCACATCGACGCAGGGCATACTTCACAAAGCGCCCGGATCAGTCCTGCCGGGGGACCGGCAACTGGTCTGGATATACCTTGGAGCGGGCTGCCCTGAATGTCGACAAATTAATGGTTCCTGAACTGCTGTTGCACGGCAGCACGTCCGCAGCTGTCGCGGCGTGGGTCGGATGGAGTGCCGTCCTGGCACTGCTGGCCACGTCATCCGCCGCGGCGCAATCCGCGGCGATTTCAAAGGCCGACGATGCCGGGCACGGACTCTCGATCGCGTTGGGCATGGCCAGCGAATATGCGGCCCACGGACTGGCTCGCTCGCTGGGGGAGCCTGTGATCAATGCCCAACTTGGCTATGGATTCGGATCGGGTTGGCAGGCAGCAGCGCGCGGCTCCACGATGAACCTCAACCGGGGCCCGGGACCTTCACGCGAGCTGGCGCTGTATCTTGGTCGCCATCGTGCGCTGAATGACGACTGGCAACTGGGCGCAAGCGTCGCGCGCTATGCGTTCTGGCGGAACATCCGCGGGTTCTCGTACGACTACACCGAAGCAACACTCGAGGCCGAGTGGCGCTCGATGCTGAGACTGCGATTGCAGTACTCGCCTGACTACTCCATTTTTTTCCGCGGCCGGCCCGTCAGCGATTTTCGCACCCTCACCGGCGAGACGCAGCTCAGCTACGCGTTGCACCGCAGTGTGCTTGGGACGGTGGCGCTCGGCTTTTACGATTTGTCCGATGGGATCGGAAAAGGCTATTTCTTCTGGAGCGCGGGCGCGGTTGCGACGCGTGGCAGGGCTTCGTTCGCACTGAACTATGTGCAGGTCGATGCTCATGCCAAGGAGTTATTCACCAGGCCCTACACCCGCAACAAGCTCATTGCCTCGCTCGCGTGGCGCGTTCACTGACTGTGACGCGCATCACTTGTTTTCACTGTGCGCGCGTTGAACCCGAAGGCCCGCCCTGGGAACTCATACCGTGACAACAGATGCAGATGCTGAGCTACTGCGGGCGGTGACACGCGGAGACCGTCGCGCGCTGCGGCAGCTCTACACTACTTACCATAGGCGGCTGATCCGGTTCCTGATGCGGGTTACGCGCGACACCCAACTATCCGAAGAGATCCTGAACGACACCATGTGGGTTGTATGGCGCAATGCAGCGAGTTTCCGGGAAGAGTCTCGCGTGTCCACCTGGATCACCGGCATCGCCTATCGCCGCGCGCTCAAGAGTCTCGCCACGCAGCGCCGGCATGCGCCCGGGCACAACAGATCGCTCGACGACAAGAATGAGTTCGAAGCCGATGCCGCCATGGCGGTGTCATTCGCGGAGCAACTGGAGACTAGCGACTGGATCGAAACTGCCATGGCGCAGTTGTCGCCCGAACATCGAATGACACTGGAGCTGGCGTATTTCATGGGCGAGACCTGCGAGGCGATCGCGCAGATTTCCGATTGTCCGGTAGGGACGGTGAAAACGCGCCTCCATCATGCGCGAATACACATGCAGCGGCATCTGGCCAGAGCGGGCAGCAGGCAGCGGAACGACGAGGACAGGAGCGAATGACGTCATCCATACACTGTGGGCAACTCGAAGCGCTGTTGCCCTGGTATGTCAACGACACGGCAACGCCGGCGGACCGGGCGCGGGTGGAAGAGCATCTGCACACGTGTGAAGACTGTCGGGAACGTTTGCTGGGCGAGCAGGCGCTGCTGCGGCATCTTCGCAGGTCCGGCTCCCTGTCAGCGCCCGACGCCGAGGAGTCGTGGCTGCGTTTTGAAAAATCGCTGGGTGACGGACATGGCGGGCATGAACCTTCGTCGACACCCTCGCGGCTGCTGCGCTGGGTCGTCGTCGGTCAGGCCGCGGCACTTACGGTCATGGCTGTGCTGCTGACCCAGCTGCTTTGGGACCGGAATCGCAGCGCCCCTGACTTTCATACCGTCGCAACTGCGCATCCTGGGCCAGCTCCATCCGGATTCGCTTTGCGTGTGGCGGCGGCCCCCGACGCCACACCGGCGGCCATCGCGCAGATTGCGCGGGATCAGGGGGCGCGCGTGGTTTCGGGCCCGTCCGAACAGGGCGTCTACACATTCGAGCTCGACCAGGAATCATTGCGACAGCAGGCGCTGGCGCGGCTGCGTGCGATGCCGCAGTTGCTGCTGGTGGAGCCGATTGGCGGGAGGTAACCCATGCGCGCGGCCATCATTTCTGGACTGATCGGCGTGGGACTCACCACGGCCTGCGCCACCGCGCCCCCGCTGCAGACGGCAGCACTCGGCATGGAGCATCTCGGATCAATTGGGGTGCAGGACAGCACGCAGGTTCCACTGCAGATCGTGGTGACGTTCCGTGTCGAGCTTCCGGCGCTGAGCATTGAGGCTGGCGCGACACCGGCGCTGCGGGCGCAGCGCCCCGGGTACGCGGGGTCGGCCTATGCACGCCGGCTCATGACCCGATTCGAGCACGACTACCGCATCACGCGCGTCACCGACTGGTACATCGAGTCCCTCGGCGTCCACTGCGTGGTGTATCGGGCTGCTGATGCCGCCACCCGCGATGCCGTGGTCGCGCGCATGCATGAGGACCGCCGCATCAAAGATGCCGACGCGATGCATGAGTTCCGCACATTGGGCGAACCTGTAGCATCGGCCGGCGTTGATCCCTATGAGGCGATTCAACGCGCCACCCAGCGGATCGGCCTGCCGGCTGCGCAGCAGATGGCTTCGGGTCGCGGCGTGCGCATCGCGGTTATTGATACCGGGATCGACTACCAACACGCAGAGCTGCAGGGCCGCATCGAGGCCACGGACAACTTTGTGGACGCGGATACGTCGCGGTATCGACAGGATCATCATGGCACAGCGGTTGGCGGCACGATCGCTGCCAACGCGGCCAATGGTCGGGGCATCCGGGGCGTTGCCCCGCAAGCTCGCCTGATCGGCCTCAAGGCCTGCTGGGAAGTCAGTTCCCACTGGGATGCAGTCTGCAGCAGCCTCACCCTTGCCGCGGCGCTGGAGTCCGCCATACGGCGGCGCGTGGATATCATCAACCTGAGCCTGGCCGGTCCAGCCGATCGGCTGCTGACAAATCTGCTGCGCCAGGCAATGGCGCAGGGAATACTGGTCGTCGGCGCGGCACCCACTCAGAACATCATTGCAATGCAGTTTCCTGCCGGCGTGTCGGGAGTCATTTCCGTAGAAAACGCGGATGAGTCCGCGAGTGCCCTGCGTGGTGTTGCCGCACCGGGCAACGAAGTTCTCACGCTCGCGCCGGGAAACGGCTACGACTTCGCCTCGGGCGTTTCCATCTCGACTGCCTTGGTGACCGGCGTCGTGGCGCTGATGTTGGAAAAAGTTCCTGCCGCGCAACGTGCCGGCTTGGCGGCGCGGCTGCCCGGCATCCTCCTGCTGACCGCGGATAAGCGCCCATCGAGGACCCCGGAAATCAACGCCGCCCGCGCGATTCAGGCGGCGTTGCGGTAACTAGAAGAATCCGTGCAGCTGAAGGAACAGCTCGCGCCGATTCTGGAAGTCGTTCTGCGGAATTCCGTGGAAGTACCGGAATCCGAAGCGCGCCTGCAGGTATTCCATGGGTGACCATTCGTACACCAGGCTGGTGCGCGCCTGTTCATCCTCGCTTACATCGCGATCAGGCTCGTACCACTCGTAGGTGAGCTTCAGGTTGTGGCCCTGGCGCATGCGCCAGTTGGCCTCGGCGAACGAAGCCATCAGATCCCGGCCGCTGGCACCTAGCCCCTTGTCCTTGAACAGGTCGATCTCGCCGAGCAGCGAGAACTGGCGCCAATGGTATCCGCCGAAAGCGCCCACACCCGTCCGGTCGCCCACCGTCTCGGGCACGTTGTTGTGCATGGCACTGATGCCCACGCGCCAGGCGCCCGGCACGAATTCCAACCGCGCGGTGACCTGCTTGCCGTCATCCACCTCCGGACCCCCTGCGGCGCCATTGGTAACGGCAAGCTGCAGGCTCCACTGGCCCCTGTCCATGCCGATTTCGACACCGCGATCAGGCGTCTGCATGCTGATGCCGGATAGCTGGCGCACGTAGGCGTTGTCGTCTTCAAGACGCCAGCCAAACGGCAGGTAGAACTGGCCGGCCTTGATGTATAACGAACCGGGCTTGAGCCACAGCCGGATGTTGGCTTCCAGCTCATCGGCATTGCCGGGACCCATGCGTTCATCCAGATACACCGACAGCCGGTTCTGGATCAGCGCCATGTCCAGGTACAAGCGGGCTTCCTGCAACTCGAACGCATTGCTGGACTGCTGGTGCGGTACCTGGATGGACGAGTAATTCGCCCGAACGTTGCCGCCAATGCTGAGCACCTGCCCCACCTGCCCGGTCCACGGATCCTTGTTCGAACCCAGCTTTCTCGCGGCAAGCTGGGTTTGCGCCCACAGATTGCCGAAGGGCGTGCGCAGACCTCCGCCAGTCGGGTTGACGTGACATTGGGCGCACTTGAGGCCCGACTGGACAGCAAGATAGGGTTCGGCACGCGCCGACGGCGCCATGAACAGCGCTGCGATGAGCGCAAGGGACGGCACCAGCCGCGACAGAATCAGGGGACTCATTGTGCGCCTCCGACCGTAACCAGGAATGCCGCGCTGAAGTCTCGTTTCAGCATGCGGCCGCTCACGCCTGCCAGCCGGGCAGCACCGGAACCATTGAGGCGCAGCTCGTAGCTGCCAGGCGGCAGCGCGGCCGCAGGCCTCACCTTCAGCACACTGTCGTTGCCTTCCTGCAGGGTGATGGACTGCAGTGCGATGCGCTCACCGGTCCGCTCGGCAAGCAGCTGCACCTGGTTCGCCGCGAGGGCAAGCGCCACATCCACCGGCTCGCTGAACACGACGGTGACTTCATTGACCATCGACACCGACACTTCCCCGTTGGCGGGAATGGTGGAGGTCACCTCCAGCCCATCCGGCGCGACGAGTGAAGCCGCAGGCGGTTTGGCGCCCGCGGCAATCCAGTTCCTGAGCAGGTCGATGCTGGCCTGCGGCAAGGCCCCGCCACCCAGAGGCATCCGACTGCCCACGGCGGCACGACCCTCCACTTTCTGGAGCAGATAACTGTTGGTGGGGTCACCCGGATTGATACGGCGCAACGATGACACCTGCACTGACGGCACATTGACTATGGCGGCATACGCGTTGGCCGAGTCAAGTCGCAGCCCCAGCGGCGCCGACGCACCTGCATGACAGACTGAGCATATGGGCGTGAAGATGGTGTCCTGAATGGTGCGGAAGGCGTTGGCTTCCGATACCACCGGCGGCTGCCCCCCACCGGACTCCCCAGGAGGGCGACCATTGGCGTCCAGGCCGACACCGTCCCCCGGAGTGCAGCTTGTCAGCAGCACGGTTGCACCCGCGAGCGCCAGTGCGGCGCGGTGCCGGTAGAGTTGAATCGGAGGCATGCAGTCACCTTTGTTGTTGTCGTTTTCCCCTGCGTGGGTGCCCTGCGTTCGCAAAATGGTTCATGTCATGGATGAACCCTTCCGACCACCCGAGGTACTCACGGTGCACCTACAACAAAGATGCGACGCGCGAGAGCCATTGATGTAAAGGCCAGGCAGCGTCGAGGGGAAGTCAACATGCGTACACGCTACTGGACCGTTCTGGCTGCCATGGCATGGCTTGCGGGCTGTCATTCCGAAAAGGACACCGTTGCACCGACGGTGAGTCTCGGCACGGTTTCGACTACGGTCAGCCGCAGCGTAACGCTCACGGCCTCGGCCAGCGACAACGTCGCTGTCACCAGCGTGGAATTCCTGGTGGATGGCACGTCCATCGGCAGCGTGTCGGCCGCGCCCTATACGCTGACCTGGAACACCGGCAGCGTGAACGATGGGTCGCATACGATCACTGCGGTTGCCCGCGATGTACTCAACAATAGGGGCACGTCCGCGCCGGTCGCCGTGGCCGTGCGAAACCTCGCGCAATTCTCATTGGCGCCAGCCGGCGCAGAAGAAGTACCCGCCAATACTGCTGGCGGAACGGGCACTGGCACCGTCACCGTCAACCTTGCCACTGGTGCAGTCACCGGTGCCGTAACGATCTCGGGCTTCACGTCGACCGATGCGCATATCCACAACGGCTTTGCAGGCACCACCGGACCCGTGCTCATCGGCTTCACGGCAGACCCGACGGTGGTTGGCCGCTGGAACGCACCTGCCGGCGCGTCATTGAGCCAGGCCAGCGTGGATCGGCTGCTGGCCGGCGGCCTGTACTTCAACGTGCATTCAGCCGCCCTGCCGGGCGGGCAGGTTCGCGCCCAGCTGCTGCCAGCCGGCACCGTGCTGCACCTGGTCGACATGGCGGGCAATCAGGAGATTCCGATCGTGAATACGGCGGCGCGGGGGCGCGCGGCCGTCACGCTGAACACGGCCACACGAGTCGCCCAGATCTTCGTCAATGTCACCGGGGCGGATGACGCGACAGCCGCGCATCTGCATCGCGCCGTGGCCGGCAGCAACGGTGGCATCGCCGTGGCATTGGCCAGGGACAGTGCCGTACCGACACGCTGGTTCGCGCAGGACGCGACACTTTCCCAGGCCGACTTCGATGCGCTGCAAAGCGCGGGCACCTACCTGAACGTCCACACGCCATTGAATCCCGGCGGGGAAATCCGCGGTCAGGTTGTACCCGGCGGCTACGTGGTGTACTTCGGCCAGTTGTCCGGAGAACAGGAAGCGCCTTCGCCGCAGATCACTGCGGCACGCGGCACGGTGGCCGTGACCATCGCCACCGCCACCGGCGCGATCGATGCGCGCATGAATGGCAGCGGCATCGACGACGCCACGGCGGCACACCTGCACCAGGGCTTCGGCGGCATTGCCGGCCCGGTTGTCGTGGGGCTCGAGCGCGATGCGACCAACCTGGGTTTATGGAAATCCAATGGCGCGACCCTCACTTCTGCCCAGGTCACAGCACTGCAGGACGGTGGTTTCTACGCCAATGTCCACAACGCGGCGGCTCCGGCAGGCCTGATCCGTGGCCAGATCCTGCCGCCCAATGTGCAGATGCTTGTCACGCACCTGACGGGCTCGCAGGAGGTTCCAGCCGTGACCACCACTGCCTCGGCGCGCGCCACCACCACGGTCAATCTCGCCACCAGCCGCCTGACCACCCATGTGAACACCACGGGGCTGGCCACCGCCACGGATGCGCACATTCACACCGGGGCGCGGGCGGTCGCGGGCGCGGTGGCCATTCCCTTGACGCTGGATGTCACGACTCAGCGCTGGTCGGCGGCCAATGTGCTGCTCACTGCCGCGCAGCTGAACGCGTGGCGCAACGGCACCCTGTACGTCAATGTCCATACACCCGCCAATCCGACCGGCGAGGTGCGGGGTCAGCTGGAACTGGCGGGTGTCACGCCACTGCAGTTCGCAGATATCCAGCTGCGCGTACTGAACTCCAGCTGCGCACTGTCCGGGTGTCACGCCGGAGCCACGCCTGCGGCCGGCCTCAACATGGAAGCGGCCAACGCCTACGCCAACCTGGTGGGTGCCGCTTCCGTCGAGCAACCGACGCTGCGGCGCATCGCGCCAGGCGAGGCGCCCAACAGCTACCTGGCCCGCAAGATCGAGGGCACGCCCGGCATCACCGGCAATCGCATGCCACTGGGCCGCGCGCCACTGCCGCAACACTTGATTGATGGCATCAAGGCCTGGATCAACGCCGGCGCCCTGCCCGCTGCCGCGCTGCCGTCGGGAGATTCGACTCCGCCGGCGATCACGCTCGGCACCGTGCCGGCAATCTCCACCGGCATCGTGACCCTCAGCGCCACCGCGACCGATGCGGTCGGCGTTGCGCTGGTGCGGTGGCGGGTCAATGGCTCGGTGGTTGGCAGCAGCAACAGTGCGCCCTACACCTTCGACTGGAATTCCGCGTCCGTTGCCAATGGGGTGGCCACCGTCGATGCGCAGGCGATCGATGCCGCCGGCAATGTCGGCAGTTCGCGTCTGGCGTCCACCAGCGTGTCCAACACAGGTGGGGCAGGCGCATTCACGTTCAGTGAAATCCAGACCCAGGTGCTGGGTGTGAGCTGCGCCACCGTGGGCTGCCACTCAGGCGCTACGCCACCGGCCGGGCTGGACTTGTCGGCCCCCGCGTATACGCGGCTGGTTAACGTAGCCAGCACGGAAGTGCCCTCGGCACGCCGCATCGTCCCCGGCGATCCGGCAAGCAGCTACCTCATCCAGAAGATCGAGGGAACTGCGGCCGTCGGCGCGCGCATGCCCTTCGGAGGGCCTTATCTGGATGCGACGACGATCTCGCGTATCCGGGCGTGGGTGAGCGGCGGAGCACCGAACAACTAGGCGGCGGCCACGCCTGCTTCCGGGCCAATCGGCCATGGAAACAGGCGTGGCGCAGAGTAGTTTCGAGCCGCGGTGAATCCCACGCTAGCACCGAATTGACTAGTCATGCCCGTTCCTCCTAGGCTCGATGAATCACGAACGAGCAACCATCGGGGGCACGTATGCATTCCTTGAATTCCAGAAGTTCGATCCAAAAGACCATTTCGGTGGGCATCACGCTGGCAATGTGCGGTTACGCCGCAGCGGCCGACATGCCACGAGCCCTGTCGCTCGAAAAGGCGATTACCGTGGCGCAGACGGCCCTGGCGCAGTGCAAAGCCAACGGCTACAACGTGACCGTGATGGTCATGGACCCGGACTACGCCACCCGCCTCGTCCTGCGCTCGGATGACGCCGCGGCCCGCACCGTCGAGATCGCCCGTCGCAAGGCCTATACCGTCATCAAGACGGGCATGAGTTCGGGCGAATTCGGCAAGACTGTCCCCGCACCCGCCACGCCGCCCGCGCCCCGCCCCGCGGGCGCCATGCCGCCCGGTGTCAACGGCGATGACAACCTCATCACCTTCGCCGGCGGCAAACAGATCGTCGTCGGTGGCGAAGTCGTCGGCGCGATCAGCGTGTCGGGGGCGCCCGGAGGCGAGAAGGATGAGGCCTGCGCCGATGCAGGTCTGGCAAAACTCAAGTAGTGGCGCCAGGCAGCGGGCGACAGAGTCCGATTGATTGGACGCCACTCGGTACAGATGGCCTTTACAGAAATGCCATGCTCAATGTGGCTTTCGCTTCATCGCGGGCATTCGCCGCAGCGGCCTTCGCACGAGCACCAGCCTGGGCTTGAGATCTGCCCGCAGACTGGTCAGCGCCAACGCCGGGCTGCAATTGCCGCCTCACATGAATCGGAGACCGTGCTGGAGGCTTGCCCCACGCCCTTGCGAATCGCGTCCTCCAAGCTCTCCTTGCTGCTGGAAATGATCTCGATGACTTTTGCTACTGACAATCGCGGTGTCCTTTCTTCAGAGTGGATCCAGAGCATTTTGATCCGGAATGCTTCCTGATGGTCCCATTGCGTCAGGCGACGCCGAGTTCATCGTCATCAACGCCAATGTCTGGACGGTTGATGCGCAGCTTCCCCGCGCCGCGGCATTCGCCATCCGTGGCGGGTGCATGACCAGCGTGCCGGGGTTCATCGACTGCCACAATCACCCTGATCGCGGCACGGTGCTGCCGGGAACCTGACCGGTCGGGTCACCGACACGGCGCGCGATCCGATCACCAGGATTGGACAGCGGCAGGCATACACGCGCGAACAGGCACGCCAGCGCGAGCTCGACGGCGCGGCACACATGTCGCGGCGTTCGCCCGCTATGGGCTGACCAGCGTGCATCACCAGGGCGGGGATCTGACTGCGATCCAGGAAATCCGCGCGCGAGCACATTGCGGATGGCTCGTTCTCCGAGCGCACGATGGCGCTGAGCATTCCGTATCCGGGCAGCACGTCTGGTTACCAGGGAAATGTCACCGAATCGCAGGCGGTTCTGAATGCCTGGGTCGAGCGCGTGCATCGGGCCGGAATCCAGCTCAACTGCCACGCCAACGGTGCTGTAGCCATCGATTCGGTGCTCAAGGCCTATGCGCGCGCGCAACGCCACTTGCCCGCGGCCCGACACACGGCCGAAGATCACGCACTGAACATTCCACGAAGAATCGATCAAGTGCTCGATAGCCGCGGGCAAGTGGGCAGACTATGTATTGCCGGCCGACGATCCGCACGCTGTCGCGCCGGACCGGATCAAGGACATTCGCATCGTGCGCACGATCGCCGGCGGAAAGACGGTGTTCCAGGCCTGATCCTGCGTGCGCAGGCGCCCGCAAGTCCTCAGGCAATGACCGCGCGAGGCGCAAAGCTGTCCGGGTCGGCCTGATCCCAGTACAGTTCGAACACGCGATGCGGCCAGCTGGTCGCGCCCTCCGCAGCGGCCAGCAGTTCACCGGCCCGCACGGTTACCAGCTTGGTGGCGAGCAAGCGCACCTCATGATCACCGCCGCGCCGGACGATATGCGTGGCACGAATCTCGTTTGGATGCGCAAGTCCAGCTGCCTGAACCAGCTCTTTCAATGCGCGCATGGTGTTGCGGTGGAAGTGATACACCCGCTCGGCCTTGTCCGGGACGACCAGTGCGCGCTGGCGCATCGGATCCTGGGTGGTCACGCCGGTAGGACACTGACCGGTATGGCAGCTCTGCGCCTGGATGCAGCCCAGCGCGAACATGAATGCTCTGCCGGCATTCACCCAGTCAGCACCCAGCGCCATCATCCGCGCGATATCAAAGGCACTGATGATCTTGCCTGCGGCGCCAACGCGAATCCCGCTGCGCAGGTTCAGTCCCACCAGCGTGTTGTGGACCAGCAGCAGGCCTTCCTGCAATGGCGTGCCGACATGATCGACGAATTCCAGCGGCGCCGCGCCCGTGCCACCTTCAGCGCCATCGACCACGATGAAATCCGGCACGATCCCGGTCTTCTGCATGGCCTTGCAGATGGCGAACCATTCCCAGGGATGGCCGATGCAGAGCTTGAACCCCACGGGCTTGCCGCCCGAGAGTTCGCGCAGGCGCTCGATGAAGCGCATCATTTCAACAGGTGTGCGGAATGCGCTGTGGCTGGACGGCGAGACACATTCTTCGTAGGCCGGCACGCCGCGCGCTGCAGCGATTTCCGGCGTGACCTTCGGTGCAGGCAAGACGCCGCCGTGACCGGGCTTCGCACCCTGGCTGAGCTTCAGTTCGATCAGCTTCACCTGCGGGTCGTTGGCATTGGCGGCGAAGCGCGACTCGCTGAAGCTGCCATCGGGGTTGCGACAGCCGAAATAGCCGGAGCCGATTTCCCAGATGAGGTCGCCGCCATTGGCGCGGTGGTGCACGCTGATCGAACCTTCGCCGGTGTCATGCGCAAAGCCGCCGCGCTTCGCACCTGAATTCAGCGCACGGATCGCATTGCCGCTCAGCGCGCCGAAACTCATCGCCGAAATATTGAACACGCTGGCCGCATAGGGCTGGGCGCGTGTGCTGCCAATGGTCACGCGGAAATCAGGTGAGGCGATTTGCGTGGGCATCAGCGAGTGGTTGATCCACTCGTAGCCCGCGGCCTGTACATCTATCTGCGTGCCAAAAGGTCGCTGGTCGGCCTCGCCCTTGGCACGCTGGTACACCAGCGATCGTTGCACGCGCGAAAACGGCAGCGCCTCGGCATCACTCTCGATGAAGTACTGCCGGATCTCGGGCCGCACATATTCCAGCAGGAAGCGCAGATGCCCGATGACCGGATAGTTGCGCAGCACCGCGTGCCGGTCCTGCAGCCAGTCGCGCAGCCCCGTCAGCAGCAGCAGCAGCGACAGCAGTAACCACCACACGCCATGGCCGGTAGCGAACCACCACCACAGGCTGAGCGCGCAGCCGAGGCCGGTCAGCGCCCAGGTCAGGTAGCGCATGGGCAGGATCCGGTCAATCAGCAGCAGCCAGGAGGGCATAGCGTGCATTGTGCCCGGCCTGTGCCACCCCCGACAAATGGCTCCTGCAACAATCCCGTCGCATTCTTCACGCCGCCGCAGCTATATAATCCGGTGCCGCAGCCGAGCTGCGTCACCCACACGCGAAATTCCATGCCAGCACCGCGCAAGCGGCCTCGTCCGAAGAGCTCCGGCCGCCCCCGCTCCGCCGCCTCGCGCAGCGCCATCCTCAAGGCCGCCTACCAGATCCTGCGTGAAGCAGGCTTCGCCGGCTTTACTGTCGAAGGCGTGGCTGCGCGCGCGGGCGCGGGCAAGGCCACCATCTACCGCTGGTGGCAAACGAAGGGAACGCTGGCGATCGAAGCATTTCTGCTGGCGATGGTGCCGCGTATTAACGCGGCACACGACACCGACTCCGCCATCGCCGACCTGCGCATGCAGGTCCACCATGCCGCCGGTATCTATCGCGGCCGCACCGGCCAGCTGCTGCGCGAACTCATCGCACTGGGCCAGGAAGACAGCGCCACCAGTCGCAGCCTGCGCACGGATTTCGTCGAGCCGCGCCGGCAATCCGCGCAGCGATTGCTGCAGCGGGCGCTGGAAAGCGGCGAGCTGCCGCCCGGCACGGACATCGACGTGCTGGCCGATGCGCTGTGGGGACCGATCTTTCACCGCCTGCTGTTGAGCCACATGCCGATCGACCGGCGCTTCATCGACAAGCTGCTCGATCTCGTATTGGGTGGCGCAGCCGCCGGCGCGGGACGCAGCAAGGGCAAGTAGCCGGTCCAGCATATGTTCATGACTTCTCGACCTTGCATATCGCTGCCCCTATACTCCGGCCCGATAACAGAATTCAGTGAACGCGGCTGCGTCAGCCGTAATTCGCCGGGGGCAATGAAATCGTGGACCTGCATCAATTCAGCGACTGGCTGTCGGCAACGCCGCTAAGCCAGAGCATCCAGATCACACCCTGGGCCATCCCGGGTATACAGACCATCCATCTCATCTGCCTGGCGCTGGTGTTCGCCTGCGCGCTGGTGCTGTCGCTGCGCATAGCGGGACGCGGACTCGCGTCGGAGCCGCTGCACCAGGTGGCCGCGCGCTTCAGCCGCGCCATCTGGCTGCTGCTGGTGGTGCTGCTGGCAACGGGGCTGCTGCTGATCACTGCAGAACCGGGCCGCACCATTACCAATCCGGTCTTCTACGCCAAGATGACCATGCTCGCACTGGTCATTCTCATCACGCTGTGGCTCGCGGCCGTCGCACGGCGCCAGTTCGAGCGTCCTTCGGGCGTGCACGTGCTGGCAGCGGTGTTTGGCATGTTGCTGTGGATCGGCATCATCTTTGCCGGCCGCTTCATCGCCTATGTCGAATCCTACTGAGGGCAGCCGCAAGTGAATTCTTTCTTTGAATGGCTGCAGAACACCCACCTTGCCATCATGGTGGGTGAAGACTGGTTTCCCTGGGTGGAATCCGCGCATGTGGTCTTTCTCGCGGCGGTAGCAGGAACGATTTTTACCGTGGACGCAAGGCTGGCAGGTCTGACTTCGCGCCAGCTGCGCTTCACGTATCTGTCGGAACAACTGCTGCCCTGGACCTGGGGCGCGTTCATCGGTGCGGCGATCACCGGCGGGCTGATGTTCATCGCCAATGCCACGTCCTATGTCGGCAATACGCCATTCCTCATCAAGATGTGCCTGCTGCTGCTGGCGGGCCTCAACATGCTCTACTTCCAGTTCGTCACCTTCCGCACGGTACAGACCTGGGATTCCGGCATGCCGATACCTGCGGCGCGCGCTGCGGGCGTGCTGTCGATGCTGGTATGGGCCGGCGTCATCGGCTTCGGGCGCTGGATCGGCTTCGTCTGAATTTGGTGCCGGCGGATCAACCGCCGCCGGCTGCCGGGGCTATGAGCACGGGAATCGCATAGACCGTATCGATGCTGTCGGCCTCTGCCTTGCGCAGGCGCACCACGATTTCCAGCAGCCCTTCGCGCTGCGCGGTGAACAACAGGTCGCGGCTCGTGACCGTCCCGCCGCCGGTCAGGACCACACTGCCCCGTGCACTGTCGGGATCGATGTCCAGGCCGTCCGCCTCGACCGCAAGCAACAGCGAGACGGCCTCGACGGCCGAGATGTCGAGGCGCAGTTTTGCAGGCGCGCCCAGCAATGGCTGCGCGTCCAGCATGAAATTCACGCGTGCGACCTGCGTGCCGGTCGACTGCAGGACGGCAGCCACCGAATCCACGGTCGCTGGCGCAGCCTTGGCTGCACTCTTCGCGATGCTGGATTTTTCAGGCTGGTCACTGCGACCGCAGCTGGCCAGGGCCAGCAGCACCAGTACAACAACACGGGTTTTCATCATCGTCCCCTGCAGCGGCTAGCGCGTCATGCGCAATAGCGGTGGATCTTCCAACGCATCGAGCTGTTCGCGCATCTCATCGATATGCCGCTCCCCGTAACGCGGCTCGCCAAACCAGGGGAACGCACGCGGAAACGCCGGGTCGCTCCAGCGGCCGGCGATCCACGCGGCATGGTTGAGCATCCGCATCGCGCGCAGCGCTTCGACCAGTCCGGTTTCCGCGAAATCGAAATGCGCAAACTGCTCATAGCCATCGAGCACTTCGGTCCATTCACGCTGCAGCAGTTGCGGATCACCAGCGCAGAACATCCACAGGTCCTGCACCGCCGGACCGGTGAGACAGTCATCGAAATCCACGAACAGCGGCCCGCGCGTATGCCAGAGGATATTGCCGCCATGACAGTCCCCATGGATGCGCAGCTGCCGCAGGGGCCCCACGTTTTCCCGGCAGCGGGCAATGGC
>JANPGU010000049.1:0-17681 GCA_031424095.1 Gammaproteobacteria bacterium
GCAGCTTGGCGCGGACCTTGGCCTCGATGTCGCGCGCGATCTCGGGATGGTCGCGCAGGAACTGGCGGGTGTTTTCCTTGCCCTGGCCGATGCGCTCGCCGTTGTAGCTGTACCAGGCGCCGGATATCTCGACGATGCCATTGTTGCTGCCGAGATCGATGATCTCGCCTTCGCGTGAAATCCCCTGTCCGTAAAGAATGTCGAAATGCGCTTCGCGGAACGGCGGGGCCACCTTGTTCTTGACCACCTTGACGCGGGTCTGGTTGCCGACCACTTCCTCGCCGTTCTTGATGGCGCCGATGCGGCGGATGTCCAGCCGCACCGAGGCATAGAACTTGAGCGCATTGCCGCCGGTGGTGGTTTCCGGATTGCCGAACATGACGCCGATCTTCATGCGGATCTGGTTGATGAAGATGACCATGGTGTTCGAGCGCTTGATGTTGCCGGTGAGCTTGCGCAGTGCCTGCGACATGAGGCGCGCATGCGAACCCATCTGCATGTCGCCCATTTCGCCTTCGATTTCCGACTTCGGCGTGAGCGCCGCGACGGAGTCGATGACGATGACGTCGACCGCGCTGGAGCGCACCAGCATGTCGGTGATCTCCAGGGCCTGCTCGCCGTTATCCGGCTGCGAGACCAGCAGATCGTCGATGTTGACGCCGAGCTTCTGGGCGTAGGAAGGATCGAGGGCGTGCTCGGCATCGACGAACGCTGCAGTGCCGCCGGCGCGTTGGACTTCAGCTATAACCTGTAACGTCAGCGTGGTCTTGCCGGAGGACTCTGGACCGTAGATTTCAACGACGCGACCACGTGGCAGGCCGCCGATGCCGAGCGCGATATCAAGACCCAGTGACCCGGTGGAGACGGCTTCGACGTCGTAGGCGGCGCTGGCGTCGCCCAGGCGCATGACCGAGCCCTTGCCGAACTGCTTTTCGATCTGGCCAAGCGCTGCGGACAGCGCTTTTTTGCGGTTTTCTTCCATGGACGGGAGCCTCAGATGGGTCAGTGGGTGTTGGGATTATCCTGCCACAGAGTACTGTATATGTATACAGCCTTTATGCTGTATACGAGGAGAAATGCGAGCGGCAGCAGGCCCTAGACCTCGTGCAGCATCTCCAGCGCATAGGCAGCGGCCTGGCGCCGCACGGCGTCACGATCACCCGTAAACCGCCGGTGCACCGTCACTGCGCCCACCGACTGGTCGGGCCGCAGCAAGGCGCGGCCGAACCACACGTCGCCCACCGGATGCGCCACTGTTCCCCCGTCGGGACCGGCCACTCCGCTGATGGCTACCGCCACCTGTACGCCGCTGGCCGCCAGTGCCCCCACCGCCATCTCGACGACCGTCTGTTCGCTCACGGCGCCGTGCACCGCCAGCGTCTCGGCCGCAACGCCCAGCTCGCGCTGCTTGGCTTCATTGGAATAGGTAACGAACCCGCAGTCGAACCAGCGTGAGCTGCCGGGAATGTCGGTGAGCAGTTTGGCCAGCAGGCCGCCGGTACAGGACTCGGCGGTGGCAACCTTGAACTGCTGGCCCAGCAGCGCGGCGCCGGCCCGCACTGCCAGCAGCGCGAGCTCGTTGTCACTGGGAGCGTTGCTGTTCACGCCCCCAAGCGTACTGCTATTTGGCCGCGTCGCGGACGCGCTTTTCCTGCGCCCGTCCGAGCGAGAGGGACAACGCCACCCAGCCCGCCGCCAGCAATGCTGCGAGTCCGGCCAGCACCGGCTGCACGGCAAACAACTTGGCGAGGCCCGTGTAGATGAACGCGTTGACGAAATCGGCGCCGCGGAACACCGCACCGTCGACGATATTCTTCGCCTTGAACTTCTCTTCGCGGGTGACCACCGGCCACAGCGCCTCGCGCGCCACGTTGGCGATGCCGAAATTGGATGCGCGCTGACAGGCCTGGAACGCCGCGATGGCGAACAGCGCCGACGTGAACATCAGGCCGGTGAAGCCCAGCACGAACACCAGCGGCAGGATGGACAAGGCCGGTCCCACGCCGATGCCCTTGATGATGCGGCCGGTACCCAGCAACTGCACCACCAGCGACAGGATGCCCACCCACATGTAGATGGTGGAGAAGATGCCGGTGCGCTGCTTCATGTCCGGCGTGTATGCCGCGACGATGTGGGCCTGCGTCAGGTAGAGGAAGGTGCCGAGCAGCGACAGCAGGAACACCCACAGCCCGATCCGGCCGAGATAGGAGGATTTGAACAGCAGCCCGAAGCCGTCGAACACACCACCGCCGACCGGCTTCTTCTCGCGCCCGGCGCTGGCTGCGACGAAGTTCGGATCAGCCGCTGCGAGCTGCGCCGCCGCCGACTCCAGCCGGTTCGCGCAGAGCACGGCACCGATGAGCAACGCACCCGCCACCAGCAGCAGGTTCGCGACGCCGATCGGCCCCACCAGCTGTTTGTTGAGGATGGGGCCGAGGATGTTGCCCAGCGATCCGCCCGCCGCGATGAAACCGAACAGGCGCTTGCCCTGCTCGGTTGCATACAGATCGGACATGAAGGTCCAGAAGATGGAGACGGTGAATACCGAGAACACCGTGATCCAGATGAAGAAGGCCTTGAACACCACATCGGGCGAGACTTCTGATTTCAGCAGGAACCAGAAGATCAGCATGTTGGAAACGAGGAACAGGTATGTGACCGGCACGAAGCGCTGGCGCGGCAGCTTGGCCGCGATGCTCGCCTGCAGTGGCGCGGTGATCAGCGACACGACGAAGGTGCCGAAGAACAACCACGGCAGGTCCTGCGCACCACCCCGGATGCCGGCGGCATCGCGGATGGGCAGCAGCATGTAATACGTGGAGATCAGCAGGAAGAAATAAGCAAAGGACCACAGCAGTGCCTTTACTTCCCCGGTTTTGGCATTGGCCAGCTTCTTGATGAGCGTTTCCATCCGGTGAGCATATCCGCGCCGCAATACGCGGCGCCAGTTAATCTTTCCTTGTGCACAATAGCTTCGCAAAGTGAACAACCAGCAACAAAACAGGCCTGATCCACGCCGCTGGCTGGTACTCGCCATCACGGCGAGTGGACTGTTCCTGATCTGCGTGGACCTCACTGTGCTTTATGTGGCATTGCCTGCGCTGACGCGCGACCTGGGCGCGAGCAACTCGGCGCGCCTGTGGATTCTCAATGCCTATCCGATCGTGGTAGCGGGCCTGCTGCCGGGGCTTGGCACACTGGGTGATCGCCATGGCCACCGGCGGCTGTTCCTCATCGGGCTTGCCACCTTCGGCATCGCCTCGCTGACTGCTGCCTATGCGGCGACTCCATCGCTGCTCATCGTCGCACGCGCTTTTCTGGGCGTGGGCGCGGCGATGATGATGCCGGCGACGCTGGCGATCATCCGCACCACCTTCACGGACAGGCGCGAGCGCCAGTTCGCCATCGGATTGTGGTCGGGCATGGCCTCGGCCGGCATGGCGCTCGGGCCGCTGGTGGCCGGACTGCTGCTGGAACATTACTGGTGGGGATCGGTGTTCCTGATCAATGTGCCGGTTGTGGTCATCGCGTTGCTGATGACGCTGTGGGTGATCCCGCGGCGTGCAGCGACCGGCAGTGCACAGTGGGACTTGCTCGGTTCGCTGCAGATACTGGTTGGCCTGACCGCGCTTGTATACGCCATCAAGGAACTGGCCCGACAGGACGCATTCCTGCCACGCTTCGGCGCCGCGCTCGCACTGGGCATTGTGTTCATCGCCGGCTATCTGCGGCGGCAAGGGCGACGCGCACATCCGCTCATCGATCTTTCACTGTTCCGCCTGCCGGAATTCACCGGCGCATTCGCAGCCGCCTGCCTGGGCACGGCGGGCGCCGTGGGCCTGGAGCTGGTGCTGAGCCAGTACCTGCAGCTGGTGGAACTGCGCTCACCGCTGCAGGCGGCGATCGTGTTCCTGCCCACGGCCATCGCGGGGTTCATTGCGGGGCCGCTGTCCGGCAGGTTGATGCACCACATGCGTCCATCGGCCCTGGCCTGTGGCGGATTCATGCTGGCCGCTGCCTGCGTCCTGGCGCTGGCGTGGTTGCCCATGGAAGCCGGTCACTATCCCTTCATCCGCATGCTGCTGCTGATCGGCATCGGTCTCGGCATCGGTCTCGGCATCGGCGCATCGGTGACCTTTGCTTCCATCACCATCATGAATGCCGCGCCACCGGAGCGTGGCGGCATGGCGGCGTCGATCGAGGAAGTGGGCTTCGAACTGGGCAACTCGCTGGGCGTGGCGGTATTCGGCAGTGTGATGACGGCGGTCTATGCGATGTCGCTGGTACTGCCGGAAACAGGCGGGGTCCTGCCCGCGGCGGTGCGGGACTCGCTGGATGAGGCGCTGCTGGCGGCGCAGATGCTGCCCGGAGAGACAGCGGCCGCACTGCGTGACGCCGGCCGTGCGGCGTACACCGCCGCACTGCGCGCGGTGCTGGTGGGCATCGGACTGTTATGGCTACTGACCGGCGCGTTGATTGCGCGGCTGGGTAGCCGCTGACTCCACCTTCAAGACCTTTGGCGGCTGCACCAGCGCGGCGAGCGAGCTGAAGTCTCTGGCTGCGGTGATGGACGCGGGCAGGACGCTCACGCCCATGTTGTCCCAGTGCCGTTCGTCCGTGTTGCGGTAGCCATAGCCCGGTGCGAATGACGTTCTGCAGTTGTTCTTTGCATAGCCGTTGGCCGGGATGCGCTTGCCATTGACGGTGGTGATGATCTGTTCGCCAGCCTGCAGGCCGTGCTGCGCATCGTTGAACCAGAATGCCAGCGCCGGCATGTTGCAGAAGCCGGGGCCATAGCCCTGATTGCTCGACAGTATCGACTTCCAGCCCGCTTCGCTGTGATAGCTGTAGTGGCTGAAGTACACCTTCAGCGGTGTGCTCAACCACGCGGTCGCAGGAATCGCGCCCTGCTTCACCAGCCGACCGTCGATGAACAGCGCGGCCCAGCCGGACGACAGGAAGAAATCCCAGCGCCGCTTGTTGTCGAAGCCCAGCCCGTTCGGGGCGAGCGTGCGCGGGTCGAACAGATCTTCCACGCCGCCCGTCCACGGATTGACCACGGCGCCAGGTGTGTTCACGTTTCCTGCCGGGCCATTCGCGATCAGCAACTGCGCATTGAACTGGCTGTATGGACCGAAGTTCATCATGAACAGCCACTGATTGCCGCGGTTGAGCGATTTGTCCTGGTGGTTCCAGTGCACCAGCGGATCGCTGGCCGGCGCGATGTTGAAGTCCATCCAGCGATTGCCGAACATCACGTCGTCGACTTCCTGCGTCAGGTGCAGGATGCCGCCGTTCAGCTGGAAGGTGCGCTCCGGCGTCATCGACAGCGAGCCGTAAACCGTGAGGTCCCGCTCGGCCAGCACATCCATGAAATGACTCGATGAAATGAACGGCATCGTGGTCGCGCAGTCGATCTGCCGCGCGATGATCCGCCAGGCCTTGTCGGTGCCGGCGTTCAGCGTCCATTCGCGGCCGCCCCAGTCACCGCGGTCATTGGTGTAGGTATCGCAGTCGCCCGGCTGCTGGACCAGCGGGGAGGCGTCCTCGAATGTGTCGAGGAACACCTGGCTGGCACCGGCAATGATGGGCGTGTAGTTGCGGTCCGCCTGCACCACGAATGGCCGCGAGGTTGCAATCGCCTGCGGGTTGTTCGTGTAGGGCCCCTGACCGTTGGTCGAGGTCCTGCCGTCTTTCGTCGGGCCCTTGTTGCCACCCAGCATGACCATGTGCGCATGATCGTGTGCGCCCGGGAACAGTGGTGCGAATGCCTTGATGTCCGTCTCGCGGTACAGGTTCAGGTAAGGCGCCGGGCCCAGCGCATCGACGGCTTCAACGATCAGCGTGTGGGGCCTGCCGTCACCGAGACCGTTGTAATCGATGGAATAAGCCGGACCGTCATAGCCGGTGGGGCCTTTTTTTGCACCACCGTTGCCATAGCCACCCTCCGCCCGCAAGGGAAACACCAGCGAACCGTCGCGGTTCGTGGCGAGATGCCGGTAACAGCTCGTGTTGGTCAGGTCGTAGTCACGATCGCCGGCGCAGCCGGGCGCGGCGGTGAGATGGACCAGCCCGGCATACTTCACGTCCAGAGGATTTGCCACGTCGAAGATGCGGTAATCCCTGGCCCCGGGCACCGGCACAAAGCTGATCTTCGCGCTGCTGTGGGAGGGCTGGATGCCGGTGATGGTGACTTCGGCTGCAGGCGCGTTGCTGGCGATAACGACCAGCACGAGCACCGCTTTGAGCAAGGGCGGCATCTTTCGACACACTCCCCGGTAAGACGTGAATTTCAGGGTAGCGGCCACCTGTTCGACAATCAATACCCCGCGGCGCACTGCTAGACTTCCCGGCCTTGGAAAACCACTACCCAGACCACACTCCGATGATGCAGCAGTACCTGCGCATCAAGGCCCAGCACCCGGATGTGCTGCTGTTCTATCGCATGGGCGATTTCTACGAGATGTTCTTCGACGACGCGCGGCGCGCGTCCGCGCTGATCGACATCGCGCTGACCACACGCGGCCAGTCGGCCGGACAACCCATCGCAATGGCCGGCGTGCCGGCCGTCAGCATCGAGAACTACCTGGCGCGGCTGGTGCGACGGGGCGAGTCGGTGGCCATCTGCGAGCAGATCGGCGACCCGGCGAAGAGCAAGGGCCCCGTCGAACGACAGGTGGTGCGCATCGTCACACCGGGCACGCTGGTGGAGGACGCGCTGCTCGATCGACAGCGTGAAAGCCTGCTGGCAGCGCTGACCTTCGATGGGCAACTGCATGGTCTGGCATGGCTGGATCTGGCCAGCGGGCGCTTCTGCGTCAGCGAGCTGGGCGATGCAACGGAAGTCGCAGCGGAACTCGAGCGCCTGCGACCTGCAGAGCTGTTGTTGCCCGAAGACCAGCGGCGCGAATCGCTGCCGAACACACGTCTGCGTCCGCCCTGGCATTTCGATCTCGAGACCGGGCGGCGATTGCTGACCACGCAGTTTGGCACGCGCGATCTGGCGGGTTTTGGCGCTGCCGAACTGACGGCCGGACTGCGCGCGGCTGGCGCCCTGCTGCAATATGCGCAGGACACGCAGAAGGCGGCGCTGCCGCATATCCGCGCACTGACCGTGCAGCAGCGCGATGAAGGTCTGCAGCTGGATGCAGCGACACGGCGCAACCTCGAGCTTGATCGTGGCCTGAATGGCAATGATGACGCCACGCTGTTCGCGCTGCTCAACCGCAGCACCACCGCGATGGGATCGCGGGAGCTGCGGCGCTGGCTAAACCGGCCGCTGCGCGATCGCGGCGTGCTGCGCCAGCGTTATGCCGCAGTCGGTGTGCTGGGTGAGTCGCGTTGCTTCACGCAGGTGGCCGAGGCGCTGGCGCCCATCGGTGATCTGGAGCGGATCCTGGCGCGCGTGGCGCTGCGTTCGGCGCGGCCCCGCGACCTGGTGCAGTTGCGCAATGCAGTTGCGGCGCTGCCGGCATTGCGCGCCACCGTGGTGACACTGGATACACCGCTGTTGCAGACCTTGCATGCGCGCATTGGTGAGCATCGCGACGAGCATGCGCTGCTGACGCGCGCGATCGCCGCAGAACCGTCGGCGATTCTGCGCGACGGCGATGTGATCGCGCCGGGCTTCGACGCCGCACTGGATCAATTGCGCCTGATCTCGACCAACACCGACGAATTCCTGCTCGACCTGGAACGCAAGGAGCGCGAACGCAGCGGCATCGCGCAGCTGAAGCTCGGCTACAACCGCGTGCAGGGCTTCTTCATCGAGATTCCGCGCGCCCACGCGGAAAAGGTGCCGGCCGACTATCTACGGCGGCAGACGGTGAAGTCCGCCGAGCGTTTCATTACGCCGACGCTGAAACAATTCGAGGATGAAGTGCTGGGCGCGCGCGACAAGGCACTGGCGCGCGAGAAGGAACTGTACGAGGGCGTACTGAACGCGCTGATCACGGCGCTGCCCCCGCTGCAGGACAGTGCCGCCGCCATCGCCAGTCTCGATGCGCTGACCAGCCTGGCCGAGCGCGCCGACACCTTGCAATGGACCCCGCCGACGCTGGTCTCCGAACCGGTGTATCGCGTGGAAGCGGGCCGTCACCCGGTGGTCGAGCAGTTCAGCGGCACCAATTTCGTGCCGAACGATCTGGTCTTCGACGATGCGCGGCGCATGCTGATCGTCACCGGGCCGAACATGGGCGGCAAATCCACTTACATGCGGCAGGCCGCGCTGATTGCGGTGCTGGCGCATATCGGCAGCTATGTGCCGGCACGCGCCGCCATCATCGGCCCGATGGACCGTGTATTCACGCGCATCGGCGCGGCGGATGATCTTGCGGGTGGACGCTCCACCTTCATGGTGGAGATGACCGAGACCGCCAACATCCTGCACAACGCCACAGCGCAGAGCCTGGTGCTGATGGACGAGATCGGCCGCGGCACCAGCACCTTCGATGGCCTGTCGCTGGCCTGGGCCGTGGCCCGGCACCTGGCCACGCATATTGGCGCCTTCACGCTGTTCGCCACGCATTACTTCGAACTCACCGTGCTTGCCAAGGAGCTGCCGGCGGTGGTGAACCTGCATCTGGATGCCACCGAGCATGGCGACGAGCTGGTGTTCCTGCACGCGGTGCGTGAAGGACCTGCCAATCGCAGCTATGGCCTGGCGGTGGCGAAACTCGCGGGGGTACCGCGTCCGGTCATCGCAGCGGCGCAAGGGTACCTGAGCGGACTGGAATCCGAGCGCGATGCCAGACCACAGGCGCCCTCCACACAGGGTGAGCTGTTCGCCGCACCAGCCGTCATGAAACCATCTGCCGTCGAACTTGCGCTGGCAGCGATGAACCCGGACGAACTCTCGCCCCGCGATGCATTGCAAAGGCTGTATGAACTGCGGCAGGCGGCCGTGGCGTCACTGGGCAAGTTATAGTCGGCCGCATGCGCTATTTGAAGCTGCTCTACGTGCAGGTGCTGATCGCGATTGCGGTTGGCGCACTGATCGGCCACTACGCGCCCGAGCTGGGCGTGAGCCTGAAACCACTGGGTGATGGCTTCATCCGGCTGATCAAGATGCTGATCGCGCCGATCATCTTCTGCACGGTGGTGATGGGCATAGCCGGCATGGACAACCTGCGGCATGTAGGGCGGGTAGGCGCTTACGCGCTGGGCTATTTCGAAGTCGTCACCACGATCGCGCTGCTGCTCGGGCTGCTGATCGTGAACCTCGTTGCGCCTGGCAGCGGCATGCATGTGGACCCTGCCGCGCTGGATCCCGCGCGCGTCAGCAGCTATGCCACGCAGGCCCAAAGCCAGGGCATCACCGATTTCCTGCTGAACATCATTCCGACCACGATGTTCGATGCCTTCGCCAAGGGCGAGATCCTGCAGGTGCTGCTGATTGCCGTGCTCTGCGGCTTTGCCCTGCAGGCCTGCGGCACACGCGTGGCCACGCTGCGCAGCGGCATCGAAGGCTTCTCCGCCGTGCTCTTCAAGGTCGTGGGCTACATCACGCGGCTGGCGCCGATCGGCGCGTTCGGCGCCATGGCCTTCACGGTCGGCTCGCAGGGCGTCGGCGCGCTGGCACCACTGGCCACGCTGATGCTGTGTTTCTACGGCACCTGCCTGCTGTTCGTGTTCGGCGTGCTGGGTCTGATTGCGCACCTGCATGGTTTCTCCATCTTCAAGCTGGTCGGCGCCTTGCGTGAAGAACTGCTGATCGTGCTGGGTACCTCGTCTTCCGAGTCAGTGCTACCGCGACTGATGGACAAGCTGGAGCGCATGGGCTGCCAGCGCTCGGTGGTGGGACTGGTGGTGCCGGCCGGCTATTCATTCAACCTCGATGGCACTTGCATCTATCTCACCATGGCCGCCGTGTTTCTCGCGCAGGCCACCGACACACCGATGACGGTGGCGCAGCAGCTGCTGCTGCTCGCCGTCCTGCTGCTGACATCCAAAGGCGCCGCCGGTGTGACCGGCAGTGGCTTCATCGTGCTGGCCGGCACGCTGGCCGCCGTGGATGGGCCGCCGCTGGCTTCGCTGGCGCTGATCCTGGGCATCGACCGCTTCATGTCCGAGGCGCGGGCGCTGACCAATCTGGTGGGCAATGCGCTGGCCACGCTGGTGGTGTCACGCTGGACCGGGGCATATCTCGAGCCGGAAGGCGGCAGTCTGGTTACCCGCGGCTGAAAGGATCAAACCAGGACTGCGAGCGAGCAAGCGCGGTCGCGCGCGATTTTCCCCTCAGAAACGCCCGCATCCACTATAATGGACGCTCATCCATTATCATGGAACAGTCGTTTTCATGGACATCAACGCGCGCATCGCGATCCGCCTGAAGGAACTGCGCGACGAGCTGGGTCTTTCGATCGAACAGCTCTCGGTGCGCAGTGGCGTCAGCCGCGGCATGATCTCGAAGATCGAACGTGAAGAATGCAGCCCGACTGCGACGGTGCTGAACAAGCTTTCCATCGGCCTCGGCGTATTGCTGCCGACATTCTTCGGGACCGCCAGTTATCGCGAGCCACGGCTGCATCAGCGCAACCCGGTGTCCTCCCGCAAAGCTCAGACTGAATGGCAGGATCCGGAATCGGGCTATCGACGGCGCACGTTGACGCCCTCCACTGCGAAGCAGCCGCTGCAGCTGAGCGAAATTCACTTTCCCGCAGGCGCAAAAGTCACTTTTGAAAATGCCGGCGGTGCCGCGATGGTGCATCAGCAGATCTGGATGCTGGAGGGGCACATGGAGCTGCTGATCGGCAGCGAGCCATGTCACCTGGGTCCAGGCGATTGCGTGGCCATCACACTGGACAGCCCGATCAGCTTCCACAATACCGGCCGGAAGGAAGCGCGCTATCTGGTAGCCATCGCGGCGAAGGTGGGCCGATGACTGCGCCGCGATGGCAGATCGATGAACTGGTGGAGGTGCTCGATATCGTCACCGGTGGTGATGGTGCGCGGCTCTATGAACGACTGGGATGGAACCGCGTGGGCGATATCCCCGCCTACGCGTTGTGGCCGCAGGGCGGCTACTGCTGCACCACCTACTACTACCGCGACCTGTCGGCCTGAACCGCGTCGAAGCGTCCGGTCTCGAGAAAGTTTGCTACCTCGCCCGCCACCAGCCGCGACAGCCACATGCCGGTGTGGCTCACCGGCAGCACGCAGTGAGCGGTCGCGCCTGACAGCAAGGTCTCGGCCACGGCCACGGTGCCGTCATTGGGACCGTCGAGGCGGGTCAGCAAGCGACCCAGTCCCTGTGATTTGTTGCCGGCGATGATGCCGAGCTGCGCCTCATGCGGCCAGGCACGGGGCAGACCCTGCACCAGGTCATTGGCGCCGGTCTGGCCCAGCAGCGCACGCATCGATCCCAGTCGCGACAGGCTGCGGGCACTTTCGCTGCCGCCCACCGGCGTCCCCATGAATACGACGCGGCAGAAGTCGCCACTGAAGCGGTTGGGTGCGAGCAGCCCGGTCTCGAACATGCGATAGATCACGATGCCGCCGAGGCTGTGGCCGAGCAGATGCACCGGCTGCAGCGTGCGGCGAGCCAGCGCGAGCGCATAGCGCGCGCAGCGGCGCGCCACCTGATCCATGGTTTCGGCCATCGATGAATACGGAAAGACCCGCAGGTTCCAGCCCTGCTCAGCCAGCAGACGCTTGAGCAGAAACGATTCCGCACCCGTCATCCACAGCCCGTGGACGAACAGTACGGTCCCCCTAACCGGCGGGATTGGGGGTGCGGACACGAATCGAAAGTTCGCGCAGCTGTGCTTCGCTCACTGCTGTGGGCGCTTCGGTCAGCGGACACGCAGCGGTCTGCGTCTTCGGGAAGGCGATGACATCGCGGATGCTCTCCGCGCCGGCCATCAGCATCACCAGCCGATCCAGACCAAAAGCGATGCCGCCATGCGGCGGCGCGCCGAACTTCAGCGCATCGAGCAGGAAGCCGAATTTCAGCTGCGCTTCTTCCGGCTCGATGCCCAGCATCCCGAACACCACCGACTGCATCTCGGCGCGGTGGATACGCACGGAACCGCCGCCGATCTCCGAACCGTTCAGCACCATGTCGTAGGCCTTGGCCACCGCCGCGCCCGGATCCGCCAGCAGTGCCGCGGGATCGTCGACCTTGGGCGCCGTGAACGGGTGATGCATCGCGTTGTAGCGCTTCGACTCCGGATCGAATTCGAACATCGGGAAATCGACCACCCACAGCGGCTTCCAGCCAATGTGCACAAGTTTCAGGTCATGGGCAATTTTCAAACGCAGGGCACCCAGCGCATCACTGACCACCTTCGCCGTGTCGGCGCCGAAGAAGATCAGGTCGTTGTCCTGCGCAGCGGTGCGCTCGAGGATCCCGGCCACGGCCGCATCGCTGAGAAATTTCAGGATGGGCGACTGCAGGCCTTCGCGACCCCTGGCCTTGTCGTTCACCTTGATGTAGGCCAGACCCTTCGCGCCGTAACGGCCCACGAAGGCCGTATAGCCATCGATCTCGCTGCGGCTGAATGCACCGCCACCGGGCGCACGCAATGCCGTGACACGACCGTTCGGATTCGCGGCGGGGCCGGCGAAAACCTTGAAGTCGCAGCCGGCGACCAGATCCGCCACATCAACCAGTTCCAGCGATACCCGCAGATCCGGCTTGTCCGAGCCGTAGCGACGCATGGCTTCCGCATAGGTCATGCGCGGAATGGGGTTGGGCAGCGCCACTTCCACGGTCTTCGCAAACAGATCGCGGATCAGGCCTTCCATCAGCGCCATGATCTCGTCCTGCGACAGGAACGAAGTCTCGATATCGAGCTGCGTGAATTCCGGCTGCCGATCCGCACGCAGGTCCTCATCACGGAAGCAGCGCACGATCTGGTAGTAGCGATCGAAGCCCGCCACCATCAGCAGCTGCTTGAAGATCTGCGGCGACTGCGGCAGCGCGAAGAACTTGCCCGGATGCGTGCGGCTGGGCACGAGGTAATCGCGCGCGCCTTCCGGCGTGGCCTTCGTGAGCATCGGCGTTTCGATGTCGATGAAGCCGTGGTCGTCCATGTAGTGGCGCATCGCGCTGGTCACGCGGTGACGCAGCCGCAGGCGCTGGCTCATCTCTTCGCGACGCAGGTCGATGTAGCGGTAACGCAGGCGCACTTCCTCGCTGACATGCTCATCGAGCTGGAAGGGCAGTGGCTCGGAACGGTTCAGCACGGTCAACGCGCGGGCCAGCAGCTCCACCTTGCCGGAGGCCAGGTTGGCATTGGCGGTGCCGGTGGGGCGGGCCCTTACCAGGCCGCGCACCTGGATCACGAACTCGCCGCGCAGCCGCTCGGCCTCGCCGAACAGGGCCTTGTCATCCGGGTCGAACACGATCTGCAGCAGCCCCTCGCGATCGCGCAGGTCGACGAAAATCACGCCGCCATGGTCGCGCCGGCGGTGCACCCACCCGGCAACGGTCACTTCCTGACCTGACAGCTGTTCATTGACCTGGCCGCAATAATGGCTACGCATCGGACGAAACTCTTGGCTTTGGTGGCGGGAAAAACGAGGCCGCGCAGTATACTTCGTCCCCGCCTAATTACGGAGCAAGGCCCCATGAATGCACAGTTGAAACCCGGCCAGGTGCGTGAATTCCGCCTGCTCATCGACGGCAAGCTCGTGGCCGGCGCCAGCACCTTCGATGTCATCAATCCCGCCACCGAAGAGGTGGTTGCCGCCTGCCCGCGCGCCGACCTGGCGCAGCTGAACCAGGCCGTGGCCGCCGCAAAATCCGCATTCCCATCCTGGACCGCAACGCCACTGGCCGAGCGCGCCCGGCTGCTGAGCAAGCTGGCCGACGCCATCGATGCCCATGCGGCGGACCTGGCCCCACTGCTGACGCAGGAGCAGGGAAAACCACTGGGCGGCGCCTTCTACGAACTCGGTGCCGCCAGCGGCAATATCCGCGGTTTCGCCGCGATGGACCTGCAACCCGCCGTGCTGGTCGAAAACAAGCAGACCAAGGTCATCCGCCAGCGGCTGCCGCTGGGCGTGGTGGCCGCGATCACGCCGTGGAATTTCCCGGTGATCATGATGGTGACCAAGCTGGCGCCGGCGCTGCTGGCCGGCAACACCATCGTGGTGAAGCCTGCGCCCACCACGCCGCTGACGACGCTGCGCGTGGCCGAGCTCTGCGCCGAGATTTTCCCGCCCGGCGTGGTCAACGTCATCGCCGACGCCAACGACCTGGGCGGCGCGCTGACCAGTCATCCGGATATCGCGAAGATTGCCTTCACCGGCTCGACCGCCACGGGTCGCAAGGTCATGGGCAGTGCTGCGCCCACACTGAAGCGGCTGACGCTGGAGCTCGGCGGCAACGACGCGGCCATCGTGCTCGATGACGTGAACCCGAAGCAGATCGCACCGAAACTGTTCTTCGCCGCCATGGTGAATTCGGGCCAGGTATGTCTCGCTGCCAAGCGCATCTATGTGCATGAGTCGATCTACGATGCCGTATGTGCCGAGCTTGCAAAGATCGCGGCCACTGCCGTGGTGGGCAATGGTCTCGACGATGGCGTGATGTTCGGCCCGGTGCAGAACCGCATGCAGTTCGAGAAGGTGCAGGCCATCATCGAAGACGCCCGCCAGCAGGGCCAGGTGATCGCGGGCGGCACACCGCATCAGGGCAAGGGATTCTTCATCCATCCCACTGTCGTCAGCGGCCTGCCGGACAGCGCGCGGCTGGTGTGTGAAGAGCAGTTCGGCCCGGTCATGCCGGTGCTCAAGTATTCGACCATCGATGAGGTCATCGCCCGCGCCAATGCTTCGGAATATGGTCTTGGGGCCACGGTGTGGTCGGCCAGCACCGAGCGGGCGCTGGAAGTCGCACAGCGGCTCGAGACCGGCACGGTGTGGGTGAACAAGCACCTGGACCTGCCGCCGAGCGTGCCGTACGGCGGCACCAAGCAGTCCGGCTATGGCGTCGAAATGGGCCAGCAGGGGCTGGAAGAGTTCACGCAGATGCGGATCGTGAACATCGCGATCTAGGCGTCGCGCAGATACCAGAGCAGGTCGGTGGGGGTCACTTCGGCATTCCACCGCAGGTATTCCTGGCGTTTGATGGCCAGGAATACCTTGTGGAAACCCGTCCCGAAGGCGTGTTCGAGGAACGGCGCAGCTGCAGCGCGCTGGATGCTCTCGCCCCAGGTCGCGGGTAGATCCGACCGCACGCAATAGCCATTTCCCTGTACAGGTGGACCGGGATCGAGCTTTTGCTCGATGCCATGAATCAACCCGGCCAGGACGGCCGTGGCGGCGAGATACAGATTTGCATCCGCGCCGCAGAACCGGTGCTCGATATGTCGTGAAGCGGGCGCCCCCGCCGGCACGCGCAGGCTCACGCTGCGATTGTTGATGCCCCAGCTCACGGCAACCGGTGCATAGCTCTCGCGCTGGAACCGGCGATAGGAATTGCCATTGGGCGCGTAGACCAGGAATGCATCGCCTGCCGTCGCCATCATGCCGGCGATGGCCTGACGCAGCAGCGGCGTGCCGGCCGGGTCCTCACTGGCGAACAGGTTGTTGCCATCGGCGTCGGCCAGGCTCACATGCAGATGCGCGCCGGAACCGGCGCGCGCGGTGAACGGCTTGGCCATGAAGCTCGCCACATAACCATGTCTGGTGGCGACGCCTTTGAGCAGACGTTTGAACTGCACGGCTTCATCGACCGCTGCCAACGCACCACGTCGATGCTGCAGCGTGATCTCGAACTGGCCAGGTGAGTATTCCGACATCACCGTGCCGGCCGGCAGACTCTGGGCATCGGCTGCATCGAGCACTGCGCGGAACAGCGGCGCGAGATTGTCGAGCCGCGCCAGGCTGTAGGCTTCAATGCGTTCACCCTGCCCCGCCCTCACCGGATCCGAACCGGCAGGCGCATAGCCACCGTCCGGCAGCGCCTGCAGCAGGTAGAACTCCACTTCGCAGGCAAACACGGCGGCGTATCCCAGCGCCGCCAGGCGCTGCTCGGCGCGGGCCAGGCAATGCCGCGGATCAGCCGCAGCGGGAGCGCCATCGAGCTCGTACATCGACAGCATCACCTGACCGGTGCGTTCCAGCCACGGCGTGGGCCGCAGCGTGCCGGGCACGGGGCGGCAGAGCTTGTCGGCATCGCCCGTTTCCCAGACCAGACCGGTGGCCTCGACGTCGGCACCGGTGACATCCAGGCCGAGGATCGAACCAGCCACATTGCGGCCCTGTGCGTACAGCGCGTCGAGTTCGTGCCGGCGCAGTGTCTTGCCGCGGGTTACACCACATGGATCGGTGAGCAGGATCTGCACGGCATCGATGCCGGCATGCTGATCGAGGAATTCGCGCAGTTCCGTGTTCATGCCCGGTTCCCCAGCAGCGGCGCGAATTCGGCCAGCGCCGCGTCAAAGGCGCCGAGGAAAGCATCCACCTGTGCCGCGCTGGTCACCGGCGACACGAGCATCATGTTGTGGAATGGCGTGAGCAGGAAGCCGCGATTCAACAGGTACAGATGCATGGCCGCCTCCAGGTCGTGGTCGATGGCGTCGACGCTCTGCCGCCCAGTGCGCGGTGCAGGAGCCAGGCCGAACTCGAGCCTTGCACCCACGCGCGACACCTGCCACGGAATGGGCGTGCGCTGGAACGCAGCCTCAAGGCCAGCCGCGAGCCGCACTGACTGCAATTCCATCCGGTCGTGATTCGCCGCCGTGATGACATGGGCAAGACTGGCATTCAGCGCCGCGATGGCCAGCGGATTGGCTGACAGCGTCGTGCCGATCCCCGAGTGCCCGGCTGCGCGCGCAGCGTCCGCCGTGCGGATACGTGCTGCCACGGTATTGCTGTAGCCGTACACCGCGCAGGGCAGACCGCCTGCGATCGCCTTGCCACAGACCAGGAAATCCGCGGCCAGAGCGTGCGTGCGCGCATAGCCGCCAAATCCGGACGAGAGCGTGTGCGTCTCGTCGATGGCAAGGAGCACACTGTCTCTGGTGCAGGCTTCGCGCAACGCTGCAAGGTAACCCGGCTGCGGCAGCACCATGCCGGCGTTGGTCATCACGGGCTCGGCCAGGACACAGGCAATATCTCCCGCCGCCAGCGCCCGCTCCACTGCAGGCAGATCATTGAACTCGACCACCACTGTGGTCGCGCGGGGATCATGCGCCTGACCAATCTGCCCTGGACGCGGCAACGTTCTGCCATCGTCCGCCATGACCACCAGGGTCTCGTCCACGGTACCGTGGTAGCAGCGATCGAACACCAGCACTTTTGGCTGGCCAGTCAGCATGCGTGCGTAGCGCAGCACCGCACGGTTCGCATCGGTGGCAGTCTGCGCGATCTGCCACCACGGCAGTCCGAACAACGCAGCAAGCCGCTCACCGACTTCGGCCACCTGTGCGGAAGGCAGCATCGCGGTAAGGCCGCGCGCGGATTGCGTGGCGATGGCTGCGGCAACGGCCGGTGGCGAATGCCCGAACATCGCGCCGGTATCACCGAGGCAGAAATCCACGTACTGATGGCCATCGACATCGGTGAGCACTGCGTCCTGCGCCTGCGCGACATACAGCGGCAGGGGCAAGGGCCAGTCGCGCATCCAGTGCATGGGCACGCCGTTCAACCAGTGCGCGGCGCTCGCCACGGCGAGCCGCGCGGATTCGGCGTGATTGGTCGCGAACGTTTCACGTTCGCGCGCCGCGAGC
>JANPGU010000050.1:0-1695 GCA_031424095.1 Gammaproteobacteria bacterium
GGCTTGACCAGATCAACGTCCGCGCCAGGCATCAGCTGTTCGCCGAGCTCGACCACCGACACCTTGCTGCCCAGCGCGTCATATACGCAGGCCATCTCGAGGCCGATGATGCCGCCGCCGATCACCAGCATGCGTTTGGGAATGCCAGCCAGTTCCAGCGCGCCGGTGGAATCGATGATGCGCGGATCGACGGGAATGAAGGGCAGCTTCACCGGCTCGGAACCGGCGGCAATGATGCAGTTGTCGAAGCCTATCAGCTGCTGTTTGCCATCGGCGCCGGTCACTTCGATGACACGGCTGCCGACGAAGCGGCCGCTGCCACGCACCACTTCCACTTTGCGGGTCTTGGCCAGACCCGTGAGACCACCCGTGAGCTTGCGGATGACGCTGTTCTTCCAGTCGCGCAGTTTGTCGAGATCGATCTGCGGTGCGCCGAACGACACGCCGTGGCCGGCCATCGCGTGCGCCTCGTCAATGACTTTCGCGGCATGCAGCAGCGCCTTGGACGGGATGCAGCCCACGTTCAGGCAAACGCCACCCAGGGTTTCCCAGCGCTCGATGATGGCGACCTGCTGGCCCAGATCCGCCGCGCGAAAGGCCGCCGTGTAGCCGCCCGGTCCGCCGCCCAGCACCAGCAACTGGACCTTGCGATCTGGCGTGGGGCCCGGCGGCAGCAGCGGCTCGGCCGCTGGCCTTGCGGGTTCATGCTGGGCCGCAACAGCGGTAGCGGGAGCCGGCGCTGCGCTTGCAGCCGGGGTAGTGACAGTCTTTGCAGCGGTAGCAGGCACAGCGGCGGCAGCGGCAGCCGCTACGCGCACAATCACGCTGCCCTTGCGCACCTTGTCACCGGCCTTCACCAGCACTGCCGTCACCGCGCCGGCGGTGGTCGACGGCACATCCATCGTGGCCTTCTCGGTCTCGAGCGTGATCAGCGAGCCGTCGACCTCGACCAGGTCGCCGATCTTGACCAGTACTTCGACAACCGAGACTTCGTCGAAGTTGCCCAGATCCGGAACTGCAATGTCGACTTCGCTCAAAGTGCACCCGCCAGCAGTGCGGCCGGATCAGCCAGCAGCTTCGCCAGATGCACGGCAAAGCGCGCGCCCATCGCGCCATCGATCATGCGGTGATCATAGGAGAGCGACAGCGGCAGCATCTGGCGCGGCACGAAGGCCTTGCCGTCCCAGACCGGCTTGGTCTGCGTGCGCGACACGCCGAGGATGGCCACCTCCGGCGCATTGATGATGGGCGTGAAGGCCGTGCCACCAATGCCGCCCAGGCTCGAGATCGTGAAGCAGCCGCCCTGCATTTCACTGCCTTTCAGCGTGCCCTTGCGGGCGCGATCCGAAAGATCGCCCAGCGCGCGCGCGATGCCGAAGATGTCCAGCTTGTCCGCGTTCAGGATCACCGGCACCAGCAGGCCGTTGGGCGTGTCGGCGGCGAAGCCGATGTTGATGTACTTCTTCAACACCATGTTCTCGCCGCTGGCATCGAACGAAGAGTTGAAGGTGGGATAGTCCTGCAGCGCCAGGATCGCGGCGCGGACGATGAACGCCAGCGGCGTGAGCTTCACGCCGGCCGCCACCGCTTTGTCCTTGAGCTTGGCGCGTTCGACCTCGAGCGTGGTGATGTCCGCTTCGTCGAACTGCGTGACATGCGGCAGGTTGACCCACGATGCATGCAGTCGCGCACCGG
>JANPGU010000051.1:0-6867 GCA_031424095.1 Gammaproteobacteria bacterium
CCACTGTCATCAGCAGCAGATTGATGAGGATCGCCACGCGGCGGCCGAGCAGGTCTGCCGCCGCTGAGAGCAGGAAGGCGCCGGCCGCCGCACCTGCCGCACTGGAGCTCAGGAAGACACCGACAGTTTCCGGCGACAGGCTCCACTCGCGGCTGACAATGGGCGCCACCAGCGAGGCCGCGAGCAGATCGAAGCCGTCGAGCAGATTGATCAGCACGCCCAGAGTCACCACCAGCCATTGCCAGGGCTGCATGGCCCGGTTTTCGATGTGGTCGTGGATCTGTTGCAACGTCACGCGAAATTCCCCGGCGTTCTTGTTGTATTCACCTTTGCGGCAGTGTACATAAACCAGCACATCATGAATGCTCCCGCCAGCACCGCGTCCCGACAGATCACCACCGACATCCGCTATGTGGTGAAAGGTGAGCGTTCGATCTTCTACCCGGCTGAACGCGAGCGGTCCTACTGGCCGCCCGAAGATCATCCGATGACGCTGACCGACATGCGCCCCCTGCAACATGAGATGAACGTGGACCGCAATGGCTTCGCGTTGCTGAACCATGTCACTGCGGTGAAGAACTTCTTCGATCCAGCAGAGGTCGAGCGGGTGTTCTTCCCCGAAGTCATCGAGCAGGCAAAGCGGCTCAACGGTGCCGTGCATGCGGTGGCGTTCGGGCCGGTGCCTCGCAGCGACGATCCGAAGGCCAGTCAGGGTCGACTGCCGGCATTCGGCGCGCACGTGGACTACGGTCGCCGCACCATCGAAGACATGGCGCGACCGCTGCTTGGCGACAAGGCCGACTACTGGTTCGGCAAGCGCGTGGTGCTGATGAACTTCTGGCGACCCATCACTACGGTGTATCGCACGCCACTGGCACTGTGCGATGCCTCGACGGTTTCTGCGGATGACATGCACGACAGTGAAGTGCGTGGTGGCCTGGACGACTCGAAGCGCGGCTCGCTGTATGGCTTCAACCTGAGCTACAACCCGGCCCATCGCTGGTATTTCGTGCACCAGATGCGGCCCGACGAGATGCTTGCCTTCAAGCTCTATGATTCGGACGCAAGCCGGCCGCAGTGGACGGGCCATACGGCCTTCTCGGATCCTGGCACTCCGCCGGACGCGCCGCCGCGGCAGAGCATGGAAGTGCGCACGATTTCGTTCATCGAGCCGTAGCACCAGCAGCGTGTCGAAAGCGGGGCGGAAAGGTCGTATTCCAAACGAACTGGTGGCTGCCAGCTGTGCGGCCATCCTCACCGTCTACGCCGCCGGTTACTGGCGCACTCGTGCCGAGGCGCGGCGCTTTGAAACCGAAGCACAGACGCGGCCGATGCGACCGGCGGTAGCGCCTGCCGTGCTTGCTGTGCCGGCGTCTGCTCCGGCGGTCCCGGCCGCAGGCCCTGCGCCTCCGCCGCCACGCTCCGCTGGCGAACCCCCGGCACTGACAGGATCATTGAAGAGCGCAGCCGCGCCAGTGTCCGCTCCGGCGGTCACGCCGGATCCAGTCAAACCCGCGGTCACGGCGCTCGCATCGGTTCCCGTCGAACAGGCAGCCGAGCCCGCAAGCGGAGCGAGCGTTGCCGCTGACGCTACCGGGTCAGCCGCGCCGCCCGCCTGGCGCGACGGCTACTACACCGGCTGGGGAACCTCGCCTCATGGGGACATCGAAGCCAGGGTAACCATCAAGGATGGGAAAATCGTCGAAGCCGGCATCCTTACCTGTGCAACGCGTTATCCGTGTTACGTGATCGACACCATCCTCAACCAGCCGGTCGTCTGGCAGAGCCCCGATGTCGATCGGGTTTCCCGCGCCACGGAAAGCGCCGACGCGTACTACTGGGGTCTGGTGCAGGCGTTGAAGAAGGCTGAATTCCAGCCCGCCGCTGCAGCAACCTCACCGTGATTCGCACCGAGGCTGTGATGGGCACCATTGTGTCCATTGAAGTGGACGCGCCCGAACCCGTCGTGACGCGTGCCATGGCGTGGTTCCGGCAGGTGGAGGCGGTGTGCTCCCGATTCGATCCGGACAGTGAGCTGCGCAGGCTGGTGGTGGGCACGCCCACGCGCGCGAGCCCAATCCTGTTCGAGGCCGTGAACTTTGCGTTGCAAGTGGCGGACGAAACGGACGGTGCCTTCGACCCCACCCTGGGCAGTCGCATGGCCGCCCGCGGCTACAACCGGCATTACGTCACCGCGCGTGCGATTGATGCGCCGGGAGAAGAGGGCGCCAGTTTCCTCGATGTAGTGCTCGATGCGAACCGTCACACCATTCTGCTCAAGCGCTCGCTGACGCTGGATCTCGGCGCCGTTGCCAAGGGCCTTGCCGTGGATGCGGCGGCGCGCGAGCTGCAGTCCTTTCACGATTTCTGTATCGATGCTGGCGGGGACATCTATTTCGGTGGCCGCAACCCCGCCGGCAAACACTGGAGTGTCGGCATCCGCCATCCTCATCGCGCCGACGAGATCGTTGCTCGATTCCAGGTGGCGGACTGCGCGGTCTGCACCTCCGGAGACTATGTGCGCGGTGCGCACATTCTCGACCCCCGCGCTGCTGCCACTGCACTGCGCGTTGCGAGTGCGACCGTCATTGCCCCCAATGCCATGCTGGCGGACGCACTGGCGACGGCCGCCTTCGTGCTTGGCCCCAAGGAGGGCATCGCGATGCTCGACCGCATGGGCGTGCAGGGGCTTCTCATCACCCCGGCACTCGAACACCACCGCACCAAGAGCCTTGGGCATGCGTAAGCTGATCCGCTTCTTCCGGACACCTAAAGGTCTGCTGACGATCTTCCTCGCCATCCTGACGGCAATCGCGGCGCCCGGCGAAGGTGTAGGAGCGGTGGCGCGGAATGTGGGCGTGGCGATTCTTGCCGCGGGGCTCGTCGATCTGCTCATTCTGCGATTGCGCAATGGGACGTGGGAATATCCTAGCGGCGCTGTCCTCACCGCGATGATCGTGGCAATGGTCATGCGCGCCCAGGATCCGTGGCTTGTGCCCGCCGTCGCGTCGGTGGTCGCCGTGCTGAGCAAATACCTGCTGCGTACGCGCCAGGCGGATGTGTTCAACCCCGCGGCCCTGGCGCTGGTATTGATGTACTACTTGATGCCGCACGGGCAAAGCTGGTGGGGCGCGCTTCCCCAGGTCTCGCCCCTCTGGTTGCGCGCGTTGCTGCTCGCCGGCGGCATCTACCTCACCAGCCGCGTAAACAAGCTGCCGCTGGTGCTTGCGTTTCTCGGCGTGTACTTCTGCCTGTTCACCGCCACGGCATTCCTCGGCGATCCGCGCCACGTAGCAGAGATCTTTCGATCACCCGACATCGATGCGGTGTTGTACTTCGCGCTGGTGATCCTTACCGATCCGCCGACGTCGCCCGCCAAATACCAGGGTCAGTGGGTTTTCGGCACCATCACGGCAGTCGCAAGCTATGCGGTGTTCATGAGCTTCGGAGTGGTTTACTTCCTGCTGGCCGGAGTGCTGGCCGGGAACATCTGGGAAGCATGGCAACGGGTACAGCGGCGTTCACGGCACGAGTTCCCGAGGAAGGTAGCGGACTTTCTCAAGGAGATAAGTCCGCTACGCGGCGAAAGCTGAGACTGGCTGGTCCGTGGTCAGGCAGCAGACTTTGGCCAGGCGAACTCCGGTCGCAGGCCGCCATAGACCGGACGGCCATCCTTGGGAGACGGGTAGCCTTTAGTCTCGTCCCAGAAAGCGTGATAGGTGGCTTTCGGGAAAGCGGCATCGTCGTAACCCATGACATTCGGCACGGCCACGCGGATGCGTTTCTGCTTGTCGTCCAGCATCAGTACCGCTCCGCAATCGGCACAGAGGCAGATTTCCAGAGGACCGTCCGGATTGTCCTTGTTGAAGGGCACACGCTTGATCTTCTCGGGGTGATCAACCTTCACGTCAGCGTAGTTGAAGAACGCCACATGGGTCGTTTGCTGCCCGGTCACCGTCTTGCAGACATTGCAGTGGCATTCGTGGTTGTCAATGGGATCCGCTGCCACCGTAACGTGAACGTGAGCGCAGCCGCCTTTGTAAGTCGCCATCTGGTCTCCTCCCCTGATCTGTTGGTTCAACGTCAGCGCTATGATGCACCCAAAGCCGGTGGGCTGCTAGGATCCAGCAAAAGAGGGGGCCGTAGATGCCATCGATCCGCAGTATTGCAGCGCTCGTTGCTGCGACATCCGTCGCCACAGCGGCCGTCGCACACCACAGTTTCGCGCCGCATTTCGACATCAACAAGCCGGTCAGCATTGCCGGCAAGGTCACGCAGTTCGAGGCGCGCAACCCGCACAGCTACCTGCACATCGCGGCTGTCGACGAGAACGGCCGGACGCAGGAGTACATCTGCGAATCGCACGGCTATACACAACTCAGTCGCAATGGTCTAACGCCCGCTTTGCTGAAGCCCGGCACAGCGGTGCGCATCCAGGGTTCCCAGTCCCGCAATGACGTTCACCGCTGCTTCTTCACGGATGTGTACTTCGCGGACGGCAGGGTGGTGAATGTGAACGGACGTCCGGAAGCGCAAGCGGCGCGGCCGGGCCTGGCGGCACGTAGCGACATCACCGGCACCTGGCTGCTGGCGCCGATGCCTAATCGCAGCACCAGCGGCCAGCAGCCGATGATGGATTTCCTGACCGCTGCCGGAAAAGCAGCTGTTGCCAATTACAATCCCTTCAAGGACGACCCGGCGTACCGCTGCGATCCGGTCGCAGTCCGCCGCGTATGGGGCGCACCCGGCACGCCGTTGTCGATCACGCGGGAAAAAGATCGCGTGATCCTGCGCCACGAATGGATGGACGTGAAGCGCGTGGTCTATCTGCAGCAGCGCGAGCACCCGAAAAGCGGGCCGCGCAGCTCGCTGGGACATTCGATCGGGCACTTCGAGGGCGACACGCTCGTGATCGAAACGGGCAACTATTCGGCCGGCGTCCTGAACCAGTACGTGGAGCAGGCGGGTCAACCGACTCGCGGCTTGCTGCATTCGGCAGCGCTGACCTCGGTCGAACGCGTGCACCTGGATGCGGCCCGCCAGCGACTGGTGGTCGAGTTCGAATTGAAGGATCCGGAGTTTTTTACGCGCGACTTCGATCGTTCAATCCTCGAGTACGCTCCCTCCGACCTGAAGCTTGAGCCTTTCAACTGTTCGCGCGAAGGTGTGGACGGCACGCTCAGGAAATGAAATCACTGGCGCCGGGTCAGTGGTGGGTCATGGTGCTGTGCACGCTGGCGGCGTTCTTCGACGGCTACGACGCGCAAATGCTTGCCATGGCCATTCCGTTGCTGGCCGACGCGTTCCACGTTGCGCCGACTGCGTTCGCAGCCGCTGCGTCCGGCTCGCTGGCGGGCATGGCGCTCGGGGCCATGCTGTTGAGTCCGCTCGCAGACCGCTTCGGCCGTCGCCCCATGCTGATCGTCAGTCTGGTGATTCTCGGATCCGCAACGCTGTATGCAACACAGGCGAAGGGGCCTGCTGCCATTGCGCTCTGGCGAACTGTGGCCGGGTGCGGGCTGGGCGCTGTAGTTCCCATCACCATCGCCATCGTTGCGGACATCGCACCGGCGGCAAGACGCGTCACCATTGTCACCATCATGGCCAGCGGGTTCACGATTGGTGCAGCGTCGGCCGGACTGATTGCGCCGTGGCTGTCGCAACTCTGGGGGTGGCAGGGTCTGTTCGCTTACGGCGGGATCATGCCGTTGGTCATCGCGGTGCTCTGCTACTGGGGTGTTCCGCCGTCGCCAGCCGCAGCGAATCGCGCGCAGGCCCCGCAGATGGATGCTGTGAAGCGAGTGGCTGCGCTGTTCGCGCCGCAGTATCGCTACCGCACGCTCTTCATGTGGATGCTGACCGCGCTCAACCTGTTTGCCAACTATGGCCTGTTCAGCTGGCTGCCCACCTTGCTGGTGCAGAATGGCTGGACGCTGGCGGCTGCATCACGCGTCACCAGTTTTCTGGCAATTGGCGGCCTGACCGGCTGCTTTTTTGTCTCCACGCAGGCAGATCGCGGCCGCACGGTCATGGCATTGATGGCCGTTTACCTCACTGGAGCGGTAGCGCTGGGTTTGTGCGCAACGGATCCCGGCAGCACCTGGATGTGGGCGGTGCTGGTCATTCTCATCGGATTCGGCGGCATCGGCGCCAGCCTGACTTTGGCACCGCTGGCATCGACCTACTATCCGCCGGAACTTCGATCCACGGGCGTGGGCTGGGCCAACGGCGTCGGCAGGGCCGGCTCATTCTTCGGCCCGCTGGCACTGGCCTGGCTGATGCAGAAAGCCCTTTCGCCGACCCTGGTGCTGGCGGCTCTCATGGTTCCGATGGCGCTCTGCGCGGTGTTTGTCACGTTGCTGCCGCTGGCACTGCGTTCAAGTCAGGAGACGACGCGATGAAGATCGTAACGATGGCCCTGTCGGTGGCCGTGGTTCTCGCTTCGGGCGCGGCCGTCGCGCAGCTCCCCGGCGTTGCAGCAGCCCGGCTGGAACAGGCTCCCAAGCCCGGTCCCGCAGCGCCGATGTATCGGCAGACTGGCGAGCAGTATCGCATCTACGAATTTCCCGGCAGCGGCGAACCGATTCCCTACCGCTTGTTCGTGCCGGAATCCTGGACGCCGGCGCAGAAGCTGCCCGTATTGATCACCCTGCGCGCTGGCAACAGCATCAACAACAATCACCGCGGTGGCAACGATCTGGTGAGGCTGGCGCGCGAGCGCGGCTACATCGTGATATCCCCATTGGGGTACCGGGGGATTTCGCAGCCTTATTACGGCAGCCCCTATCCGGTCGATCGGGAGGGCGGTCCTTCCCGGCCCGCCGATGGGTGGATACCGCAGGACAATGAACGCGCAGAGCTCGACGT
>JANPGU010000052.1:0-13902 GCA_031424095.1 Gammaproteobacteria bacterium
CGCTCTGCTGCAAGGAGCGCAGCATTTCCTGGATATTTGTCGGCGACGCCGGGAAGGCGGCATTCGCCACCGCAAACATGACAGTCAGCAGTGCGCTGTTACCGGCTTTTCTTCTCCACATCACCGGCCGATTCTATCCGAACGGAACCGGGTCCCAGCACAAAGCGCAGCGACGTCTGTGTCGACATCACTGCTGAAAGGGCTTCGACCTGGCTGAGCTTCTGCACGGAACCATGCAGTTTCACGGCATCCGCACGGCGCTCGGCAAACGCGTCCGCAAATACCAGTGTCCTGCCGGTTTCACGTGCAAAGTAGCGCAGGAACTCAGCCAGCGACCGGTTGTCGATCTCGAAAGTATCGGCGAGCATTTCAGCCCACATCCAGTCCGCACTCGTCGTGTCGATCGACCCGGTGGTCGCCTTGCCGCGTTCATCAATCCGGATCTGTGTACCCGCTACAGCCACGACATCGCCAGTGGGCGAACTCCAGCGCACCTTCCCTTCCCGCACGCGCACTTCTGTCTGCCCGGCGTGCACGGCAAGGTGGAACTGGGTCCCGACATGCGTGAAATCGCCTGCCGGCGTCTGCAGCACCAGGCTGATCTGATTGCTGACAGCGGCGGGCACGTCCACATACACATCGCCATCGCTCAGTATGAACCGGCCATCCGACTTTACTTTCAGGGTAGTTCCCGGCGCGATTCGCAGCGAGCCCGCGCGAGGCAGGGCAATCCGCGCTCCACCACGCGCCAGTATGCGCTGGCCCTTGCGCAGTGTTTCTCCACTGGCAAGGCTGCGGTCGTGCGACCAGGTGTGCAGCTCCACCACACCCGGGTACTCCATCCTTTCCAGCCTGCTGAGCACCGTTTCGGAAAGAAACCCGGGACTGCGGACCATGACGAACAGACCACTGACCAGCAGCAGCATGAACACAGCGGCGGCGGCCATATAAATCCTCCAGCGTGGCTTCAGTTCCACAACGCCGACGGCGGCACGCCACTGTGTCTCCGTGGCAGCGCGAATCCGTTCCATCGCAGCAGGCGACAGTGGATCCGTCTGCAGGCCGCGGCGCAGGATGGAATCCACCTCGTCGGAACCCTGGTTGGTGTCGTCTGCGTCTTTCATGGCATTTCCATATCCCGATCAGGCTGGTTTGGCCGGTCGGTCTCCTCTTCGTGTTCTGCCCATACATCCTTGAAGGCCCTGCGAGCGCGCGCCAGCAGGGACTGAACTGCAGCCTGCGATTGGCCCAGCGTCACCGCGATCTCCTCAACTGGCAGGTCGTCGCCGTATTTGAGCTCTAGAACGCGGACGTATCGGGGCGGCAGGCGATTGACCGTTCGGCGGATCGCCGCGCGTACCGCATCTGCACTGGAAGCCTCCAGGGGATCACGGAAGTCGATCAGCTGGATCGGCACAGCCGCGCGTTCCGCCGTGATGGTATCCAGGCTGTCGACAGGCGGCTGACGTGCGGCCTTGCGCCGGATGTCGGCCAGCTGATTGCGGCAGATCTGGCACAACCACGTGAACAGTGACGACTCACCGCGGAACGCGGCCAGATTCCTCACTGCATTGATCATGGTCTGCTGCACAACATCCTCGAGTGCGGCCGCGTCCAGCGCACAGCGGCGGGCCGCAAAACCGGCGAGGCGCCCGGCATGCGTGTGAAAGAACGTGCCGAATGCCTGTTGGTCCCCCGCGCGCATGCGCTCCACGAGCTCCCGCTCCTCCGTCGCAATTGTCGCTTGGCTGTTCACTCCGCCCTTTGAGACGTCAGAATTGGTGTCCGGCAATCGAATTTGGTGGCGAGCCCGGATTCTAGCTGCCGAGGCCGCGGACTGGCTCCCGTTGACGTGCCGGGGACTGACCAGGCTTCCGTGCCGCCTGGCGACTGTTTCTTCATGCCTGTGACGTCCAAGTTCTGGCATGCGTATCGCATTTCTCTTCAACCACGACCAGATCCATCAGGTCGCCCATAGTCTTCCCATTGCACTGGCATTGGAAAAACGTGGATTTGTGGGAGAAATCATCGTCGCCACCACCAACAGTCGCCTGGCGGCAGAGGTGCGACGTCTGGGACAGGGACTGATCGGCACGCGGATCGCCCACGTGAAACTCGAGCTTTCCGCAGCTGCATCCGTCGGCTCCAGATTCATGAGTGCCCTCATTCCCGCACGCAAGCTGCTCGTGTATGGTGACAATCTGGCTTTCTTCCGCAGTCTGGATGTGCTGGTCGTTGCGGAAAAAACCTCGCTGTGCCTCAAGAAGATCTATGGGCTCCAGCGTCTCAAGATCATCCACACGCGTCATGGCGCGGGAGACCGCGCGATCGGTTTCAATCGTGCCAGCGCAGGGTTCGACCATGTGCTGTGCTCGGGACCGAAAATCATGGAGCGTCTGGTAAGCGATGCCGGCGTGCCGCAGGAAAACATAAGTATCGTGGGTTATCCGAAGTTCGACATCATCCAACCCAGCGCCAGCCTGCTGAGGATGCAACCCAGGCGACCGGTGGTGCTTTACAACCCGCATCCCTCACCGCATCTTTCCTCGTGGTACAGGCACGGGCGCGCGGTGCTGGATTTCTTCGTGGACAACGATGACTACCAGCTGATCTTCGCGCCGCATGTCATGCTGTTCGAGCGCAGATATGTCGTTTCGATCGATCGACTCCGGATTGACAGCCCCGGACGCGTTGCACAGAAGTACCTCCGTTCGCCGAACATCCATATTGATCTCGGCAGTCATGCATCGACCGACATGAGCTACACGCAGGCTGCTGATATCTACCTGGGGGATGTCAGCAGCCAGGTCTATGAATTCCTGTACCAGCCACGGCCCTGCCTGTTCCTGAACAGTCACCAGCGCGCGTGGCAGGGTGACCCGAACTTCGAACACTGGAGGGCGGGCCCGGTCATCGAAGGCCCCGACGACCTCGCGCAGGGACTGCGCGATGCTGCAACGAGTCACGCCACGCACTACAAGGCAACGCAGGAAGCCATGCGCGAGCGGAGTTTCGATCTGTCCGCGGTGCCATCGAGCATGCGGGCTGCAGACGCCATCCAGCGTTTCCTCCGGCAATCGCAGGAGGATCCACAAGCCATGCGCAGCATCGCGTAGGTGCGCATTGCCTATGTCATCAATTCCGTAGAGGGCGGTGGTGCCGCCTCACCCGTGCCGGCCGTGGCACAGGTGATGCGCGACTGCGGCGCCGCGGTTCGGGTCTTCGCACTGACCAGACGGGATGGTCGGGCGCTGCCGCCCATGATTGCAGCAGGTCTTGAGCCACTGGTGCGGGACGGTGGCTTGCACGACCACTTCGCTGCAATCCGGTGGCTTGCAGCACAGACGCGCAATTGGGGTGCCACGCATCTCTGGACCTCACTGAGCCGCGCGACGATTCTCGGATTGCTGCTCGGCCGCTGGAGCGGCCTGCCAGTGATCTGCTGGCAGCACGCGGCCTTTCTCAAGCCTGGCAACCGCCGGCTGCTGCGGGCACTGCAGTCGCAGGCACAGTTGTGGGTCGCCGATTCCGAGTCGGTCGCCGCATTGACCGCTGCGCGGCTCGGCGTTGGAACCGAGCGTCTCGTGACCTGGCCCATTTTTGCAGCCGATACCACATCGCCTGTGGCAAGGCCGTGGACCGCAGGCGATCCGATCCGGATTGGCAGCCTGGGTCGACTGCATCCCGTGAAAGGCTACGACGTCTTGATGCGCGCATTCGCGCTGCTGCGCAACCAGGGCTTTGTTGCAGCGGCTCCGGTTCAGGTTGCCATTGCTGGCGACGGCGCAGAGCGTGCCCGCCTCGAATCCATGGCCCGCGATGCGGGCCTCGCACAGTTCACGATGCCTGGCTTCATCGACGATCCAGAACGCTTCCTCGCATCGCAGCACCTCTACGTGCAGCCATCGCGATCCGAAGGGTTCTGCATCGGCGTGCACGAAGCAATGGTTGCCGGGTTGCCTGTCATCGCCTCTGCAGTGGGCGAGCCTGCGCATTCCGTCCTGCCCGGAATCACCGGATACCTTTCACCACCCGATGACCCCGTCACGCTTGCCGACCACCTGCACCGGGCGCTTGCGAATCCCGTCGGACTGAGGAGCCTGGGTGAGGCCGGCCGAACCCATGTCCTGGCCCGCTACTCGCGCGCACGCTTTGTAGCCACGGGCGCAGCCATCGTCAGCCGTATCACGGCGCTGAACCATTGAAATCCGCTGCCGCATCTTTTCTTCTCGAACCTCGTTTCTTCGGGTATCTCTTCGCCGTAACCGCGGCGCTCTGGTTGTTCCTGGGTGTGGCAGAGGAAGTCGGCGAAGGAGAAGCCGGAGCGATCGACGCCAGAATCATGCTCGCACTACATGGGACTGGTCTGCACGGACCAACGGGCCCGCGCTGGCTGGAGCAGATCGCGCGCGATGTCACCGCGCTGGGCAGTGGCACCGTGCTGGGGTTGATCGTCGTTGCTGCCTGCGGCTTCCTGCTGCTGGCACGTCGCTACCGCACTGCGCTTCTGGTCCTGGTTACCACAACACTCAGCGCAGTCCTCAGCATCATTCTCAAGCTCCACTTTGATCGTGCACGCCCTGCCCTGATACCCCACGACATTCCCGTTGCGACGGCCAGCTTTCCCAGCGGCCACGCGATGCTGTCAGCCACGGTCTATCTGATGCTCGCAGCTGTGCTGGTTCGTCTGACATCTGACATTCGCATGAAGGTGTATGTGCTGTGCGTGGCGACCCTGCTGAGTGGGTTGGTCGGCCTCAGTCGGATATATCTTGGCGTACACTGGCCAAGCGATGTACTGGCGGGCTGGGCGGCAGGTGCCGGCTGGGCGCTGGCCGTCTGGGGTGTCGCCGAGGTGCTGAAGATGGAGAGTTCGGATCGATGAAGGGACAGTCACTGTTCCGTCGGGTCGGCTTTGCACTGGCGGGATTGCGCGCCGCCTTTCTGCAGGAATCGAGTATCCGGCTGCAGCTGCTGGCCACCGTGGCCGTCATTGCAATCCTGTTCGCAGCACACGCACCGCTCGTGTGGTGGGCGCTGTGTCTGGCCGCTGCCGGATTGGTGGTTATCGCGGAGCTCTTCAATAGTGCTCTGGAAGCGCTGGCCGATGGTGTGCATCCTGATCTGCATCCCAAGATCCGCATCGCCAAGGACATGGCCGCTGCGGCGGTATTCGTCGCCGCCTGCGTTGCAGCCCTGATCGCCTTGTTGTTCCTGCTCCGCTGATGGCTCAGTGCGGCGCTCCTCCCACGTTTTTCGATGTCCCGGACAGACACCCCCGAAGTCGCCGCATGTCAGGCGCTCCGTGCCGTCTGGCTTGTCAGGCAAGGCCGTCAGCGCGTCAACTTCGGACTTGATCGCAAGGAGGTGCACACGTCCAGGTCTGCGCCATGCTCTGCCCAACGCAGAGGAGCGCAATTCTGCGGCCAACACGAAGTTGTGCAATGATTCCGGGCAAAGAACACCAAAAAAGACAACGAGCCATGCCTCCGAGCCGCTTCGCCATTGGTGCAACCCTTCTCATCGGCTGCAGCGTGCTGGCCGCCCAGCAGCGACCGCAGCCACCTGCCGCGCAGGCCGTTTACTCTGCCGAACAGGCAGCGGCTGGCGAAAAGATTTACTTCGCGCAGTGCGCGGGGTGCCACGGCGATGATCTCGCCGGCCGCGAAAAGGCCACCGCGCTGACAGGCGTGCAGTTTCACGACGCGTGGAACGGCAAGGACCTGCGCCGCCTGCTCGACCGCATCGAGACCATGCCGCCCACGGCACCGAAGAGCCTGCCGGAGTCGCAATATCTCGCGATGCTCGCCTTCCTGCTGCGCAACGCCGGGATGCCTGAGGGATCCACGGCGCTGCCCGCTGACCGCGCGCAACTTGCCAGGATCCTGTTCGGAAGTGTGCCGGCGCGCAATGTGGCCGCCGCGGCTGCGGCGCCCGCTGCTGGCGTGACCCCGCGTAGTGGCGCGGCCGCGGCGCCCTCCACTGCCACCAGGCGGGGACCAGACATCGCGTGGACGACCTACGGTGGCAACCTGGCGAGTCAGCGCTACTCGCCCGCCGACCAGATCACGAAGGAAAACTTCAACCAACTGGAAATCGCCTGGCGGCTGAAGACAGATTCCCTGGGCCCCAGGCCCGACACGCTGTATGCAGCCACGCCGCTGCTGGTGGACCGCACGCTGTACACCACCGCCGGCACGCGGCGCGCGGCCATCGCCCTGGACGCCGTCACCGGTGAAATGCTGTGGATGCATGCGGAGGATGAGGGCAAGCGCGGCCAGAACGCACCCCGCAACGGCGCCGGCCGCGGCGTTGCCTACTGGGCCGGCACCGGCGCCGACCGCCGTGTGATCTACGTGACGCCGGGTTACCGGCTGCTGGCGCTGGATGCGAAGACCGGCATTCCCGTGCCCTCGTTCGGCAAGAACGGCGCGGTGGACCTCAAGCTGGAGGCCGATCAGCAGGTCGATCTCGACACGGCCGAACTGGGCCTCAATGCGACGCCGCTCATCGTCGGTGACGTGATCGTCGTCGGCGTCGCACATCGTCCCGGCGGCGCGCCGCCCACGATGCGCAATGCGCGCGGCATGGTGCGTGGCTACGATGCGCGCACCGGCAAGCGGCTGTGGATCTTCAACACCATTCCCCGGCGCGGCGAAGTCGGGTACGACACCTGGCTCGACAACGCCGCGGACCGCAACGGCAATACCGGCGTCTGGTCACAGATGAGCGCCGATCCTGAACTGGGCCTCGTCTACCTGCCCGTCGAAATGCCCACCGGCGACTACTACGGCGGCAACCGGCCCGGCAGCGCGCTCTTTGCCGACAGCCTCGTGGCCGTGGACGTGAAGACCGGCCGGCGCAAGTGGCACTACCAGACCGTGCATCACGACCTGTGGGACTACGATCTTTCCTGCGCTCCGATCCTGTTCGACATGCAGCGCAACGGCCGCACGATCAAGGCCATCGCGCAGCCCACCAAGCAGGCCTTCGTCTTCGTGTTCAACCGCGAGACCGGCGAGCCGATCTGGCCGATCGAGGAGCGGCCCGTACCGCAGTCCGGCGCGCCGGGAGAACACAGCAGTCCCACGCAGCCGTTTCCGACACGACCACTGCCGTTCGACCTGCAGGGCATCAGCGAGGGCGATCTGATCGACCTGACGCCGGAACTGAAAGCGCAGGCTCTGGAAGTCGTGAAGCGCTACCTGATGGGCCCACTGTTCACGCCGCCTGTGTTGAGCTCGCTCGACGGGCCACTGGCCACGTTGCAAGTCCCTTCCGATGTCGGTGGAGCGAACTGGCCAGGCGGTTCGTTCGACCCGGAGACCAATCGCCTCTACATCCACTCGCACACCAGCATCTATCTGAACGGCCTGGTTGCGGCGACTGCGCAGCAGTCCGACATGGGCTACATCTCGGGACAGGCGCGCGCTGCGGGTAGCGCGGCACGCGGCGGGGCCAATGTGCAGGGCCTGCCGCTGGTGAAGCCGCCTTACGACCGGATCACCGCCTATGACATGAACACTGGCGAGAAGTTGTGGCAGAAGACCCATTCGTCGACGCCGGATGAGATCAGAAACCATCCCGCGCTGCGCGGCCTCCAGCTGCCGCGCCTTGGTCAGCCTGGCCGCACCTTTATTGGCACGCTGACCACGAAAACGCTGCTGGTCGCGGGAGAGGGAGGCGTGCACACCAATGAAGCGGGCAAGCGCGTCGCGCTGCTGCGCGCCTACGACAAGCTGACCGGCGAGGATGCCGGCGCCGTCGAGATGCCCAACAAGCAGACAGGCTCACCCATGACCTACGTGATCGATGGCAAGCAGTTCATCGTGCTGGCCGTCAGCGGCAGCGATGGCGCGGAGATCCTCGCGTATGCATTGCCATAGCCCTCTCCACCATCCCACCCGGAAGCGCGAGCATCGCCATGAAAGACACTGACGTCGGGAACGAGATCACCGCCAACAACTGCGCGCCTTCGACCCCGCAGCCGAATGCGATCAACCGGCGTGAATTGCTGGTGGGCACCGCCGGCGTGGTCGCGTTGAGTTCGGCAATCGCTGCGCAGACCGCGGCGGCGGCGCAGGCACCGCCCTCACCCGCCCCTGTGACGCCCGCGCCGGGGACCGCACCCCGACCGGCCGGACCGCCGGGTGGCGGCCGCGGGCCAGTCATTCCAGCCGGCTCGGTGACGTTCAACACCGTCATCACCAAGCTTGCGGCAGGCAGGCAGATCTTCAGCAACACCATCCTGCAGCCCGATCTCGAGGCCGCGAAGAAGGCCTGCGAAGGACAGGATTTCATCTGGATTGAAATGCAGCACTCGCGCCTGACGTGGCGCGAAGCGGAGGACCTGATTCGCGTCATTGCGCAGGCCGGCTGCATGCCGTTCGTGCGTGTGCCCAACGCCAACAGGGGTGACATCCAGAAAGCCACCGATGCCGGCGCGCTGGGCATCATCATCCCGATGGTCGACACCGTCGAGGAAGCGCGCAATGCGGTCTTGTATGCGAAGTGGCCGATTGGCAGTCGCGACAATCCCAACACCAGGCCCTGGGGACACCGCAGCTCCGGCGGCGGACAGTTCACGCAACTCTGGGGCCCTGCTTATCAGTCGAACGCCAACAACAACATCCTGATCATGATCCAGATCGAGAACCCGCAAGGCGTGGGCCTGATCGACACCCTCCTCGAGGAAGTACCCGGCATCGACATCGTCATGGTGGCGAGCAACGATTTCGGCTGGCAGGCGGGCGATCGCGACGGCGACGAGAGCTACAACGCGCGCGAAAAGATCGTGCGCGAAGCCGTGCTCAAGCACGGCAAGATCCTCTCCGGACCTTCGAGCTGGCAGGACCGGCCTGGTTACCGGCTGTTCCAGGGGCGCCGCAGTGCCACCAACACCGGCTACGATGCCACCGGCAACCGGATTGAATAGCCTTGCAGGAGAGGGTCGCTGCATGAACTCGACAAAGGAGCCGGATCACACTCGTCGCCGTCTGCTCATCAGCGTCGGTGCCGCGGTGGGCGCGGCGCTTGCGAAGAGCTCGAGCTCCCAGGCGGCTGCCCCGGCCGCGCCCTCCACTGCGAGCCCGCCCTCGCTCGTGCCTGCGCCGCGGGACTGGGTCAATGGCGCGCCGCTCGGCTACCCCGACCCCGATATCGTCGCGCTCGATCCTCGCTTCCGTCGCTATGTGATCTTCAACACCCCGTTGCAACGACTGCACACCGGAACGCTGTGGGCTGAAGGCCCGGCCTGGAACGGCACCGGTCGTTATCTCGTCTGGAGCGACATCCCTTCGGACCAGCAGCTGCGCTGGCTCGATGACGACGGGCACGTCAGCGCGTTGCGTCGTCCGTCCGGAAACAGCAACGGCAACACCTTCGATGCCCGCGGTCGCCAGCTCGCCGCCGAGCACGGCAACCGGCGCATCGTGCGCTACGAACCCACCGGCGAGGTGACAGTCGTCGCCGATCGCTATCAGGGAAAACGCCTGAATTCGCCGAACGATGTCGTCGTGCATCCGGACGGCAGCATCTGGTTCACCGATCCGTCGTTCGGCATCCGCGGCTCCTACGAGGGCAATCCCGGGACGTCCGAGACGAAGGAGGCGCTGTATCGCGTCGACCCGCAGAATGGTCGCATCGACAAGATGAGCGACGAGGTAACGCAACCGAACGGCCTGTGCTTCTCGCCCGACTATTCGCGGCTGTACGTCGCCGACACCGGGACCGGGGAACTGCGCGTGTGGGATGTCGACGGCGCGCGGCTGAAGCAGGGCCGCTCGTTCGCGCGCATCGCGCTGCCCGACGGCAGCCGCTCCGCCGCCGATGGCATCCGCTGCGATGCCGACGGCAACCTCTGGGCGGGCGCGCGCCCAGGCGTGGTGGTGCTGTCGCCGGACGGCGCGACGATCGGATTCATCCGCCTGCCGGAGATCTGCGCGAACGTCTGTTTCGGCGGCGTGAAGCGCAATCGCCTGTTCATGGCCGCGAGCCAGTCCCTGTACGCGGTGTACGTCGGCGTCCAGGGAGCCCATTGGTGCTGAATGCCGCGCGGCTGCCGGTATTGAACGACACGACAACAAGGGGATCGGTATGAAAACTCGACTGCTCGCGCTCGCCGCCGCCATCACCTGGAGTTCCGCAGCCCTCACCGCCAGCGAACCGGCGCAGTCGGTGGCTCAGCACGTGGAGGCAGCACGCCGCGCCGCCGGCACGGACCACGGCTTCATCTTCGGCCGGCTATGCGAGGACCCCATCAAGGCCATCAATGCGGCGCCCGCCGTGGGCGAGGTGCCTGCGGAGCTGCCCGGTACGGATCCGGCGCGCAAGTGGTACGCGGAGCCGGCGCGCGTGTTCGACGACCTTTTCTTCCTCGGGCAGACGGCCTTCTCGGTGTGGGGCCTGCGCACCAGCGGCGGCATCATCCTTGTGGACGCCATCTTCGATTATTCGGTCGAGGATGAAGTCATCGGTGGCCTTGCGAAGCTGGGGATAGACCCTGCGGAAATCCGCTACGTGATCATCAGCCATGCGCACGCGGACCACTCCGGCGGCGCCGGTATCCTGCAGCAGCATGGCGCGCGCGTGGTGATGTCCGAGACAGACTGGAAGCTCTACGAAGCCGGCAACGACAAGATCAAGGCGAAGCGCGACATCGTCGCCACCGATGGCATGCCCATCCAGCTCGGCGCTACCACAGTGCGCGTGTACCTCACGCCCGGCCACACGCACGGAACGATCTCCACCGTGCTGCCCGTGCACGACAATGGCAAGGCGCACACGGCCGTGCTCTGGGGCGGCACGCTGTTCAACTTCCGCGACAGCCCCGACGATCCGCGGGATGCGCGGTTGAAAATGTATGCCGATTCCGCCGCGCGCTTCCGCGCAGTGGCGCGCGCCGCCAACGCGGACATCCTGCTGTCCAACCACACGGCCTATGACGGCACCACGGTGAAGCTGCCGGCGCTGGCCAGCCGCAAGGCCGGGCAGCCGCATCCCTACGTGATCGGCGCGGATGCCGTGCAGCGTTACTTCCGCGTGGCGCAGGAGTGCGCGGTGGCTGCGCGGATGGATAACGCGACGAGCCAGCTCCACCGACGGCCGTAGCGTCCACATTGGCCTCACTGTGGCGGGCCGACAGGTCCTCAAGCTTTCTTCTGACCGTGCTGTTGGAATGCTAAAGCGTGCAATCGAAACATTGCCGCTTGTTGATCTTCGGCGCACTGGAAATCCCCGCGGGGTTGATGACGGGGCCCGAGTCGTCGGGTGAGTCAGCCGCTAGATCTGATCAAGGGGAGTGGTGCGCAAACCCTCAGGATCTCCAAGCTGGATCACGACCTTGGCGAGTTCGGCGTGCAGACGCTCGAGGCCAGCCGGGCCCACTGCGGCAAGCGCCTTGGGCAATACGCCCGTGAAGGGTTGAGGTGCCAGTTGCAGCACAGTTTCTCCTGCGGCCAGTACCGTCAACTGGACGGCGCGGCGGTCAGAAGACGCCCTTCGGGCTCGAATGAGGCCCTTCGCCGCGAGGTTCTTGACGAAGATGCTTGCCGTCGGTTGACGGATGCTCAGGCTTCGCGCCAGTTCGCTGATGCCAATGCCCGGATGCCCCTGGATCACGGATAACGCCCAGACCTGCGCACCGCCCACCCCAGTGATCTGCTCCACCTCCTGGAGGTGGGATTTCACGGCATGCAACACTACGCGCAGCTGCTGCAACACGTCGGCGACACTGACGCCTTTTTCAACGCCGTGCTGCGCCTCGATCAGCGCATCAGCATGGATATGCTGCACATGTCGACCAGCAGGATCAGGCTCCGCGGGATTCGTCATGGATGTTCGCCACCGTCAAGGAGAGGAATAGTTCGCTGATCGGCATTACTGCAGCGTCCAGGACCTCCGACCGCAGCACCCGGATGCACAGCACGCCGCGATCGGGCGGAAGCGCACAGGCCCCCAGCCGCAGACCCAGCACCTCATCCGTATAGCGTATCCGATCCTCCGGTACTCCACATTCCGCGAGCAACGTGCTCAGCGCCTGCCGTCTGGCTTTACGAGTGCCGCTGGCACTGTTGCGCGCCTTGCCGTTGCATCCCATGACAACCACCGCGCCTGGATGTGTCGCCAGCCAGGTGCTGGACCAGTGGCGGACTTCTCCACGCACTGCCTCTGTCATGCTGCCGCTGTCCGGATCGAAAGCCAGGAAGAGAGGCTTTGAAGACCTTGCGCGCGATAAAGCCGGAAGATCCTGTTACACAGCGCATCGCAAGACTGTGGATTCTTTACGTGCAGTAGCCGCAGGCTAGTTTGCAGCGGCCTTTGATTGCGCAAAGGACTGCGCAGCCAGCATGTCGCGGACTTCCCCGGGTGTCGATGACAGCTCCCGGCTGGTACTTCTGGACCGGCGGAGCGCCGAAGTATTTGCCGTCGGCCACGCGCGTGAAGATCTTGATCGCAACCTCGAGCCCGTTATCGCGGCGCGGGAAGCCGATGACGTGCACTTAGTCCCCGACCTTGAAGTCGCTCGGCTTCCAGCCGTCGCGACGCCACTCGGCGGGGCTGCGGCCGTGGATGCTGCAGGTGATCTCGTCGAACTGGCATTCGGCGTCGTCAAGCTGGCCAGGGATGCCGACCGGTTCGTCTGCGAGGTCAAGCGGCTTTGAAGACGGGACTTTGCCGAGACTGTGCGCTCCAGCAGTTAATGAACTCGCGATTCGTACGCAGGCGTGCTGGCGTTGCGCCGAGCCGCCGGCGGCGCCAACGCTGGCTCCAGCGGCTCCGCCTTGTATTCATCGTTATTTGAGAGAATGATCCAACCCATGAAACTCACTCTCTTCTACTCTCCAATATCCTGTTCGCTGGTGCCCTATCTGGCGCTGACTGAGGCAGGCGCGCAATTCGATATTCGCGTCGTTGACTTCCGGAAGGGTGGACACGTCACTCCGGAATTCCTGCGCCTCAATCCCAAGCACAAGGTTCCCGTGCTGGTAATAGATGGAGAGCCACTGACTGAAAATATCGCGATCCAGCTGTGGATAGCGCGCACCTTTCCGCAAGCACAACTTCTGCCATCCAGCGGACTGGATGAATTCAAGGCTGTTTCCCTGTTGGCCTGGTGCGCTTCAGGAATTCATCCTCATCTCACGCCGAACGTGCTGCCGCAGCGCTACTGCGACATGCCAGGTTCCGAAGAGAGCGTGCGCCGCTGTGCGCACAAGTTGCTGCGGGAGAACTATCAGGTCGCAGAAGACTTGTTGAATGGGCGCGACTGGTTCTTCGATGGCTTTTCCCTGCCGGACGCATACTTTTTCTGGTGTTTTCGTCGCGGCATGCAGTTTGCGGTGGATGTATCGGCATTCCCGAACTGCCGGGCGCATTTCGAGCGGATGTCGCAACGGGAAAGCACCCGGAAACTCCTGGCCTTCGAGGCGCAGACCCTGATTGACATGGAGCGGGGCAATTAGCGGGGCAAGAGAGGCCTTCGAAATGCGCCTTACCACGACGACATTTCCGCATGTTCACAGATGGTCCGACACTTCCTGAAGAAGGAGAACCTCAGGCTAGTCGAGCACGATCTGAAGGGAAAACATGAGCAGACAGTCAATGAAGAATCAATGCGCCGCGAACGTATGTTTTAGCGTGCTGCTGTGGGGATTTGCCGCTAGCCCAGCGTCTGCGGCTGCCGACGCGGGCACTTGCGCCGCCCTTTCCGGCAAGGCTCTTCCCGAAGCCCGGATCACTTCAGTGACGTTGCAACAGGCCGGGCCCTTTTCTCTGCCTCCGGAGCTGGGGCCGGCAAGGAGTGTGGTGCTACCCGCCTTCTGCCGCGTGCAAGGTCTGCTACGTCCCACGCGGGAATCGAACATTGTTTTCGAGGTCTGGCTGCCGGCAAGCGATTGGAAC
>JANPGU010000053.1:0-1784 GCA_031424095.1 Gammaproteobacteria bacterium
GCCAGCCGATGTGGCGCTGAATCTGCCCGGGCAGGGCGAACTGCATGTCACCGCCCGCCTGCTCGACATTGCCGGTGACGTGTCTGCCCGTTCCGGCGAGATCGAACTGCAGGCGGTCGAGACACCCACATCGCCTGGCCAGCAGAGTGGCCTGTATCTGCGAGCCGGTGCGAATCTCGACGTGCCGGGCGGATGGGTCAATGATTCGCCGTTGCTCAACGCACCCGGCGCTCAGCTTGCGCCACGACTGCTTGATGGCGGCACGATCACGCTCGGCGCCCGCAACAGTACACTCGACCTTGCAGCTGGCAGCTCCCTCGACGTATCGGGTGGCGGCTGGGCCCGCGCCAGTGGGCGGATCACGGCGGGACGGGCAGGGTCAATTGCGCTGGAAAGCAGGCGCGATTCGCTGAGCCTGCCGCCGGTGGACTTGCGCCAGAATGCGACGCTGCGTGCGTTTGGAATCGACACTGGTGGCAGGCTGTCCATCGATGCGCCGGAGGTCTGCATTTCTGTCACGCTCTGCGGCGGCAGTCTTCCCGGTAGTCTGCGACTGGATCCTGCGGCACTCGTTGCGGCAGGTTTCGCCGACATCAATCTGGCATCGAACGAGCGCGGCCTGCGCATGACCGCGGGCACACAGTTCGATCTACGCCAGCGCAATCTGCTGCTCGATGAAGCGCGGGCGCTGGGTGCGGCTACCGGCACTGCCATCGCTGCGCTGGGTGACAGCACACTGCTGCCCGATTATCTGCGCGATCCCATGCGCCTGACGCTCAAGGCTTCGATCGCCAATACGCCAGGCGCCTACACGGCCGCCGACTTTGCAACACTGCCTGGCCTGAAGCTGGAGCAGGGCGCCGCGATCGCGGGCTCGCCCGGTGCGCGGGTCGCGCTGTCAAGCAACACGAATCTTGTTGTCGCCGGGACCGTGTCCGCGCCGGCCGGCTCCATCGACCTCGCCATCAACCCGGGTCTGAACACCACCGGCGAATTTGCAAACCAGGGCATCTGGCTGGATTCAACGGCCTCATTGCTGGCGCGCGGCGTTGCCATGCTGAGCCCGGATGCACGTGGCCTGCGCACGGGCGAGGTGCTGGATGGCGGGCGCGTGCGTCTCAGCGCCGGCCGCGGTTCGGTGCTGACCAACGCCGGTGCCGTCGTGGATGTTTCCGGTGCGAGCGCAGTGCTTGATCTGCGCGATCCCGCCGGTTCGCCACTCAACACTCTGCCGGTCGCGGTGGTGTCGAATGGTGGCCAGATCGATCTGGCAGCCGACAACAGCATGATTCTCGGCGGCAGATTGCTGGCGCAGGCCGGTGCCGGCTCCAGCACGGCCCGCGGCGGTGCCCTGAATGTCACGCTGGGATCAAGCACCCTGGCCGGGCGCCCGCCAGCGGCAAACGAGGAACGGACCATCGCGGTGGCTCAGTCGCTGCCCGCTGTCTCGGTGGCACCCGGTAGCCCGGTTCCATCGTTCCTGGCCCGGCGTGCAGCAGTCACCGCCGACAGCATCGCGGCCGGCGGCTTCAGCGACGTCCTGCTGCGCGCCAATACCACACGGGTCCAGGACCTCGCCGGCGGCGGACAGGCGAAAATCAGCCCGGGACGGATCGAATTCATCGGTAACGTGGATCTCGACATCGCGGGCCGTCTGCAGCTCGACTCGGCGACGCTGCTGGGGAGCGGCGATGTGCACGTCAGCGCGCCCTGGCTGCGGATTGGCCACGAGGACATCGACCTGCAACAGACTGCTGCGTTCACCGCGGGTGGTACGGGCGCCC
>JANPGU010000054.1:0-5633 GCA_031424095.1 Gammaproteobacteria bacterium
TTTCAGGATATCGGCGGGTTTCACGTCCGCGACTGGGTTGCGCGGCACCAAATCATTGGCCACGCCATAGCGCATGATCTGGCCGCAGTTCTGCAGTAACCGCCGGGCCATCTCCAGGGCGCCTCGCCTCTCGATCTTCAGCGCGACGTTCCGGAATTCTACGGCAGTGATCTCGGACGCCGGCCGGGAGCCGATCTCCGGAAACACATCATTCTCCAGCCGGGTGATGACGAAGCCAACGTAGCGTTCGCTCCGGCCACTGCGCCAATGGGCGAGCCATGCACGCGCCACCGACTCGAAGTCCCGGCTGACGGCCTGCTTCAAGGCGCCCGGGTCTATACCCTCTGCGAGCTGCCGCCGAGCCTCCTGGTGACGCTCCCTCGCCCGTGCCAGCGGCACGTCGGGGTAAGTGCCCAACGCCAGCGTCTTGTACTTGCCGTTGTACTGGTAGTCGAAGCGCCAGTACCGCCCGCCGTTGGGCATCACCTTCAGATACAACCCGCGTGTGTCGAAAAGTTTGCGGGGCTTGCCAGTGGGTTTCGCACTGGAAATCTGGCTGTAAGTCAGCATTTTTAGGGTATCTCCCGTAGCCAACAGTGCTGATACCCTGAAAAGTACCCACACTTCGTTGAGACATACCGAGAGCTTGTGATACGCCGCGAGAAGCCAAAACCCTAGGTTTCACGGCTTTTTCGGCGATTACTACACTTTCTGAGCCGGCGTGAGATCAGTAATTGGCGGAAGGGGTGGGATTCGAACCCACGGTGGGCGTTAACCCACGCCAGTTTTCAAGACTGGAGCCTTAAACCGCTCGGCCACCCTTCCACTGGTGCAAAAGACCGGGCCCGCACATGGCGGGCCCGTTTCAGCGCAGACGAATTATGCGTCAGGCGCCCCGGCGCGGGCTAGGATTTCGAGCCCCCAATGTAGCCACCCCGCTGCGGCCGTGAATAGACTTTGTCCTGGGTGGTGATGAATTCGAGCAGCACGGGCTTGCCCTCCTTCGTCGCCTGGATGCCGTTGATCAGGGCGTGGGCGATGTCGCTGGCCTTGGTCACGCGCTCCGTATAGCAGCCCAGCGCCTTGCCGAATTCCGCGTAGTTGCCGGAGATGTCGGTGGAGCCATATTTCTTGCGCGAGTAATCCATCGCGTCGAACTCCATCGCCATGGCGAAGTTGTTGAACAGGATGGACATGATCGGGATCTTCGCGCGGGCGCAGGTCTCGAAGTCCATGCCGGTCATGCCGATGGCGGCATCGCCCCACACATTGATGCAGAGCTTGTCGGGATGGGAAAGCTTGGCGCCCATGGCGAGGCCCAGGCCGTAACCCAGCTGCGTGCTCTTGCCCCAGCCGATGTACGACAGCGGCGTGGTGGACTTCCAGAACGGCGAGAGTTCATCGCGCGGGCTGCCGGCATCGTGCGTGATGATGGTGTTGGCCACATCGGCGATGTGCATCAGGTCCCAGATCACGCGGTATGGCTGGATCGGGTTCGCATCACTGGTCAGACGCGGCATCCACTCGGCGAGCCAGGGTTCGTTGAGTTCCCTGGTGCGTGCGGCAACCGCGGCTGTCAAGCCGCGGGGCTTCTTCAGGCGTTCCCTCAATGCCTCATGCAGCATGCCGAGGGCGAGCTTCGAATCGCCGACCATCGGATATTTGGCGGGGATGTTCTTGTTGATGTCATACGAGTCGATGGTGTTGTGGACAAAGTCTTTGTCCTTGGTCGGGAACTGGATGCCGAAGCCCGTGGCGGTGAAGCTGGCGCCGGCGCCGAACACGACGTCGGCGTCCTGCACATTGGCCGCGACCGCGCGCGACATCGTGGGCCCGCCGGAACCCAGGGCCAGCGGATGCGTCTCGGGAAAGGCGCTCTTGCCCTCGAGGCTCGAGCACACCGGTGCTTCGAGCAGTTCGGCCACGGCCTTCAGTTCCGCCCAGGCCTTGCCGTAGTGCACGCCCTGCCCCGCATAGATCAGTGGCCGTTTGGCAGCGATCAGCGCAGCGGCAGCGGCATCGACATCCTTCGGATCGGGCGCGGAAAGGATGCGGCGTGATGGCGTGTAGTCGATTTCGCCCGCGACCTCGGCACCCCAGATGCCGGCGACTTCAATCAGTACCGGGCCGGGACGACCATTGCGGGCGATGGTGAAGGCACGGCGAAGTGCCGCCACGATCTGATTCGGGTTGGTGACGATCTCGGCATGCTTGGTGACATGCTGAAAATTCAGCGTCGAATTGAACGCAGGCTTCAGGAACGAGCCGCCGCCGCTGGGAAACACGATCAACGGCACGCCTTCCGACCAGCACTGGGCGACAGCGCCGAATGCGTTCTCGATCCCCGGGCCTTCCTGGCAGGCAAACACGCCTACCTTGTCACCCGAGGAAAGACGGCTGATGGCATCTGCCATGTGGATGCCGATGCGCTCCTGGCGCACGACGATCGGCCGGATGTCGACCTCAGAGCAGCGCTCGGTCAGGGGATTGAGTGGATAGGTGAGGAGGTATTCCACCCCTTCCCGCTTGAGAATCTGAGCCGTGACCTGGCCGACGTTCATCTTGATCCCCCCCGCTATTGGTCGTAAGCGTCGGCATGAATACCTGTTCCGCCGCAAATTCACAATCACTGTGATTTGCAGCGATTCGGCCAGCGAAGCCCCCCGGGGGCTTGGCGTCGGTGCTTCGATCCTGCGACACTCCCCGGCCTGTCTTCCGGGGATCTCAAAATAATGTACGCGAAACTGGCTGCAGCGGTGCTGGCGATCATTGGCGGGTTTGCGATGGGGGGCATCGCCCTGCAACGCGCCGAGCCGATCAACTCCCTGTGGCTGGTCACGGCCGCAGTCTGCGTCTACATCCTGGGGTACCGCTTCTACGCCAAGTGGATCGAGACCCGGGTTTTCGTCATCGACAAGACCCGGGCGACGCCGGCGGAACGACTTAATAACGGCCGCGACTTCGTCCCCACCCATCGCTGGGTGCTGTTTGGCCACCATTTTGCTGCCATCGCCGGCGCCGGTCCGCTGGTCGGGCCCACCCTGGCGATGCAGTTTGGCTACCTGCCGGGCACGCTCTGGATCCTCGTCGGCGCCGTGGTTGGTGGCTGCGTCCAGGACATGGTGATCCTGTTCATGTCGACGCGGCGCAATGGCAAGAGCCTCGGGCAGATGGCACGCGACGAACTGGGGCCCATCGGCGGCACGGCGGCAGTGCTCGGGACACTGATGATCGTGGTGATCATCATCGCGGTGCTCGGCCTTGTGATCGTGAACGCCATGAAGCACAGCCCCTGGGCCACCTTCACGGTGTTCGCCACCATCCCGATTGCGATGGTGGTGGGTTATTTCATGCGGCACTGGCGGCCGGGTCGCGTGCTCGAAGGTTCGCTGCTGGGCCTGGCCCTGCTGCTGATCGCGGTGGTGGTGGGCGGATGGGTCAATGACCATCCCACCTTCAGCAACCTGTTCAACTATGAAGGAGTTTCGCTGGCCTGGTTCATCATCGGCTACGGCTGGATCGCCGCAATACTGCCGGTGTGGGTGCTGCTGGCGCCGCGCGATTACATTTCCACCTTCCTGAAGATCGGTGTGGTGGTGCTGCTGGCAGCGGCCATCCTGCTGATCCATCCCGAGATCAAGATGCCGGCGATCACCCGCTTCGCCGATGGCACCGGCCCGATCTTCGCGGGCAAGATCTTCCCGTTCGTGTTCATCACCATCGCCTGCGGGGCGCTGTCGGGCTTTCATGCGCTGGTATCCAGCGGCACCACGCCGAAAATGATTTCCAACGAAGGAGATATCAGGCTGGCTGGCTACGGCAGCATGGCGATGGAGTCCTTCGTGGGCATCATGGCGGTGATTGCCGCCACGCTGCTGGATCCGGGAGTGTACTTCGCCATCAACGTCGGTGCCGGCGTGGTGGGCAAGGAGGCGGCCGATGCGGTCGCGACCATTTCGGGCTGGGGCTTCCCCGTGACGGTGGAGCAGATGAAGCAGCTCGCCAGCGACATGGGTGAAAGCTCGCTGTTCGCGCGCACCGGTGGCGCGCCGTCACTGGCGGTGGGCATGGCCAGCATCTTCAGCACGGCCTTCGGCAAGGGGCTGATCGCGCTGTGGTACCACTTTGCCATCATGTTCGAAGCCATCTTCATCCTGACCACGGTGGACGCGGGTACCCGTGTCGGTCGCTTCATGGTGCAGGACGCGCTGGGCCAGATCTGGAAGCCGATGGGGCGCACTTCGTGGTACCCCTCGGTGCTCATCGCCTCCACGATCATCGTCGCCGGCTGGGGATACTTCCTCTATGTGGGCGTCGTTGATCCGAACGGCGGCATCAACATACTGTGGCCGCTGTTCGGTATTGCCAACCAGATGCTGGCGGCGATTGCACTGACCGTGGCCTGCGGCATCCTGATCAAGACCGGCAAGCTGCGCTATGTGTGGATCACCGGGATTCCGCTGACATGGATTGCAGTGGTAACTACTACTGCCGCGTACCAGAAGATCTTCAGCCCGGATGCCAAGCTCGGCTTCTTCGCTGCCGCCAACGCGCTGTCTGACCAGCTCGCCGCCGGCACGCTGGCGCCGGATCGGGCTGCGGTCGCGCCGACGCTGATCTTCAACCAGAATCTGGATGGCTGGCTGACGATCATCTTTGCGGTGCTGATGTGGATAGTGATCCTGGAAATGCTGCGGGTAAGCATCCGCCATGTGAAGGGCCTGTCGGTGCCACCAAGTTCAGAGACGCCGTATGTCGCGACGCGCCTGGACCCAGCCGCACCTCTTCCACATAGCCATTGATCGGCAGATGAAGCAGCAAGGCCGCAAGCCCATGCGACAGTTCCTTTCATCAGGATTGTCGCTGCTGCGTGGTGTGACCGGTGATGACGCCTACGAAAAATACCTGGCGCATATGCAGGCCACTGACGCATCGCAGCCGCTGCTGAGCCAGAAGGAATTCTTCCGGGCACAGATGGAACAGAAATGGAGCTGCGTCAGCGGCTGCTGCTGATCCTGGCGTTCTGCGGGCAGGCCGCGTTTGCCGCGAGCCCGCCCGCCCTCACCCAGCTGTCGCGGCTGGCGAGCGAAGGGGCAAGGATCAGTGCGGCGGTGTGGGATCTGGATGCGGATCAGTCCGTGGTGCAGCTCGGTGCAACCGAACGACTGATCCCTGCTTCCCTGAGCAAGATCACCATCGCCGCGGCGGCACTGGAGACCTGGGCGCCCGATTTCAGTTTCGCCACGCAGCTGCGCGGCACGGCGCCGCCGCAGAACGGTACGCTGGCCGGCAATCTGATCCTGCGCGGCAGCGGTGACGCCACCCTCGACGAGACCACGCTGTGGGCACTGGCCGCGCAGCTGCGCGGAGCCGGCATACGTCGCGTCACCGGCGGCGTACTGGTGGAGCGGGCGCCCTTCGGTGAACTGCAATGCGATACCGTCGACCGTTGTGCCGGCCTGCGGCGCAGCGCGCGGGCTTACAACGCGGCGCCCAGCGCCATCGGCGTCAACTACGGCAGCTGGTGCATTGCCGTCCGCGCACCGCAGGCCACGGGCAATGCGCGCGTTGGCGGCTGCGCCACCGGCGAACTGCCCATCCCGCTGAGCGGCACGGTGCGCGTCGGTTCAGGC
>JANPGU010000055.1:0-15573 GCA_031424095.1 Gammaproteobacteria bacterium
AATAACAGTCGCAAAAAAAGGGCGCCTTGAAACAAGGCGCCCTTGGTCGTCTTCCGCGTGTAAGCGAGCCTGACCCTCAGTCAGCCTTGCCCTTCTCGCGCCAGCTGCCTTCCGCATACACCGCACGCACCGTAGCCACATACGGCACCGGGCACACGATGGCGCTGATCTTCACCTGCTTGTGCGACTCGACCTGCGGCTTCTTCGAACCGCCGCCTTCCTCGCCCCACACGAAGCTCACTTCAGTGCCAGGCTTGGCCGACTCGGGGTCGAGGTAAGCCAGCGTCAGCTGCTTGCGCTCGTTCGAGCTGTAGCCCATCCAGGTCGATACACCGACCTGCTTGCCGTCCTTGCCCAGCACCTTGTCCTGCGGATACATCGAATAGACTGCCGACGGGAACTCGATGAACTTGGCGCGATCGCCACCCTTCACATATTGCGAAGCAATGGCCTTCTGCACATCGGCGTCGTTCAGTTCCAGCGTGACCTTCACGCGCTGCGGCTTCGCAGCGATCTTCTCGAGTGCTTCGCGACCGATGAAGTCATGGTCGAACTTGATCATGAAGCCGTAGCCCAGGTCATGCGGCGTCACGTAGTGATCATCGATGCTCTTGGCGTAGTAGCTGCCACCCAGCGAGGCATTTCCTTCGAAGCAATCGGCCTTGAGCCACTTGCGATACTTCGCCATGCGCTCGTCGCCCGAGTAGATGCCAGGCATCGGAGCAGGAATCCAGCCGGACTCGAGAGTGTTCGATGAGTACGCACGACCACCGACCAGCTTCAGACCAAACTCTTCGCCAGCCTTGACCAGCGCCGCCAGCACGGTGTCGCCATCCTTCGCGGGTCCGAACAATTCGAAGCCAGGCTGGCCGGCCATGCCATGTCGCAGGGCGGTAACGGTCTTGCCGGCGAGCTTGATGTCCGCCATGTTGAAGAACTTCAGGTCTGGCGGAGCCTTTTTCAGCGCCTTGGTCATCACCTTCATCGCGTTCGGACCCTGCACCTGGAAGCGGTAGGTCTTGCGCGCTTCGGGCTTCGCGCGATCGGCCGAGCGATCGTCACGTACCAGCTTCACGTCCCACTTCTTGCCGGTAGCCGGGTTCTTGCCGGTTTCAGCGTGGTAGGTCACCCAGTTGGCAACCGGCGGACGGCCGATGAGATTGAACTTGTTCTTCGCGAGGTAGCAAAGAATGACGTCGCCGACTACATGTCCGTCCCAGGTGGTCGGAACGTATTGCTTGGCCTTGCCAGGAACGAAACCGGCGAAGCTGTTGATGCCCAGATACTCGAGGAGCTTGAACGCATCCTTGCCGGTCACATACAGATCGGTCATGTGATACGACTGGTTGAAGATGACAGCGGCGTTCTGCCACGCCTGTTGTTCGTCACGCCAGTTGCTGTACTCCGGCTTCACCACCGGATATGGATTCGGACCGGTCTGGGAGTCGCGCAGCAGTTTCAATGCGCCTCCAGCGGCCTTCATGCGCTCTTCGAGATTCTTGACGCTCATTTAGTCTCCGTGAAGCTGCGCACTCATCGAGCAACGCAGTAGTTTGTAATTGCTGTAAGTGCGCTCTTCGCACGGGCTGGGCATCTTGTTTGACGGCAGTAAGACTGTCAATTTGAGTCCCCGACAGCCACTGCCCGTGGCAGGTTCGGTGGCTGCCGCGGCACTTGAAAAGCACTCCCCCGCACCGCAAAAAAGGCGCGTAACCTATCGCCCTCGCGAGCGGGCACACGAAAAAAAGGGGTAACTTTATGACGAAGCCAGTCACCACCGCCTTGTACATCGGCGGCAAGGAACGCCAGACCACCGACAAGATGGCGATTGCCGATCCGGGCAAGGCTGGCGTTGTCGTCGGCCATGCCGCCTCCGCCACCACCCAGGATGTTGCCGATGCCGTCGCCGCCGCGAAAGCGGCCTACCCGGCCTGGGCCGCGCTGACGCCGCAGCAGCGTGCCGAGCAGATGAAGGCTGCCATCGTGGGCGTGCCGGACTCGCCCAACCCGTTCGCCTCCGAGGATGGTGCCATCCTCTCGCAGGAGAACGGCAAGATCCGCCTGGAGAGTTGGGTCGATGCGCTGGTGCTGCAGATCCGCTGGAATCTGGCACTGATGCATGCTGACGAAGTGAACGCTTCCAAGGTGCTCGAGCCCGTCCCCGGCCACATCCCTACCCGAACCACGGTGAGCTACCAGCCGCTGGGCGTGGTTTCGATCATCGTGCCGTTCAACTGGCCCATCGCCATCCTCGGTGCCGCGCTGCCGCATGCACTGCTGGCCGGCAATACCGTCATCGTGAAGCCGCCGCTCACTGCCCCGCTGGCCACCGCCCGCGTGGTACAGCGCATCGCAGAAAAGCTGCCGCCGGGCGTGCTGAATGTGGTCACCGGCCCCGATGCCAACATGAGCGCGCTGGTCCGCAACCAGGACGTTGCCAAGGTGTGCTTCACCGGTTCAGTGGGCGGCGGTCGCAAGATGATGGAAATGGGTTCGGCCAGCCTCACGCGCGTCACGCTGGAACTGGGCGGCAACGACGCCGCCCTCATCCTCCAGGACGCGATCCTCGACGACGCGCACCTGGATCGCCTGTTCGGGGCCATCTACGACACCACCGGCCAGATCTGCATGAACGCCAAGCGGCTGTACGTGCACCGCTCGCGGGTCGATGACGTGGTCAACGGCCTGTCGGCCCGGCTGCAGAAGACGAAGCTGGGTTACGGCCTCGACCAGGACACCACCATGGGTCCGCTGCATTCGCCGGCGCAGAAGAAGTTCGTCGACGAGCTCATCGCCGAAGCCAGGACCTCGGGCGCCAAGGTGCTGGAATTCGGCGAGCTGCCGGGCGGCGACCTTGCGGGCGGCAACTTCGTGCGTCCCGCCATCGTCGTGAATCCGGATCCGACACTGCGGGTAGTTACCGAAGAACAGTTCGGTCCGGTCATTCCGGTCATTCCGTTTGATACTGAACAAGAAGCCATCAAGGCTGCGAACGACACCTGGGCCGGCCTTGCCGGTTCAGTGTGGACGGCGGATGTGGCGACAGCCAATCGCGTCGGCGCGCAGATGGTCTGCAGCTACGTGTGGGTGAACGACCACGGCGCCAACCGTCTCGACCTGCGCGCACCCTTTGGCGGCATGAAGCAGTCGGGCATCGGGCGCGAGCAGGGCATCGAGGGTATCCGCGCGTTCCAGGACACGCGGTCGATCTCGCATCTGGATGCGGCCGTGCTGGCTTCGATGGCGCACTGACCTGATGCGTGACGGATGAAGGCCCACTAGCCAGCAATCAGCGCCGGCATGCGCATGGTCCGATCCGTTTCTCCGTCGTTGACGATCATCGTATTGCCGGTGCGTGACTTGGCCAGCTGCTTGGCACTGCCGACCGCGCGCATCACGTCTGCCGTGCTGGAGTGACGGGCCGGATCAACCATCGCAGCGCCGATGGACAGGGTCATCAGCGGAAACAGGCGCTCGCGGCCGTCGCGATCCAGGCCTTCGAAACCACCAGCCGCAATGTGTTCGGGCGAGTAGAAGCGATGGCAGCTGGCCGCGAAGCTGTCGATGATGCGGGTCATGCGGCGATTCCAGTCCGTACTGCGCATGACCAGAATGAAGTCGTCGCCACCAGGATGGCCGACAAAATCCATGCCCGATGCGGCTGCCGATCGGCATAGCCCTGCGAGGTGCAGCAACACCTGGTCGCCCTGACTATATCCATACTGGTCGTTGAATGGCTTGAAGTGATCGATGTCTGCATGACAGATCACAAATGGCACCTGCAATGCGGAAAGGCGGAATACTTCCGAGTCGATCTCGCGATTGCCGGGCAGCAATGTCAGGGGGTTGGATTGCTGTGCATCACGCAGTCGCTCTGCGGTGATGTGATGCAGCAGCTCGACACTGCGCGCAAGGCCCAGGTAGCGGCCATCGCGCGCCACGACGAATTCCTCATTGATGCGCGATTGGCGATTGCGTGTGATCAGCCTGCTGGCCTGGCTCAGGCGACTGCGCTCGTCCACCACCAGCGCATTGGTATCCATCACCTTCGAGACCGGCTTGGGATTGTAGATCTCGGGAAAGAGCGGCTTGGACAGCAGCAGCAGCAGCGCATCGCGCTGCACTATTCCGACGGGTCTGCCATCCTGAACTACCGGCAGTGTCTCCCATTTCGGGTTGCTGCGGAAAATCGCCACCGCCTCGGCGATCAGCAATTGCGGACTCACCGGCTCGCGCTCGAAACACAGGTCGCCAACACAGCAGACTTCTGCCGATTGATCCACGGGTATCGGCTTCACGCTGTAATTGCCGGTCTGGTCAGTTGCCTGCTCGAGTGGCCGTGAAATGTAATAGCCCTGCAGGTAGTCCACGCCGGTGTTGCGCAGCAGCTCCAGCTGATATTCGTTCTCTATGCCTTCCGCCACAACCCGGCTGCCGAGGACGTGGGCCATGTCGAGCATGGCACGCAGCAACTCGACGGCGACCGGATCGGTCTCGATCCGGGCAATGAAGTAGCGATCGATCTTCACGTAGTCCGGTCGCAGCTCGGACCATACCTTGAGCCCCGAGATTCCAGTTCCGAAATCATCGATCGCAATCTCGCAGCCCAGCGCGCGCAGCCGGCGCCCCTCCATGCACAGAGGCGCAGCATCAAGCTGCGGCCCGTGCTCGGTCACTTCAACCACCAGTCGCGCGGGCTCAAGGCCGTAGCGTTGCATCAGCTGCTGCAGCCGCTCGGGGAGGTCGCCGCGCAACACGGTCTCTGGCAGCACGTTCACGAACAATTTGCCGGGCACAGTGCGCGCGGTGAATGCCTGCAGCGCGCGCTCCAGCGCGAGCAGATCCAGCTCTACCGAAAGCCCGGCCTTTTCGGCTTCTGCAAACAAGGCCAGTGGTTCGTGCAACGGAGAATCCGGAGGCCCCCGCAACAGCGCCTCATGCGCAAACAGGCGACCATCATTCGCCGAGAGCAGCGGCTGAAAGCGGGTCGAAACGTCCCTGGCATCAATGATGCGGCGCAGCTCCAGCTGGAGTGTTGGAAGCTGATGTGACATGTACCGCCACAGTAGTGAGCACAGGCGCAGGGCGATGTGACCGCTCTCCCAAGGAAGAAGACTGTAACAGTCTGCCCATTGGCGGATGCATGTAACGCTACTGCAATATTCAGCGGCCAGCAGCCGCCGCGGCTGCGCTGGCCGCATTGGCACCCGGCCGCTTTGGCAGGTTGTAATGCAGCGTGCCATCGGGCAGCTTCACGCTGACCATGAAGCCGCCCTTGCGGCCATCCTTCAGCGGATGTACCTGCAAGGTGACCTTGTCGCCGGTGTTCAGCGTGCGCTTGGTCCAGCCGTTGCGCGAAAGATAGTTCGGGCTCATTCCTTCCAGGCCGTATTCACCAGCAGTTTTCCTGTCGCCGGTTACGTTGACGACCGTCCAGGTATGCGGATTCGTCCACTGGAATGACTTGATCGTGCCAGTGACCGTCACCGTCTTGCTGAAATCGAACATCGCCGTGGAGTGATGGGCAGCGGCAGGCAGCGCGCACGCCAGCACAGCCAGCGTCGCAAGGCCCATGGAAAGCAGTGAACTCTTGCGCATGACTCTCACTCCAGTTTCATCGACGGCCTGCCATTTTCATCAGCACCGTCACGATTGTTCTCAAGACAGATGTACTCGCGGATCTCGTCATCGAGATGCCGGTACGAAATGGTGCTGGTGTAAGGCTCGGCCAGCACCACCGGATCGGTGAGCGTGGTCTCTATTTCCAGCCACTCCGGACTGGCCTTGCGGATGCGTTCGACGATACGCAGCTGGTCGCTGTGCGGCACACCCGGCGCCAGCAACGTGGAACCCGCAAATCCCACCGAGTCCACCACCAGCGTGTCCTTGTCCCAGTGCGCAATGGAATGACCCATGTACGCCGGATCCGGATCGACGGGCTGCTTGCGCCCGTCCGTGAACAGATGGCGGAACTGCATGTAGGCTTCGGTCAGCATCACGATCTTGTCCGGCTGATACAGGAACTCGATCGGATACGGCTGGCTCATGATGCCGGGCAGACCTGGCGGCACGCAGTTGGCGCCTTCACTCTGCAGGTTGTCGCCCTTCTCCTGCGCTTTGCGATAGGCATCGAGGCGTTGCTGGTATTCGGGGGTCAGCTTCATGACCGGGCGAGGTGGCGAGCCACGCGTATTGCGCCAGTCGATTTCCCAGACACCGGACCAGTCCGGCAGGTCACCCAGTGCCGCCCATTTCGGGTTAACGGGAGCCGCGGCCGCTGGCGGCTTTGCGCAGGCGCAAAGGCCCGCGGCGAGACAGGCCAGCAGCCCAACCGCGCCCACCTTGATGAGTTGTTTCACGAATCCCCCGTTCGATATTGCTCTGCGCCAATTCTAGACGGCTTCCCTTTGACCCGTCCGCATGCCAAAGCGTTCCAGTCCGGTGAGACAGACACAAAAAAGGGGCGGGCCGCAAACAGCAACCCGCCCCCGGCTCTCAAGTTTCGAATCCCGCTCAGATCAGAACTTGTAATCCACGCCCACCACATAGCGGCGGCCGAGAACATCACCCAGCACGCCGTTGCCAAAGCCCGTGCGACCACCCTGCGTCGGGAAGATCGGCGGCACCTTGTCGAACAGGTTGGTGATGGTCGAGTACACGCGCAGGCCTTCGATCTGCGGCGCCTGCCAGCCCACCGTCAGGTCGGTGGTGTAGACGCCACCTACGGAGTTGTCGTCCACCGTGGTGAAGCCCGCGATGGTCGCCGTGCGCGAGGTGCTCTCCTCGAACACGCGGTTGATATTCCGCTGACCCGACCAGCGTTCGACGATCGACACCGACAGCGGCCCGTTGCGGTAACCCAGGACGGCGGTTGCCGCATCTGGCGTCGTCGACAGGTTGTCGATCGTCGGGCCGCGGGTCGTCGTCCCGCCCGCGCCCAGCAGCGTCGGCGGCTGCTGCTTGACGGTCGTGTAGTGCGTCGCAAAGACGCGCAGCGAGATCGACTCCGCAGCGCCACCGAACAGGGTCAGCGCCTTGCGATAACCCAGTTCGGCATCGAAGCCCCGGTAGATTTCCTTGTTCAGGTTGAGGAAGAAGTTGTTGATCTGGACGATGTCACCCAGGGGATTCTGGACCGTATTGCTGTTGCGGATCACGTACTGGCAAATCGCCAGATCGCCCGCGTTGCACTGGTCCACGATGGTCTGTGCACCCAGCTGCGCGATCGCACCCTTGATCCTCACTTCGTACCAGTCCAGTGAGGCCTGGAATCCGTCGAGGAAGCTGGGCTGGAACACGATGCCCGCGGTGATGGTGTCCGCCTTCTCGGGCTTCAGGTCGAGGTTGCCGCCGGAGAAGCCGATGACCGAATACGGGATGCCGGTGCCCACGGGGAGACGCGAGTTGCGGTCCGTCGCATTCACGCCGCCCAGGGTCGAATCGAAACGGTCACGCAGGTTGGGCGCGCGCACGTCGCGCGAGCGGGTGGCCCGCACACGCAGCTGGTCGTTGAGCTCCCAGCTCAGGCCCGCCTTCCAGGCCCATACCTGGCCGGCGCCATCGTAGTCGGCCCAGCGCACTGCGAAGTTGGTATCCAGACGGTCGACTAACGGCAGATTGGCCAGCGTCGGAACCTGGAATTCGGCGAAGGCTTCCTTCACCGAGTCCCGCCCTTCGATGAACCGCTGGCTGGAGAACAGCAGCGAGCTGGAGTTGCTGGCACCGCAGAAGCCGGAGGCGGCGTAGCGCAGGCCCGGAACGCCACCGGTCACCGGCGTGGCCTGGGCCGTGCAGCCGTACTGCGGCACGATGCCACGGGTGCCGTCGCCGATGCCGATGTCCGTCAGTAACCGGCCATCGGGCAGCGCCGGGAATTCATCCGCCGGGTTCGGCGTGCCCTGGTCGAACTTTTCCTTGCGATAGTTGGCGCCGATTGCCGCGGAGATGTCCCCCGCCGGCAGGCCGATGCCCAGACTGCCCGAACCCGAGACCTCGAACAGATCCTGCGTGACGGTGGCATAGGCGTGCTTGTAGGGCTGGTGGATGTACGCCGCGGCCTGCGACGACAGCGTTTCATTGCCGCCGAACAGGTTCACGGGCACGCAGTCCTTCCAGTAGCCATTCGGGTCGAACTGCGGCAGCGACGCGCGGCAGACGATCTTGCCCTGTGGATCCCGCACCGCATCCATCGCCACCTGCAGGCGGTCGACACGCGGCAGGTTGGAGCCGTCGTAGTGCTGGACATTGCGGCCGTGCTGCACATACGTGTCGATCTTCCAGTCGCCCAGCTTCGTGGTAAGGCCCGCCGTGTAGCTCTCCAGCTTGTTGCCAGTATCGAGGACGGATCCGCCACCGGCATCAGTGGGGAGTGAGGGCAGGAAGATGGTGGCGGCGACGTATTTCGCACCGCCATCCGCGATCACGGCAGCGCCGGCGGTGCTCGACCCGGACGCCGTGATCAGGGCGGCAGCGCTGGCCGGCAGGTAGGCATTGTCCGCGTAGATGCGGGAAGACCAGATCGACACCAGCGGCACGTTCTGCCAGCGCACTTCCTGGTGGTTCGATGCCCAGATGCCCTGGACATACACTTCGGTGTTGTCATTCAGGTCGAGGCCGACGCGGCCGAAGCCCGAGTTGCCCTTGTATCCCACCTGCAACTGGTTGTCCTGGTACATCTGCGTCTGACCGAGGCCGGGCAGCGACGTGCAATTGCAGCCGCCATTGAGCCTGCCGAGGCCGTAGAAGGGCACCTTGTTGAACTGCTGTCCCGATCCATCAAACCGCAGGCGATCGAGCGGACTGCCGGCAGCCGCGTTGAACTGGATCGTGGTGGCGAAGTCCGTCGGCACCACGTAAGGCGCCGTCAGCAGGGCGGGTCCGGTCGCGCTGGGATTGGTGACGAAGCCCCAATGCTTGAGGTACGGGCGCTTGTTCTGTGCGTCAACGCCTTCGATGGAATCCAGCTGGTTGTGGCTGAAGGAACCGGTCACATGCAGCCGGCCCCCCATTAAATTGTGGCCGAAAGCGATGCCGTATTCCTTGTTGCCGCCATCGTTGCGGAAGGTCTCGCCCGCCTGGGCCTTGAGCTCAACGCCCTCGAAGTTGTTATCGAGGATGAAGTTGGTCACGCCGGCCACGGCATCGGTGCCGTAGCTGGCCGAGGCACCGCCGGTGATGGTCTCGACATTCTTAAGCAGCATGTTGGGCAGGATGTTCACGTCCACGCTGCCGAATCGGTTGCTGGCCACCAGCCGGCGACCGTCCAGCAGGGTCAGCGTACGGTTGGCGCCGATGCCGTGCAGGTTGACGTTGGAGCCACCCGAGTTCTGGCCACCCAGCGCCTGGTTGGCGTTGGAGTTGTTGCGGAACACCGGCAGCGCGTTCAGGCTGTCGATGATCTGGTTGGGGCCGAGGACATCCATGTCCTCGGCCGTCACGGACGTTACCGGCGTCGGCGTGGACATGCCCGGCGCCAGCGTGATGCGCGAGCCGGTGACCTGCACTTCTTCGAGCTCTTCTGCTTGCGCAGCGTAGGCAGCGTTGGAGCACGCAATGGCGATCGAAACGGCCGCGGCCACACGCCATACATTTGGTTTGATCATCAGATACCCCCCCAGGTTTTACTATTGAGTCAGCAATTCAGAAAGTTTCATAACAATTGACTTACATCCAGGCCACGACCCCGAGCTGTCTCTCAAGGGACGGGCGCTGAAATCGGAGTTCCTATCTCGAGCGGTTACTGTCCGCTACGCCGCCACCCTTCATGCGCGCCGGATCACGGTTGTTCTCCTGACACAGGTAGTCGAAGGGCTCGTTGCCTTCCGACCAGCGCAGGTTCCAGCCGCCGGTCCACGGAGCTGTGTACGCGCCTGGATCGTCGACGGTGGCTTCGTAGCGCAGTTGGTCGTGATTGGGACGCGACAGCTTCTCGATCAAATGCAGCTGTTTGGTGGTCGGCACGCCTTCGCGCGTTACCCAGAAGCGATCGTTGAAACCGATGGTGTCCAGCACCAGCGTATCGCCCTCCCACTTGCCGGTGGTGTGGCCGTACCACAGATCTTTCACATCCTTGGGATGTTCGCGACCATCGAGGTAGGCCACGCGCCAGCTGTGCGGCGCGCCCACGTGCAGGAAGAACACTTCCTTGGTTTCCGGCGAATCCACCACTTCGATTCCATAGGGCGTGTGCCAGAACCGCGAACCACCGGATGGCTTGCAGCGCGTGTGCGGATCTTCCGACTGATCCCAGCGCGAGTCATACAGCTTGCGCATGCCGGGCTTGAACGGGATTTCGTCCACTGTCTTGTTGGTCGCAAGACTCGGTCCCGGCCTCACAACCTTGCCGTCGACGATGTTGAAGAAGATCGACGCGTTGGCCGGCCCTTCCCAATTACCGACGTCCTTTGGTGTGCCGGAGAAACTCACGCGACCATCCGGCCAGCGCGGTGTGGGCGCCGATGGAGGCGGAGCAGGACGCCGCGCCTGAGCAGGCGCGGCGGGCGCAGCTGGCGGCGCTTGCGCAAACGCGGCCACGCCTGCCACCATGCCGACGAAAGTTCCGATCGCAAGTATTCTCATTGCAGCAGTCCTTGTGCGCTTACTGCGTGGCGACGGCGCCGCCGCCGGTTGTCTGGGCGGCCGAGCTCGCCGCGCCCATTACTTCGCCGGTGCTCGCGCGCTTCACGCGCCGCGCATTGCCGCTGTTGCTGCCGTCGCGCGCCAGCCAGCCGTCCACTTCAATGGTCTCACCGATCTTGAGGCTGTTACGTTTCCAGCCCGACTTCTGCAGCATGTGCGGCGGACCCATCTCGAAGCCCCAGTTGCTGACCTTCTTGGTCTTGGCATCGGTGGAGTCGATGTAGATGTAGACATGCGGATTCGTCCACTCCACCTTGGTGACGACGCCGCTCAGGTTCACCGGCTTGTTGGAGTCGTACTGCGCAGCGAAGGAATGATGCGCCTGGATCGCGGTGCCGGCGCCCAGCAGCAATGTCGCGGTCAGCAGCATCAGGGCTCGGTTCAGGGAAGAATTGGTCATCGTCACTCTCCTATTCACGCCCGGTTTCGCAGAACTGTTCTTCGATGTCACCCGGCACCCAGCTGAACGTCCATGCGGCCTTCCAGGGCCGCGTATACGTCCGCGGATCATCGACGGTGACTTCGTATTCGAGTACATCTTTTGACACCCGCTTGAATTTCTCGGTCAGCGTCAGTGCCTCGGTGTGCGGCAGTCCGCCATTGGACATCCAGAAGCGTGTGTTGAAGCCGGTGGACGTGGCCACCAGTGTGTCGCCTTCCCACTTGCCCACCGCAAGGCCGAGGAAGGTTGCAGTGACTTCTTCCGCGACGGGAGGATCACGGCCATCCATGTAGATGGTGCGCCAGTTGTGGTTGCCACCCCCGAAGATCATGTACATGCGCTTGTAGTTATTGTCCTGGATGAAGCGCACGCCGCCAGGCGTCATCATCTGGCGCGGATTGCCTGGCCCCATGCAGACTTTCATCGGATCATCAACCAGGTTGTTCTGCTGGCGGAATTTGTACAGCGCCAGTGACCACGGCTGGAACGGCGCGACATTGGCGGCGTCCGCAATATTCTTGAGCTTGCCGTTGGGCAGGAACTCGATCTTCTTGCCACTCTCCACCAGACTCGCTGCGCCAGGCTTGTCCCAATAGCCCTTCTCGCCCGGCATGCGATCGAGTCGCACCTTGCCATCGGCGTAGCGCGGTGGCGCAGCCATTGCCTGCAGGCTCAGGCCGCAGGTCACGGCCAGCAGTACCGCCATCAGGGCGCCGTTGCTCATTCTCTTTCTGGTGGTCATTTGCGCTATCACTCGAGCACGAAGCGGATGTCGAAGCTGCTGGTGCCCTCGGTCCATTTACCAGCCAGCACGCGGTTGTATTTGCCCAGGTCTGCAATCGCGCCGTCGAAGTGCACGTTGGCGCCCTGCCTGGTCTTCACGTCGAGCGTGAATTTCCAGCCCTCGGGATTGAGCTTGCCGGTGGCGAAGTCGGTGCCGTTGGGACCCGGATTCAATGTGCCGGTGACATGCTTGCCGTCCCACTGCATGACGAGCACGATTGTGCGGTGCGATCCGTCCTTGCCCACGGTTTCACCGCGCCAGGTTCCATCCAGAGGAAATCCTTCCTGTGCATTGGCTGCGGCAGCACTAAGCAGCAGCAGCCCGGCGAGCAGATGACGCATCGGTGCTGACCCCCATTAACTTGTTATCGCGCAACGTTACCGCGAGAACACAAAGGTAGCTATCTATATCTTCACGCGGCAGTCCGGTTGCCGAGGCAAAAAGAAAAAGGGCAGGTGTTTCCACCTGCCCTTTCTTCGTACTTCGAAGAAGATCGACGGTTGTCGCGTCAACACGCCACAACTTTACCGCCTACTTCTTGCCGGTGCGCCAGCCGTCCGCGTACGCCGTCCGTGCAGCAGCGGCATACGGCACCGCGCTGACAATCGCGCGGATCTCGGTCTGCTTGTGACGCTCGACCGTGGTCTTGCCCGAGCCGCCATTCGGCTCGCCCCAGTGCAGGACCACTTCGTTGCCGATCGCGACGTCTTCATCGACCGTCGCCAGCGACAGGAACGAACGCTCGTTGTAGCTGTAGCCCGAGAACAGCGAGACGCCAACCGTCTTGCCGCCAGCGGTGAGCTGGTCGTAGTTGCTGTTCGCGTAGTTCGAGAGCGGCATCTCGATGTACTTGAAGTGCTCGCCCTTCTCCAGGATCGACTTCTGGATGCGATTCACGTCTTCGCCGTTCCAGGCAAGCGTGACCTTGCGACGACCACCCTTGCCACCATTCAACTTCTCGAGCGCTTCGCGACCGATGAAATCATGGTCGAACTTCACGAATGGGCCATAGCCGATTTCGTAAGGGGTCAGATAGTAGTCTTCGATGTTCTTCGAAACGAAAGAACCACCGATGGCACCAGCGGCTTCGTACGAGTTGGCCGGCAGCCACTCGCGGTAAGCCTTCATGCGCTCGTCCGTGTACACGGCCGGCAACGGCGAAGGCACCCAGCCCGACTCAAGCGTGTTGGTCGCGTAGGCGCGTGAACCCACGGGCACGAGACCAAATTCCTTGCCAGCCTCGATGATCGCAGCCGCGATTTCTTCGCGCTCTGCGTACGGGCCCCAGATCTCGACACCCGGCTCGCCGGCCATGCCGTGACGCAGCGTGCGGACCTTGCGGCCCTTGATGGTGATCTCTGCCATGTTGAAGAACTTCAGTTCCGGCATCGCCGCGCCATTGAGCTTGTCGATGACGTACTTGGCCTTCGGGCCCTGGATCTGGAAGCGATAGTAGCGACGCGTGACGGCGTGGCCGTTCGGCCGCGACGGCGAACGATCGTCGTACGTGGTGGTGACATTGAAGCCACCGGTCTTGGCGTGGAACTGCACCCAGTTGACCGACGGTGCGCGGCCGACCATCACGAAGCTGTTTTCGGCGAGATAGAAAAGAATGTTGTCGCCGATCACATGGCCACTGTACGAGCAGGCCACGAACTGCTTGGCCTTGTTCGGCTGCCAGCCCTTCATGGTGTTGATGGCGAGGCTCTCGATGAGCTTCAGCGCATCGGGACCTTCGATGAAGAGGTCGACCATGTGATGCGTCTGGTCGAACAGCACGGCGTCGTTGCGCCAGGCAGCCTGCTCATCACGCCAGTTCGAGAATTCCGGTGCGACGACCGGATAGATGTACGCGCCGATCTTCGAGTTGCGCAGATGATCGACAGTGTTGCCAGCGGCCTTCAGCACGCTTTCCAGATTGCTCATGTTTGTTCGAACCCCTTTTCCTGGTGAATATGCTTAAAGAGAGGCCGAAGGCCGGTCTTGTAAGGGCGGCGAGTCTAGCACGGTGAAAGCGGCCAACCAGTCCAGGCAGCCAAATCCCCGGATATTGCAGCGCCATACTTTGTGCCCCCGGCAAACACTGCCGCGGGCAAAGATGATTTCTGCTGCAAATCAGTGCAGGAACGCGCGGTGATGCGAATCGTCCAGATGAAAACGCCCGGCACAGGCCGGGCGTTTCACATGCGGGCGCGCGCGAACGAGCGCCCTTTTCGTGTCGACCTCAGTTGGCCTGATGCTGGTTGCCGTCGGCTGCAGGCGCCGGTGGCGGCGCAGCAGCCGCCATCTGCTTCTTCACCACATTCGCGCGCGAGACGAGGTACTCACGCACCGCGACTGAATCAGCCGGCGTCAGGTCCTTGGAGAAGTTGCCCATGCCCTTCGCCGCGCGACCACCCTGCAGCACAACCTGATCGAAACCTTCCTGCGTGTGCAGCAAAGGCGTAACCACCAGGTTCGGGAAGGTGCCGCGCTGCTGCACGCCATCCACGCCATGGCACACCGAGCAGAACTGCGCATACTTCTCGCCACCGGTCTTGATGATGGCAGCGTCTGCAGTGGAAGCTGGCGGATCAAGCGGCGGCGGTGTGTAGGCCGCGTTCGGCGGCAGCGCAGCCTTGCCACCAATGGCAAACACCAGCATGCGGGCATAGCCGGGTGCGAAGTAACCACCCTGCGCCACGCCACCCACGCTTGCCGCGACATACTGCTGGCCGTCCAGCTCATACGTGATCGGCGCGGCGTAGATGTTGGTCTGCGTCTTGAAGCTCCACAACTGCTTGCCGTTCTTCGCGTCATAGGCGCGCAGCTCCTGACCGGCACCGTTGCCTCCGAACACGAGGCCACCAGCAGTGGCCACCACACCACCGCTTGGGCGATTGTTCGCGAAAGCTTCGGTCTCCCACACGACCTTGCGCGCCACCGGATCCCAGGCCTTCAGCCGCCCAGTGATGCCGGTCTTGTTGGTGGGCTGCATGTTGGTGGCGCTCATGTTCACGTTGGAGAACTGGATGCCGAGATTGAAGCCACCCGCTGCAGGCTTGTACTTCGGATCATTCTCCATCGGGAAATAAGCTTCCCAGGTGGGGATGTAGATGAGGCCTGTATCGGGGCTGTACGCATTCGGATGCCAGCTGTGCCCACCCTGCACGCCCGGCGCAAGATTCCATGGCTTCTTCTCATAGCGCGCGGCAGCGACGACATTCGGACGACCAGTCTTCATGTCCACGCCAGTGGCCCAGTTCACTTCCGTGAAGGCGTCGGCGCTGAGCAGCTTGCCGTCGGCCACATTGAACACATACAGGAAGCCGTTCTTGTTCGGCTGGATCAGCACATGCTGCGGCTTGCCTTCGATGGTGAGATCGGCCGTCATCATCGGACTGACCGCATCGTAATCCCAGGTATCGCCGGGCGTGGTCTGGTAGTGCCAGACGTATTCACCGGTGTCGGCCTTCAAGGCAATGATCGAAGCAACGTAGAGATTGTCGCCGCCCTTGGGATCGCGCGCCATCTGGTTCCACGGCGTGCCGTTGCCGGTGCCGTAGATCAGCAGGTCGTTGACCGGGTCATAGACCGTGGCATCCCAGACAGAACCGCCGCCACCGACCTTCCACCACTGACCGCTCCAGGTGGAAGCCGCCTTCTTCATCGCATCGTTTTCGAAGCCCTTCGCAGGATCGTCCGGCACATTGTGGAAGCGCCAGACCTG
>JANPGU010000056.1:0-26443 GCA_031424095.1 Gammaproteobacteria bacterium
GCTGGTCGGCTATCTGGCCGTGGCATGGGGCATTTCCGCAGTACTGTTCGGCAGCCTTTCTGATCGCCTCGGGCGCCGCAACGTGCTGGTGCCCGCGGTGGTGTTCTTCTCCCTGATGTCGGCCCTCAGCGGCATGGCCGCGGGTCTGGTCAGCCTGCTGTTCGTGCGCGTGATCATGGGTGTGGCGGAAGGCGCGGTGGCACCCACCGGTGTGGCCGTGGTGGTGGAGGCTTCGCATCCGAAGCGGCGCGGCATCAACAACGGCTTCTTCCAGTGCGCCATCGCGCTGTTCGGTCTGGGCATTGCGCCGATCATGGCAACGCAGCTGCTGCTGGTCACCGACTGGCGTCATGTGTTCATGATCGCCGGTATCCCGGGTCTTGTTGTTGCGGTCTTCCTCTGGAAGATCGTGCGCGAGCCGCATCAGCTGGCGGGCGCAGCCCCGGCCGGCACCGTGCGTCCGCCGATGCTCAGCATCTTCAAGCACCGCAATATCCCGCTGTCGATGCTGGCATTGCTGTGCGCGATGGTCGGTATCTTCGTGCTCTCGGCGTTCATTCCGGTGTACCTGGCGGATTACCTGAAGCTCGAGCTGACGGATCGCGGCATCGTCTCGTCGGCCATCGGCTTCGGTGGCGCCATCGGGCAGTTCGCGATTCCGGCGGTTTCCGACTTTATCGGCCGTCGCATGGCCACTGTCCTTTCGTTCGTCATCAGTGCTGTTTTCCTGTGGTTCTTCATTCACATCGGCGCTGGCAACAACGTGCAGCTGTTCGTGCTGCTGTTCGGCGTGACGCTGTTCAACTTCGGCGCGCTGGCAATCCTGGCCGGCCCCATTCCTGCCGAAGCGGCGCCGCCGGGCCTGATCGCCACGGCTGCGGGCGTGGTCATCGGTGCCGGGGAAATCTTTGGCGGTGGCTTTGCCCCGATGATTGCCGGTGGGGTGGCCGCGAGCCGCGGTATCCAGTACACGCTTTGGCTGACCATGGGCGGCCTGATCGCGGGCCTGGTTGTAAGCCTATTCCTACAGGAAACCGCGCCGCGCAAACTGCGAACTGGCACCGCATGACAGTTGGCCGCAGTGTCCGATGCGCCATACTAGAGGCTCATGAAAAGGATACTGCGGACCGGCTTCGATCGCCGCTATGTGCTGTTGCCCATGCTGGCGGCGATCCTGCTGGTGGTGTCGCTGTTCCTTGTTGCCGAGGCGCGGCGCTCCTATACGCGCCAGCTGAGTCAAGTCATCCTCGACCGGCAGGAGCGGATGCGCGACCTTGCCGAACTGATCTACGCATCCCTGGAAGCGGAGAGCGCCCAGCGGGGATACCTGCTGACCGGCGATCCGGAATACCTGGTCCCTTATTCGGGCGGCAGGACCAGATCGGAAACGATGCTTGCGAAACTGATGGAGCGCTACAGCCAGCGTGACCAGGCCGAGGTGCCGGTGCTTGCGGGTGTGGAAGCGATGCTCGCCAGCAAGTTTGTCGAGATGGAGCGGACCATCAAGCTGGTTCAGGACGGCGCCAGCGGCACCGCCCTGCGGCTCGTCCGCTCGGATGTGGGGTTCAAGGTGATGCAGCAGATCCGCAGCGATCTGGAGGCGCTGCGTTCGCGCGAAGCGGCGCGGATCTCCGATGGCATCGCGCAATGGGACCGGGAAGTCCGCACCAACACCTTGATCAACGCGCTCTCGACGGTGTTCACGCTGGCGCTGCTGATTGCGGTGGGGCTGCTGGCCACGCGCGAGATCCGGCGCCGTGATGTGGCGACGCGCGAGCTGGAGCTGGAGGTCTCGCTGCGCACCGCCGAACTGCGCGACCTTTCCGAGCACATGCTGCGCATTTCCGAAGTGGAGAAGGCCGGGCTGGCGCGTGAACTGCACGACGAGCTCGGTGGACTGCTCGTGGCGATGCGCATGGATCTGTCGCAATTGCGCCGGCGGGTGCAGCTGCCGGATGCCGCCGCCGAAGAGCGCTGGGCACGCATCGATGCCGGGCTGCGGGCCGGCGTCGACCTGAAGCGGCGCGTGATCGAAGAGCTGCGTCCGACGCTGCTGGACAACATGGGGTTGATCGCTGCCTTGCGCTGGCAGGCAGAGCAGAGCTGCCAGCAGGGCAACATCCGGCTGGTCGCGCACTTTCCCGATGCGGAGCCGGTGCTCAGCGAGGGCACGGCCATCGCCGTCTTTCGCACGGTGCAGGAGGCGCTGTCTAATGTGCTGAAGCATGCCGCCGCCACCGAGGTGAAAGTGGTGATGGTGGTAATTGGCGATGAGGTCGCCATCTCGGTGGAAGACAATGGCACCGGTCTGCCCAAAGGCGCCGCCGAACGCATCGGCTCGCATGGACTCAAGCAGATGAAATTCCGCATGCAGGCGGTGAACGGGTTCTGCGAAGTGCGCAATGGCCCCGTCAGGGGCACCGTGACCACGGTGCGCTTTCCTGTGGTGAGGGCTGCGGTCGCGTCCGAAGTGGGTCTGGCGGACCCGCCTTACTGAGCGCCGGGTGCGGGGCTACGCCGGGTGGCGCAGCTCTTCGAGTATTTCCGGCAGCCGTTCGAAGTCCACCGATTTGTCCAGGAAGTATTCCACGCCGTAGCGCCCAGCCAGTTCGCGGTATTGCGGCAGCGCGTAGTTGGTCATGACGATGGTCTTGGGCCGGCTTGTGCCGAGTGCTTCGAGCACCCCGAAGCCAGTGCCCACTGCCAGCTGCAGATCAAGGATCATCACATCCACCGCCGCCGTGCGCGCAAGCTCGATCGCGCCGGCCTGATCGCGCACCGTCGCCACGATGTTGACGTCCGGGTTCGCAGTGAGCATGTCGCGCACTCGTTCGGCGATCAGCTTCGAATCTTCAACCAGTAGAATATTCATCAGCGACTGAGGCCTTACTGCATCAGTCCATTGCGAAGGGCATAAGTCGTGATGTCTGCATTGGAAACAAAATTCATCTTCTCGAGCACGCGGCTGCGATAGGTGCTCACGGTCTTGACGCTCAGGCACAGCTCCGTCGCGATGTCCGACACAGCCTTGCCAGTGGCGAGCTTGCAGAAGATCTGGAATTCGCGCTCGGACAGGCTGCTGTGGATGGGCTTCTCGTTGTCCACATCAAGGTCCGACACCAGTTGCTCGGCGAGGCTGGCGCTGACATAGCGCCGGCCAGCCAGCACGGTGTGCACGGCCTTCAGCAATTCTTCCGGAGCGCTGTCCTTGGAAAGGTAGCCACTGGCCCCGCTCTTCAGGACATTCACGGCGTACTGCCGTTCCGGGTAGCCGCTGACGATCAGCACGCGTGTTTCCGGGTTGGCGCTGATGACATTGCGCAGGATGTCCAGGCCGCTGCGACCGGGCATGTTGATGTCGAGGATCAACAGATCGTAACGCGCCTTGCGCATTGCGTCCATGGCCAGCTGGCCGGAATCCGCTTCATCTACCTTGGTGATGCGTGCGTCGTCGAGGAGGAACTGCCGCAGGCCGGCGCGCACTACGGCGTGGTCATCAACAATCAGGATATGTGCCATCTCAATCTCCGCTGGCCTGTTGCAGTTCTGTAACAGGTTAATGAAGCAACTGTACTCTGACTGCCGCTGGTTGATCCCCGGCGGCCATCGGACAAGCATGTAGGAATTCTCCTACAGCATGGTCGCATCGGACAGTTCCTACAACCGCTGACGGCATTTCGCCGACGCGAGGCGGACGCCGGGCTGGCAGTCTCCACTCTGGTCGCAAGAGAAGAGTCTGAAAATGAAGAATATCAAGAACGGTTCGTGGGTCCTGCTGATGGGCGTGGTTCTGGGTCTCGGAATGACCGCCTGCGAAAAGAAGGGTCCGATTGAAAAGGTCGGCGAGGAAGTCGACGAGGCCATCGATACGGCCAAGAACGGCGGCAAGGAATCCACGGCATCGAAGGTGGATGACGCACTCGACAATGCGCAGGAAAAGGTTGAGCAGGCCGTCAAGTAGCCTCTACGCCCTGACGACTGGTCTGCCCTGGCTCGGCTGCGGCAGACCAATCTTTGCATGGCGCTGCTCGACGACGGCCCAGTTGCTGTGTGCGAACAGGTCGCGCATGTAGCGCTCGCGGCCTTTCGCGCCATAGTCGGTCCAGTACGCATGTTCCCACAGGTCCACGAGATACAGGATAGGGCAGTCCGCCGGCGTGGTCAGTTCATGCAGGTCGATCCAGTAATTCTCGATGCCATGCGCGCCAGCGCAGGTTGCGACCCAGCCCGGTCCGCGCGTCGTGCCCAGCTCGATGATGTCATCCTGCCAGCCTTCAAAGGAGCCGAAGCGGCCCGTCAACGCCGCATTGAAACTGCCCTGTGAAGCGCTGGGCGCGCCGAACTGCTCGAAGAACAGTTCGTGCAGACGTTCGCCATTGCCCTCAAACGCGAGCCGACGCGCCAGCGTTTCACGCGGCGTCAGCACAGCGGCAGTGGCGGGATGTTTCGTGGCGGCCTGCAGCTCCTTGACGACTGCGGCCGTCTCTTCTGCGTAGCCCTTGTAAAGGCCCAGATGCGCTTCAATGGACACAGCGGAAAGTCCGCCGAAGGCGGCAATTTTGAACTCCCTCATGCGCTCAACTCCGGCTGTTTCTGAAGCGTGAAAACGAGCGTGCAATCTCGGCCACGACGCCGAGGCGGCCCGTGCCGACTGCGCGCGTTGCCAGCACGGCCAGCACCGAGCCTGCCAGCATGACGATCTGCCGGTTGCGGGGATTGACAGCAAAGCGCATGACCTTGCTGCGGGGAAAATGATTGTCGTCGAAAGCAGGGTCATCGCCGTCGACGGTGGATCCGCCCGGGATCAGATAGCTGCGCAGGCGACGGCGCGATTCATCCAGCGTGTGGCTCATTGCGAATTCCGCCATTCCTGCAACAGTGCGAGATCCTGCATGGCTTCTTCCCGCAGCGTTCTGCCGTGCGGGCCAAGGCCTTTGCGGTGCAGTGCCAGTAGCGTCAGCACCAGCGTCGCAACCAGGCACGCCAGCGCCGAACCAATGCAGTACGGCAGGCGTGATGGGGTATCCCAGAGCAGCGCCAACCCCGTCGTCCAGGCAGCAACCAGCGTCAGGGACGCCATGGCTGTCGCCGCGGAGACGAGCAGGGCGCGTCTGCGGAAGCTGGCCCGGTACTCGCTGGCAGCCAGACCCACGAGTTCCGCGTAGGAACCCAGGTGCTGGGCGGCAACTTGTGCCAGGCCGGCAATCCCCATGGCTAGTCCCTCTTGACGAGCGTAGCGACCACGAGGCCGACCACAGCAGCAATTCCGATCGCCGTCCACGGACTTTCATGCACGAAGTTGTCGGTGGCCTTCGCGGCTGCCTTGGTGGTATCGACCGTGCTGCGCACACCGCGTTCGGCCGCGCCGCGCACCGAACTGATCGACGCTTCCACGCGCTTGCGGGCGCGCGCGATGTCCACATCCTGCAGTGGCGTGACGTGACTGATCAGGTCCTGCACATCATCGAGGAACTTGCTGAACTGGCCCGTCTTGCGATCGACGACTTCTTCCGCCTGGTCCGCAAGCTGCGAAAATCTTTCTGCTGTTGTTGCCATTTCTCTACCCCTTCCGAGTCTGACCAAAGATGAATGTTGCGACTGCGAAGATCAGGAACACGATGAACAGGATCTTTGCGATGCCAGCCGCCCCGGCAGCGATGCCGGTGAAGCCGAACACTGCTGCAATCAGCGCGATGACGAAGAAAACTATTGCGTAATGAAGCATGGGACCCTCCGATGGCCGGGTGATCCGGCTGGTGGAAGGAAGAATGCGTCGCCGCGTTGCGACCTGCCGTAGGTGGCGTCTTTGATGGTCTGTAGGACAGCGCCCACGCGCCCGGAAATAGGCGTTGTCCTACAGCTGAACCGGGCCGATTGCCATGTTGCGGTCATGACTTTCAGGCTCATCATCCAGCCACCCCATACGGGCGAATTCTTTACCATTGATGGAGAGGCGAAAATGAAAACAATGAAGATTGCGCATGTGGCCCTGGCCTGCGTGCTGGCTGTCGGCTTTGCTGGCTGCAATGTGTTCCGCGGTGAATCGAGTGTGAGCGAATATGCAGATGACGTGGCGATCACGACTGCAGTGAAATTCGAGCTGCTGGAGTCGAAGAAGGTCGACGGCCTGGACGTGAACGTAGACGTCAAGGACGGTCGGGTGAAGCTGACTGGCTGGGCTTCTGGTCAGGCGGAAAAGGCCAAGGCCACCCAGCTCGCTGCCGCGGTGAAGGGCGTGAAGTCGGTCGACAATCAGCTCAAGATCAAGACCTGAGATCAAAGACTGATCCGGTCATCCGGTTAAGTATTTGACAGGAAATGCCCGCAGCCCGTGCTGCGGGCATTTCAATGAGCGGCTCCAGAAGGCGCAGGACTTACAGATGACGCCGCTTTCAATCCGGCGCAGTTCCCGTGCTTCAGCAGGCTGACAATCGCATTGCAGGCATTGATCGATACCGTTCCGGGAACTCCGGTGCCTTGCTGGCTGTTGCTGAGCAGCGCGTACACCGACGCACGATCCAGTCGCGGTGCCATGGCCAGCAACAGCGCAATGGTTCCGGTCACGTGTGCCGTAGCGAGCGAAGTCCCCGAGACGAAGTCGTAACTGCCACCGGGCGTCAGCGTGACGATGTCGTTGCCGGGTGCCAGCAGGACTCCCTTCTGTGCATGTCCGGGTTCCGCCATATCAACCGGAATTACCGCCGCTGCCGCGCGCGGAAAGCCGTCGGATCCGGAATCTGAGGGTGCGGCACCTACATACAGGATTCCGCGCCGAGAACCCGCGAGCACCAGTGAGTTCAGCAACGGGTCGGGTGGTCCGGTGAGACTCAGGTTGACGATCTGCACGCGCTCTTCGATCGCCGCAGCCAGCGCCTGTGCCAGCGTGAAGGAATTGCAGTGCGCTGCATCGCTGCCCGCTGCCAGTTGCCAGCAGGCCTTGAGGGCGATGATCTGCACGGCCGGCGCCACCCCCACGATGCCAACCCGATTGTCGGCGGATGCAGAAATGACACCGGCCACCGCGGTGCCGTGGCGGTCGCGCTCGAACTGCAGCAGGTCATGGTCCACGAAATTGCGTTGCACACTGATGCGGCCGCCGAAATCCGGATGCTTTGCGTCGACGCCCGTGTCGATCACCGCTACCCGCACCCGTTCGCCACGTGACCATTGCTGCGCGGATTCCGCATCGATGCCAAGAAAGCCACGTTGCATATTCACATAGGGATCGTTGTAAGTGCTGCTGCGCGAGACGAAGCCATTCATCTGCTGCGCCAACTGCACGCGTTGATCGCGCATCAGTTGCTGCAGCAGTGCATCGCGTGACGCGCCCGCCGGGATCCGGAACACCGCGCAGTGCACGTTCAGGGCCGCAATGGGCCATGCGGCGAGCGGCGTCAACTGGAACTCGCGTGCGAGCGCCTGCATGGTGCGTTGCGCGGCGTCGCTGGCTGCATAGGCGCCGCCCGTATAACCGCGCCGTGAGCTGCCGGGTTGTGGCGGCGCGGGGGCGGTGCTGTTGTGCACCGTTACGACGATCAGGCGATCCTCGTCGGCGGCGCCGAAAGCCGAAGCCGCGAGCAACGCATCGTTGCGCGAGGTCGCGCAGCCGGCGATTCCCAGCGCGCCAAGCAACGCCAGCAGCAGCAGGCGCGCGCACATCGCCGCTTCCCGTCTAGTGCGCAATGGGTTCAGCGAAGCGCACGGCGGGATGCGCGCGCAATGTCAGCAGGGCCTGCCGGGCATCGCCACCGCGGGTGGTGCCCAGCGTGTACACCGCATCGGCGGATGGGCCGTCCATGATGCGCAGATGCGAGCGTTCCAGCAGTGCCTGCAGTTCGCCCAGCGTCAGGTCCATTGCGAACACGGCGCGCACAGTTGCCTTGCCGGGGATCGCGGCCGCTGAGCTCACGGTGCGGTATGGCGCATCGTCCACGGCGACCGGGCCACGCAGCAGCGCCACGAGCAGTGTTCCGACCAGCAGTGCCTGAATCACGACCGCTGCCGACAGCCATTGCACCATGCGAGGCGAGCGTCGTGGGCGCTGCGGCCTGTTCTGGACAACGCCGCGGTCCGCGTCGATGCGCGCATGCAACTTCTGGAAGGAGGCATGGGGCATCTTCTCCACCAGTGGCCGCGTCTGCATGCCCTGCATCAGGGTGCGCTGGGCACTGACCTCTGCGCGGCATTCGGCACAGTCATGCAGATGCTGTTCCAGTGCCGCCCGTTCTTTCTCGGAGGCGCTGCCGTTGACCAGCCAGGGGATCTGATCCCATGCAGTGCGGTGGTTCATGATCTGATTACCGAGGAGTTGCCGCCGAGCGACGGCAATGTGAGGCGGAGTTTTTCCCGCGCATGAAACATGCGCGCCTTGACGGTGCCCACGGGGCACTCGGTGATGGTGGCGATTTCCTCGCAGGAATAGCCCAGGAAATACGCAAGCTCGAGCGTCAATCGCTGCTCATCCGGCAGCAGGCTCAGGCCATGGGCAATCCAGTCCTGGGTATCGCCATCGTCTTCAGGTTCCGCGATGCCGGCCGCGTCTTCCTGTTCCGCCACGGCCGGCGCGCCGACCCGCCGCTCCTGCCGCAATGCATGCAGCGCATGCCGGTAAGCGATGCCCAGGATCCAGGTGGAGACCCGCGAGGCGCCACGGAAATCCGCGGCCTTGCACCAGACGACCCAGAAGGTGTCGTTGATGACCTCCTCGGCGAAATCATGCCGCGGCGCGAGTCGCAACAGAAATCGCGACAGTCGCCGGTGATAGGCGCTGTAAAGCGCTTCCAGCGCGCGCTTGTCCTGCTGGGCAATGCGCTGCAGCAACTGCGCATCCTGTGATTCCAGGGACGGTGCGGGGGATTGTGGCATGCGGGTAAGTGCCGGCGCGGGGGCAAATGGTTGCATGTGGGGCTCAAAAAGCAAAACTGGCGCTGCCCAGCAGCCGCTTTTCCGCGACCCCGGCATAGGACAGGCGGCGTGCCGTGGTGTCGGGCACGACCCAGGCCAGGTCCAGGGAAAAGCGGCGCCAGCTCCAGCCCAGACCCACGCTGCCATACCAGTAACCTTCACCAAAAAGTGCGGAGAGATCGTAGAACCCGATGCCGATATTGCCCCGCAGTCGATTCGCCAGCGGTTGCTGGAAGCTGGCCTCGACGGTGCTCGCGCTGCGGTTCCAGACCGGTCCATAGACGGGTGCGTAGCGGGAGGTATTGGGCGAGTAGCTGGCAGCGAGAAACAGGCGGTCGCGGAATCGTAGGTCGGCACTGAATTCGTCGTATTGATAGAAGCCCGGCCGCCTCGACCAGGGCGATTCATAGTGCGAATAGCTCAGGCGCGCCGACCAGTTGTCGTCCACGGCCAGGGCGAAGCCGAGGGTGGCGCCCAGCTCGACCAAGGTATCGTCGGCCCGGCGTGGCCTGCTGGTGGATGTCCAGAGGCTGCCGAACAGCCCGCTTCCGGACTGCGTGTGCACTTCGGCTGACAACGCCGGGTCGTTGCTGCTGCGCGAGACACCATGCAGCAGGTAGTTGCTGCTGGCGGTGAAGGTTGCGCCAGTCTGCGGAGCGGCCACGGTCAACTCTGCCAGGGGCAGCAGGCAGGCGATCCCGCACAGGATCCGGATTTTCATGCAGCGATTGTAGTCCCGTGCTCCCTGCAGCCTCTCTACAGATAGCCATGCAGCTGGACGAACGCGATCCGCTGGTTCAGGAAGGCGATTTCCTGCATATCGTCATAGTTGCGCACACCGGTGCGCAACTGCAGGAAAGGCAAGGGGGTGTATTCCCAGACCATGCTCCAGCGCGATTGCTGGTCGCGCGCTGCATTGCGGTCTGGATCGTAGCGCTCGACGGTGACCTTGAGGTTGTGGCCCTTGCGGACATGCAAGTTCGCTTCCAGCAGGCCCGCGACCTGCTTGCGGTCCGGTGTGGAGGTCGAGTCCACGATGTAATCCACCTCTGCGAGCCACGCCACCGGGCCGGTGCGCAGGCCGCCGAACAGATTGTGGATGCGCCGCGATCCGGCATCGAAATCGTTCAGGTTGAAGCTGGTGCCGGCGCGCCAGTGTCCGGTCACGTATTCGATGCGCAGGCTCCACTGCTTGCCGTTGTCCACCTCGGGTGCGCCCGCCGTGCCATTGCTGACGGCCAGTTGTGCGGTCCAGTTCGCGCCGTCGAATCCCAGCTCCACGCCGCGGTCCGGTGTCGCAAAACTGATGCCGGTCTGTTCGCGGATGAAGGCACTGTCGTCCTGCAGCCGGATACCGGAAGGAAGGTACATCTGGCCGGCCTTGAGGTAGTAGCGGTGGTCCTTCGACCACAGCCGCAGATAGGCCTCGGCATTGTTGGCGCTGCCCGGCGCGAGACGCTCATCGATATAGAGCGACAGCCGCTCCGGTATCACCCGCAGATCGAGATAGGCACGCAGGCTGGTGAGATCGAAGGCAGAGACTGAGGCGTTGCCAGGCGAATCGAGCCAGGTCGCGCCGCCGCGCAGGTTCGCGCCTATTGCTATATAGCGTCCCAGCTCGCCCGTCCAGGGCGCACCTTCTGCGGGGATCGTGCGCGCCGGCAGTGACGTCTGTCCCCACATCGAGCCGAACAGCGTGCGCATGCCGCCGCCGGTGGGATTCACATGGCAGGTGCTGCATTTGAGTCCCGTGGCAACGGCAATGTATGGCTCTGCCAGCGCCGGACGCGACCCGATGGTGCCCAGTGCGAAGACGGTGCACAGGAAGAGTAGTCGGCGCAGCAATGGATTCTCCCCGCCAGCGGCGAGTGCCGCGTGGTTCTTCTGCATGGGTGCCGCCATGCTGGCAGTTGGTTGCCTGCGAAACAAAATTCTTTCGCATGCAACCGCAGCCGCGCGCGCAGGCACTCATCTGCGATCGAAATAAATTCGCGTGCAAGGGGAAAGGCATGATCAGCTGGCGAAACGCGGTGCGAACTGCAAGAAACATCTTATTGGCCACAATGCTGGCCGCCGCTGCCGCCTGTGGTGGAGGTGGTGGCGGATCTGGCGGCACGCCGCCGCCAGCGGCGCCCTCTGCACTGACCTATACCTCTCCCGTCACCACGGTGGTGGCAGTAGCCATGACGCCACTGTCACCAACAGTCACGGGTAGCGTCACTTCCTGGACGGTGGCACCGGCGTTGCCAGGTGGCATTGCGATCAATGCCACGACCGGCGTGATCAGCGGCACGCCAGCGGCAATCGCAGCGTTGGCGGTGTACACGATCACCGCCACAAACGCGGGCGGCAGCACGACCTTCGCGCTGTCGCTCAAGGTGGATCCGCCGCCAAGCGTCTATGCAATGAGCGCGCTGGTATCAGACGGCACGGTGCCCGCGGTTTCGACCGATGCACGACTGAAGAACCCCTGGGGCCTGGCAGCCTTGCCGAACGGCCCGATGTGGGTGAGCAACAATGCCACGCGCACCTCGACTGTGTATGACGGCACCGGACTTGTGCAGGCTACGCTGGTGAACATTCCTGCAGGCACCAACGGTCCGGGCGCTGTCACCGGCATCGTGGCCAGCAGTTCGACCACCGACTTCACGGTCACGAACGGCACCACCACCGCGCCCGCACGCTTCATCTTCGCGACGGAGAGCGGCACGATCGCGGGCTGGGCACCGACGGTGGATGCGGGCAACGCGAAGACTGCGTATGACGATGGCGCGGGCGCCGCGAACTTCAAGGGCCTGGCGATTGCGGCCAATGGCGCGGCGACATTCCTGTATGCCGCGGACTTCCACAACAACCGCATCGTCGTGTTCGACCGGGCGTTCGCGAAGGTCCCGTCGCCGGGAGGTTTCACCGATGCGCAACTTCCGGCCGGCTACTCTCCATTCAACATCCAGGCCGTGCAGATCGGCGGCAATACGGTGCTGGTCGTGGCGTATGCAAAACAAAACGGTGCTGCCACGGAGGAAGTGACTGGCGCGGGCCTCGGCGTGGTGAACACCTTTGACGTGAACGGCACGCTGCTGCAGCGACTGATTCCGGCTGGCGGTAGGCTGAATGCACCGTGGGGCATCGCGGTAGCGCCGGCCAACTTCGGCACGCTCAGTGGTGCGCTGCTGGTCGGCAACTTTGGCGATGGCAGGATCAATGGCTTCAACGCGACCACCGGCGCACTGATCCACGCCGTCGGTGATGCCACGGGCAATGCCATCGTGAACAGCGGCCTGTGGGGTCTTTCCTTTGGCAACGGTGGACGCAACCAGCCCACCAATGTGCTGTATCTGGCCGCAGGCCTGAACGGCGAACTGAATGGTGTGTATGCGCGCATCGACCTGGGAGCAACTGCGCCGGACATCGTGGCGCCGACGGGTGTGGCCATCACGGCGCCGGCTGCTGCCGCCGCCGTCAGTGGCACCGTCACCGTCACCGTCACCGCCAACGACAATGTCGGTGTGGCGCGCGTGGTGTTCTCGGTGCGCGTGGGCACGACCACCACCGAGATCGCCACGGATACCACCGCGCCATTCAGTGCGAGCTGGAATACCGGTGCGGTGGCCAACGGGGCGGCAACACTGACCGCTGCTGCGTTCGATGCCTTCGGCAACGCGACCACGTCGCCGGCCATTGCCGTAACGGTCAACAATGTCCCGGATGTGACGCCACCCGCCGTGTCCGTGACGTCACCGCCATCCGGCAATGTCAGCGGTACGGTGACCGTCACCGCCCAGGCGACCGACGCCGTGGGTGTGTCGCAGGTGGAGTTCTTTGCGGGCGCCACCTCGCTGGGTGTCGATACCACGGCGCCGTATTCGGTGCAGTGGAACACGGCGACCTTCGCGGGTGTCCAGCAGTTGACGGCCGTGGCGCGCGACGGAGCGGGGAATTCGGCCACCAGCACGGCGGTGCCGGTGACGGTGGTCAATGCACCGGCACTGGCGCAGTTGCAGACAGACATCTTCGGGCCACGCTGCTCCAGCTGCCACACGGGCGGTGGTGCAGCTCTGCCTGCCAGCATGAACCTGTCAAGTGCTGCCGCAACCTTTGCGGCGCTGGTCAACGTGAACAGCACGGAAGTTCCCGCATTGAAGCGCGTGCTGCCGGGCGATCCCAACAACAGCTATGTGGTGCACAAGGTGGAAGGAACGCAGACGGTGGGGCAGCGGATGCCGCTGGGTGGTCCGTTCCTGGACCAGCCAACCATCAATCAGGTGCGGGCCTGGATCCAGGCTGGCGCGGCGCCCTGATGAAGAGCCCCGTGCGAATCACACGGGGCTTGATGGAGGCGCGGGTCGTCGCTCAGTTCGCGGCCTGTGCCTTCTTCGCTTCACCCAGCAGGTAGGCGCGAATGTCTTCGACCTCCTGTTCGTTCATGAAAGCTGCAAAGCTCGCCATGCCGCGCGGCTTCAGCGCGCCATCGTGCACCACCTGCTTGAACGCGTCGGCGGTCTCGAGGCGGGTGCTGCGCGTCAGATCCGGGATGTAGATGCCGCCCACATGGCAGGCCACGCACCACTCTGTCATCAACTTGCCGCCATTGGCGGCATTGCCCGTTGAAGCCATCACCTTGGTGAAGTCCAGCGGTGGCAGCGGCACATGCGGAGCAAACGCCGGCGCCTTCACCGTGCCGCCGAGCTTGTAGACATAGATGCGGCCCGGGCGGCGCGGGAAGCGGCCGCCGATCACCGCGTTGGCGCCGCCGTAGCCGACGGACACGGCAACATATTGCTCGCCATCGATTTCATAGGTGGCAGGGCCTGCCATAACCGCGGCGGCGGTTGCGTCGGTCCACAGCTTTTCGCCTGTCTTTGCGTCATAGGCATTGAAGGTCTGGTCGGCGCCGCCGAACACAAGGCCACCGCCGGTGGCGACGACGCCGCCATTCCACTGCGTTTCCTGCGGAGCAACCCAGCGCGGCTGCTGCGTGACCGGATCCCAGGCGACGAGGAAGCCGCCTTCGGGCGTGAGCTTGGCGATGACTGCTTCGCCGGCCGCCGAGAGCTTGTCGGGCGCCGGCGCCTGGCGCGGCTGCGTGAACCCGCCACCGGGACCCTGCGCAAGGTTCCAGCGGCCTCGCACGAACTTCCAGTTCGGATCGTTCTGGTAGCTGAACGCACCGCGATGCACAGGAATGTACACCAGGCCTTCCTGCGGATTGAAGGCCATCGGCTGCCAGATGTGGCCGCCATTTGGACCCACCGACAGGCGTGTGGCCTTGCCACCGGTATAGCGCATGCGCGCATCGCCGACCGGACGGCCGGTGGCGAGGTCAATCTTCTCGGCCCAGTTCACCGCGGCGTATTTCTCGGCCGAGAGCAGCTTGCCCGTGGCGGCATCAAGCACATAGAAGAAGCCGTTCTTCGGCGCCTGCATCACCACGTGATGCTGCTCGCCGCCGATGGTCAGATCCGCAGTCATGATCTGCTGCACGGCGGTGTAGTCCCAGCTGTCGCCGGGGGTGGTCTGGTAATGCCAGGCGTATTCGCCAGTGTCGGGCTTCAGTGCGAGGATGGATGACAGGAACAGGTTGTCGCCCCTGCCGTCGGAACGCGCCTGATGGCTCCACGGTGATCCATTGCCGGTACCGATGTAGACGAGGTCGGTCTGTGGGTCGTAGGTGATGGCATCCCAGGGGGTGCCGCCGCCGCCGGTCTGCTTCCAGCCTTCGCCAAACCAGGTGGCCGCAGCCTTTTCGGCAAAGATCTTGTCCGAAGCGGCGCCATCCGGCTTTCCTTCCGGATTCGGCGTGATGTAGAAGCGCCAGGCCTGCTTGCCGCTGTCGGCGTCATAGGCCGACACAAAGCCGCGTACCCCAAGTTCGGCGCCACCATTGCCGATCAGCACCTTGCCCTTGATGACGCGCGGTGCGCCGGTGATGGTGTAGGGCCAGGCCGTGTCGGTGGTCTGCACCGACCACACTTCCTTGCCGGTGCCGGCATCCAGTGCGATCAGGCGCCCATCGAGCGCGCCGACAAACACCTTGCCGTTCCAGATGGCGACGCCGCGATTGACCACATCGCAGCAGGCATCGCGCGCCTTCTGGCCGTCGACCTGCGGATCGTAGCTCCACAGCAGCTTGCCGGTCTTCGCATCGAGGGCATGCACGCGCGACCAGCTCGTGGTGGTGTAAATCACGCCATCGACGACCAGCGGCGTGGCTTCCATGCCGCGATCGGAGTTGGCATCGAACTCGTGGTACCAGGCGAGGCCAAGTTGCTTCACGTTGTCGCGATTGATGCGCGCCAGCGGACTGAAGCGCTGTTCGGAATAAGTGCGGCCATAGCTCAGCCACTCGGCATTGTTCTCGGCGGCGACGATGCGCGCGCCATCGACCTTGCCGGGCGGTGCAGGCGCTGCTGTTTCGGGAGATGGGGCCTTGGAACAGCCGCCCAGCATGCAAAATGCAGCTATCACGGCAGGCAATACTGGCCTGTTAATCATGTGCATGCGCCCCGTCCGCCGGTGATCCGGCTGTCTTGTTCGGTAGTACGATGGCGTGATTCTAACCGCCGGCGTGCGGTACTGACAGGGAGTGGCTTGATGCAGGCGCGCAGTGTTTCCTTGCGGCTGGGAATATTGTGGATTCTGTCGCTGCTGGCTGCCTGCCAGCAGAAGGTGGCGGCGCTCGATCCGGCCGCGGCGGATGCCTGGTCCAAGGTCATCGTCGCCCATACCAGTGGCGTGGTGTCGCGCAAGTCGGAAATCCGGGTGCTGTTCTCGGGCGATGTGACGGCCGCCAAGGCGCTGACCGCCGCGACCCTGGCGCTCGAACCGGCCGTGGCCGGCGAAATTTCGCTGCGCGGGCCGCGCGAGCTGGTGCTGGTGCCGAAAGCTGCGCTGAAGCCGGGCCAGGAATATCGCGTCAAGTTGTCCGCCGATGCGCTCGGCGGCATACCCCGGGGCATCAAGCCCTATGAATTCAGCTTCCATGTGCAGACCCCGCAATACGAGCTTGCGCTGGCGGATCTGGAGTCGGATACGGCCAATGACCGGCGGATGATCCAGCGCGGCAAGGTGGTTACTGCCGATGCCGAAGATGGCGGGGCGATCGAGCGCATGCTCAGCGCCGTCTATCGTGGCAACAAACTGCCGGCCGTGTGGTCGCATTCGGGTGACGGGCGCGAGCATGGCTTCACGCTAGCGGGCATCGAGCGGCAGACGCAGGCCGAGGTGATGCGGGTGGTGCTGGATGGCAAGCCCATTGGTGCCGGCAAGGGCGAAGATCGCGAGGTCAGCGTGCCGGCGCTGGGCGAGTTCAGTGTCGTCAACGCGCAGGCGCTGGAAGAAGAAGGCCGCAAGGAAATCCAGATTGCATTCTCGGATCGACTGGATGAGCAGCAGGATCTGAAAGGCATGGTGCAGCTCTCGACGGGCGAGTTCACCACGCGCATCGAAGGCAATCGCCTGACGGTGTATCCAGCGGAAGACCTGAGCGGCGCAGTCACCGTGACGCTGGCGGCCGGCATCCGCAATGCGCGTGGCGAAAAGCTTGCGGAGCAGTCCGCGCATACGCTGACGCTCACCAGCAAGAAGCCGCAGGTGCGCTTCGTGGGCAACGGCGTGATCCTGCCCGACGCAAAACTGCAGACCATTGCCTTCGAGGCCGTGGGCGCGCGCTCGGTGCAGGTGACTGCCACGCGCGTCTACGCCGACAACATTCCGCAGTTCCTGCAGGCAAACCAGCTCGACGGCAACAACGAAATGGGTCGTGTCGGGCGTTACCTGTGGCGCAAGACGCTGCCGCTGAATGGCCCGAAGACCGGCCGCTGGCAGCGCTATGAGATCGATGTCACCGAGCTGCTGCAGAAGCAGCCCGGTGCGCTGATCCAGCTATCGCTGCAGTTGCGGCCGGCGGATTCTGCGTATGGCTGCGCCGGCGGGCAGGAAGTGCGCGCGACAGCGGCTGCTGACGCCGCGCTGCGCGACCAGGAAGATGGCGAAAGCAGCATGCAGACGGCCTGGGAATATTCGGATGAATATTTCGGCGTCGCGGAAGAAGAGGCCGAGGAATACGACTATTCCGCCCGCTGGCGCGATCGCAAGAACCCGTGCAAGAGCTCGTATTACATGTACGGCTACAACGAGGGCGTGGTGGCGCAGCGCAATCTCATCGCCTCGAACATCGGCCTGCTGGCGAAGGCAGATGCGCGTGGCCGGCTGCTGGTCAGTGTCACCAATCTGGCCACGGCGGGTGCGGAAGGCGGCGTGTCGCTGCAGTTGCGCAATTTCCAGAATCAGCTGGTCGGCTCAGGCAAGAGCGATGGCAACGGCATGGCCACGCTTGCCCCCTCGAGCACCCCTTTTCTGCTCATCGCTGAGTCCGGCGGTCGTCGCGCCTATCTCAAGCTGAACAACGCCAGCGCGCTGCCGGTCAGCCACTTCGACGCGGGCGGCGAAACCATCCGCCAGGGTCTGAAGGGCGCGATCTATGGCGAGCGGGGTGTATGGCGTCCGGGCGATGCACTGGGTCTGACCTTCGTGGTGCACGATCGCGAGCGCACGCTGCCTGCAAATCATCCCGCAACGCTCGAGCTGCTGGATCCGCGCGGCCGCGCCACGCAGACCCTCGTCAATGCGCAGCCGGTCGACGGTTTCTATCGCTTTGATGTGCGTACGGCTGCCGATGCGCCCACTGGTAACTGGACCGCGAAGGTCACGCTCGGTGGCGTGACGTTCACGCGTTCGCTGAAGATCGAAACCGTCATGCCAAACCGGCTGAAGGTCGAGCTCGATACGGGCGACGGGCTGCTGGGTGGCGGCAAGGCGATCAAGGGCAATGTGCAGTCGGCCTGGCTGTCCGGTGCCTCAGCGGGTGGACTCAAGGCGGATATCAATCTGCGTCTGTCCGCGATGCACACGAGCTTTGCTGCTTTCAAAGGCTATGTATTCGACGACCCCGCGCGGGTGTTCAAAGCCGAGCCGCAGGAGATTTTTGCCGGTGAGCTCAATGCCGCCGGCAACGCGCAGTTCCAGAAGCAGCTGGATCTGGGCGAGACGGCGCCGGGCATGCTTGCCGCCAGTTTCACCACTCGCGTGTTCGAACGTGGCGGCGCCTTCAGCATCAACAATGAGGCGCGCAGCTACGCACCCTATGAGCGCTTCGTCGGATTGAAGTTGCCGGGCGAGGGTGGTCGCAGCACATTGCAGGTGGATCAGGAGCAAACCGTCGAGCTGGCGACGGTGACCGCGCAGGGCGCCATGGCGCCGACGCGAAAACTTGTCGTGAAATTGTACAAGGTGGAGTGGCGCTGGTGGTGGGATCGTGGCGAAGATTCGCTGGCGGCCTACATCGCGCGGGAAAACAACACACGTGTGATGGAAGCCGATGTGACGACCAATGCGCAGGGCCGCGCGCAGTGGAAGTTCAAGCTCGGCGCGGAGCAATGGGGCCGCTATCTGCTGCGCGTCTGCGATGCCGGGGGTGGGCATTGCGCAGGGTCCGTATTCTATGTGGACTGGCCATACTGGCGCGGTGAAGGAAGGGAGCAGGAGGGTCCCGCTGCCACGATGCTGAACCTGACGGCCGACAAGGCGAATTATCAGGTCGGCGAAACGGCCACGATCCAGCTGCCGGAAAGCGCGCAGGGGCGCGCACTGGTGACGGTGGAAAGTGGCAGTGCGGTGCTCGACGCGCGCTGGGTAACGCCCACTGCGCAGAACTCGCGCATCTCGATTCCGGTGACCGCAGCGATGGCGCCCAATGCCTACGTGGCCGTGACGCTGATCCAGCCGCATGCAAGCAAGCAGAACGACCGGCCAATACGCCTTTACGGCTTGATTCCGCTGCTGGTCGTCGATCCCGGCACCAACCTGAAGCCGGTGTTGCAGGCGGCGAATGAGTGGCGCCCCGAAGCGCAAGTGTCGGTAAAGGTTAGCGAAGCGCAGGGCAAGCCGATGACCTATACCCTCGCAGTGGTGGATGAAGGCCTGCTGTCGCTGACCAATTTCAGGACACCCGACCTGCACGCCGAGTTCTTCAAGCGCGAGGCGCTGGGTGTGCGCACCTGGGATCTCTTCGATGCGGTCAACGGTGCCTATGGTGCGGAGCTGGAACGCCTGCTTGCACTGGGTGGCTCGGATGGCGCCGCGGCGAATGCGGCCAATCAGCAGCAGTCCCGCTTCCCACAGGTGGCGCAGGTGCTGGGTCCCTTCCGGCTCGCAGCCGGTCAGACGCAGGAGCAGAAGCTCAAGCTGCCGCGGTACGTGGGTGCCGTCCGCGTGATGGTGGTGGCCGGCAGCAATGCCAGTGTCGCGGCGGCCTATGGCTCCGCCGCGAAGTCGGTGTTCGTGCGGCAGCCGCTGATGATCCTGCCGACCATGCCGCGCGTGGTGGGACCGGGAGAGGAAATCACCGTGCCGGTGTCGGTGTTCGCCATGGACAACAGCATCCGCGATGTGCAGCTCACCATCGCGCCCGACAGCATGTTTGAAGTAGTGGGTGAAGCCAGCACCAGGTTGTCGTTCACCCGAATCGACGAAAAGCTGGGCCTCTTGAAACTGCGCGTGGCCAATCGCATCGGTCGCAGCAAGGTGCGCTTCACGGCCGTGAGCGGCCAGCACCGCGCGCAGGACGAGATCAGCATCGAGGTGCGCAGCGCCAATCCGCCGTCCACGCGCACGCAGACCCACCTGCTGCAGCCGGGCGACAACTGGACCGCGCAGATCCGGCCGCATGGCATGCCGGGCACGAATCGCGTGACGCTGGAAGTGTCGCGGCTGCCAGCGATCAATCTCGAGAGTCGCCTGTACTACTTGATCAGCTATCCGCATGGCTGCCTGGAACAGGCCACCTCGGCGGTGTTCCCGCAGTTGTTCCTGTCGCAGGTGGTGAAGCTGGATGAAGTGAACCAGCGCATGACGGAAAACAATGTGCGTGCCGGCATCGAGCGGATGCGGGCATTCCAGCTCGGCTCCGGCGGGTTCAGCTACTGGCCGGGTGAAGGCATTGCGGCGGGTGATGGCTATCATTACTGGGTCGCGACCTACGCCAGCCATTTCCTGATCGAAGCGGAGAAGCAGGGCTATGCCGTGCCCACCGCCATGCGCGCCGGCATGATCCGCAATCTGCGCACCACCGTGCAGGCCTGGCAACCGAAGGAAACCGCGGCGCTGAACCAGGCGTACCGGCTGTTTGTGCTGGCCCGCGCCGGCCAGCCGGAAGTCGGGGCGATGAACCGCCTGCGTGAACAACGACTGGATACCGTGGAACGCTGGCTGCTGGCGGCGGCCTACCAGCTGGCTGGTCTGCGCGAAGCTGCGGCCGCGCTGAGCACCGGCGACCCCATGGCGGTGCGTGACTACCGTCGAAGTGACTATACATTTGGCGGACCGCTGCGCGATCACGCGCTGGTGCTGCAATCGCTGATCGTGCTGAACCAGCTGGACAAGGCTGAGCCCCTGGTACGCGAAATCTCACGCAGCCTCAGCGAGGAGGCCTGGTATTCGACACAGGAGACCGCCTACGCGCTGATGGCGATGTCGCAGCTTGCCGGTGCGCGGCCGGGCGGCACGATGACCTATGCGCAGACCCTGGCCGGTAAGGCGCAGAACGTATCATCGACCTCTGCCATCAATCGCAGCGTGCTCACCGTGCCGGATGCAGGTGCAGATCTTGCCCTGCGCAACACTTCGCAGGGCCTGCTGTTCGCCACGGTGTCGGTGCGCGGCACGCCGGCGGTGGAAAAGGAAGATGCCAGCTCCGCTGGTCTCGAGCTGACTGCGCTGTACACCGATGCCAGTGGCACGCCGGTGGACGTGGGCAGGCTCACCCAGGGCAGTGATGTCACCGTGGAAATTACCGTGCGCAATGCCACGCGCGTGGATATCCGCAACATTGCGCTGACGCAGATCGTGCCGGCGGGCTGGGAAATCCACAATGGCCGTTTGAACGACGAGGAAGAGGGCAAGGGTGAGCGCGACGCGCAGGGCGCTTCCCAGGAGTCGCGCAATGCGCGTGTGGCGCGCGCCGATCATGTGGACATCCGCGACGATCGGATGCTGCAGTATTTCGGTCTTGCCGCCGGCAGCAGCATCCATTTCACGACCCGGATCAATGCGGCGTATCGCGGCCGCTACTACCTCCCGGGAATCGTGACCGAGGCCATGTATGACGCTGCCAGGCAGGCGCGCAGCACGGGACGCTGGGTTGAGGTTGTGGCGCAGTAAGCGCGCGCGCATCGTCGTCGTCGTGCTGCTGCTGGGCGGCACGGCGTTCTGGTGGATGCTGCCGCGCCCCCTGTTCAGCGAGCCGCTGTCGGCCGTGCTGCTGGCACGCGATGGCAGCCTGCTGGGCGCGCGCATAGCACATGATGGGCAGTGGCGATTTCCGGCCAGCAGGCGCGTGCCCGAGCGTTTCGCGCAGGCGCTGCTGGCGTATGAAGATCGCCGCTTCCTGCAGCATCCCGGCATTGATCCCGCCGCCATGCTGCGCGCGCTGCGCAGCAACTGGCGCGCGCGCCGCGTCGTCAGCGGCGCCAGCACGCTGACCATGCAGCTGGCGCGGCTGGTGAAGCAGCAGGGCAGCGCCAGGCGTGGTCGCAGTTACTTCGCCAAGGGCATCCAGGCCCTGCTGGCGCTGCGGCTGGAATGCAGCTATTCGAAACAGCAAATTCTCGCGCTGTATGCCAGTCATGCGCCCTTTGGCGGCAATGTGGTGGGACTGGACGCCGCCGCCTGGCGCTACTTCGGTCGCGCATCGGTCGAACTGTCCTGGGCAGAGGTCGCAACGCTGGCCGTGCTGCCCAATGCGCCCGGTCTGATTTCCCCTGGCAGATCGCGCCAGGTTCTGCTGGCACGACGCGACCGCCTGCTGCGACAGCTGGCAGCGCAGGGCACCTTGCCGGCGCTTGATCTGCAACTCGCACTTGCTGAGCCACTGGTGGATGAGCCGCTTGCCCTGCCGGATCTCGCGCCCCACCTGCTCGAAACACTGCGGCAGCGCTATCCCGCGCAGGCCAGTTTCGCGAGTACGATCGATCCACAAGTGCAGCGCCAGGCTGTGGAACTGGTGCACGAACATGCCGCGGAACTGCAGCGCATTGGCATCGGCAATGCGGCGGCCATCGTGGTGGACAACCGCAGTTTCGAAGTGCTGGCCTATGTGGGCAATGCGGCGTGGCAGACCAACAGCACGAGTTCGCTGGCAGTGGACATCGTGCAGCGGCCGCGCAGCACCGGCAGCATCCTGAAGCCATTCCTGTATGCAGCTATGCTGGACAGTGGCCAGTTGCTGCCGCGGATGCTGGTTCCCGACATTCCCACGCAGCTGCGCGGTTTCACGCCGGAGAATTTCGATCGCAGCTTTCGGGGCGCGGTGGCGGCAGACGAAGCGCTGGCGCATTCACTGAATGTGCCGGCAGTGCGACTGCTGCGGGATTATGGCTATCCGCGCTTTCACGACCTGCTGCAGAAGCAGGGCTTCAGCACACTGACGCAGCCACCGGATCACTACGGGCTGGCGCTGATACTCGGTGGCGCGGAAGCGACACTATGGGATGTGGCGGGGGCGTACGCGAATCTCGCTGATGGCGCGCGCGCTGTACAGGGTGGCAGCGGGCGATCCTTGCAGCGCCGACTGGTATGGCTGCGCAGAGCCAGTGATGCTGCCAAGCCAGAAGCGGCGGCTTCGCCGCGACCATTGAGTGTGGGCGCTGCATGGCTCACACAGCAAGCACTGCTGGAAGTGGCGCGTCCCGCGGAGGAAGCGAACTGGCGCAGCTTCGCGAGCGCGCGCCAGATTGCTTGGAAGACCGGCACCAGCTGGGGCCTGCGCGATGCGTGGGCCGTTGGCAGCAGCACGCGCTATACCGTGGGTGTTTGGGCCGGCAATGCGGATGGAGTCGGCGTGCCCGGACTCACTGGCAGCCTCGCCGCGGCGCCGCTGCTGTTTGCATTGCACGACCGGCTGCCGCGCAGCGCCTGGTATGTCACGCCGTTCGGCGCGCTGAAGACCGTGCAGGCCTGCGCAGATGATGGCTACCTGGCTAACGATCTTTGCAGGGCGCAGGACACTCTGGTACCGGTGCGCTCTCACTTCGACCGGCAGAGTCCCTATCATCAGCTGGTGCATCTGGATGCGGCGCGCCGTTACAGGGTTGATGCGGCCTGTGAGCGCGTGAGCGGCATGCAGCATGTGCCATGGTTCGTGCTGCCACCCACGCTCGAACATTACTTTCGCGGCCAGCACAGCGACTATCGCCCCCTGCCGCCCTGGCGCGCGGATTGCTCCGCGGCGGCACCGGCAACACTGCGCAGCGTAATGGAATTCCTCTACCCGGGACCGGAAGGCCGCATCTATGTGCCCATCGATCTGGATGGCCGCAAGGGTCGCGCGGTGTTCGAGGTCGTGCATCGCGAGCCGGGGGCAGCCCTGTACTGGCACCTGGATGAGGAGTATGTCGGGCGCACAGAGTTGCGCCACCAGTTGCCGGTGAACCTTGCCCCTGGTGTCCACAGCGTCACAGTGGTCGATGCCGCCGGCAACCGGTTGACGCGCCGTTTCGAAGTGCTGGCGCGTGATGCTCCCTGAGCGCAGTGGCGCGACCCGCCGTGAAACAATGGGAGATGCCTCTGCTCTCACCTAAAGTCCGCTCCAAAGTGCTGGTTGGCAGCACGGCGCTCATTGCCGTGCTGATGCTGGCGATCGTGGTGATTCCCCAGACCCTGTCGCGGCATGCGCGCCTGCAGGTGCTGCGCGGGCATGTGGGAGAAGTCGCGCGCGTGGCGGCGTCTGTTGTGGATGGCGACATGCATCGCCGCCTGATCGAGGGCCGCGACTCCACCGCCGCAGAGCGCGCAGCTGCACTCGCGCCGCTGCTGGGTCTGCACCGTGCCTGGCTGGAGGCGAAATACCTCTACACCATGGGTGTGCGTGACGGCGATGTGTTCTTCGTGCTGGATACGGCGCAGGACGCCGCGTTTGCAAGGGAACGTGGGCTGCGGGACTCGCAGTATCTGGAGTCTTTCCGGCTGCGCAGCGAATATGCCAGCAACTGGCCGGACGAACTGGCGGCAGGCCGCACCTTCGTCAATCCGCAGTTCCAGCGTGCTGACTACGGTTACTTCCTGACCGGGCATGCGCCCATCCGTGATTCCGCCGGCCGAATAGCAGGTTTTGTCGGCGTGGATTTCGATCTGGATTACGCCGCAGCGGAAGAAGCGCGCTTCCTGCAGATCGAATGGGCCAGCGTCGGCAGCGCGCTGCTGCTGTCGCTGCTGCTGGGGTATTTTTATGCCCGCTACGATTTCGACCAGCAGGCCGAGCTGCAGCGTCACTGCGAAACTTCCATGAACGATTCACTGACCGGCCTGCTGAATCGCCGTGGCGCGGACGCTGCCATCCGCTCGGCTACCTCGGGAGGTGGCGCCGCCGATGTGCAGCGTTTCCATGCGGCGCTGCTGGTGGACATCGATCATTTCAAGACCATCAACGACACGCATGGTCACGCCCGGGGTGACGCGGTGATTACGCGACTCGCCAAGGCACTACGTGCCGGCCTGCGGCCGGGCGGCTGCTGGAGGTGGTGCGCGAGGAGGGCCGCCGGGATGGAGCGCCATTTGAAGTATCCGCGGGCGTCGCAGTTGCGAAAGCCGAGGAAGGCTATTTCGACGTCCTCTACCATCGCGCCGACATTGCGCTGTATCAGGCGAAGAACGCGGGCAAGAACCGCTACGCGGTGTTCCGGGACTGAGCCTGCAGCTGCGTGGTCACTTGCGATAGACCACCGGATTGTGGAGTTCCATGTAGCCCACCGGTCTCGCCAATGCAGTGAATCCGTGCGGCCGATAAAGTTCGTGGGCGTCGAGCGTGACCAGGATCCATCGCCTGAGGCCCTGCAGATCAGGGTGCGACATCACGCATTTGACGAGCCACTTTCCCAGGCCCTTGCCGCGGTATTCCGGCAGCACATAAACGTCGCCGAGATAGGCGATCGTGGCGCGGTCCGATACCACGCGCGCGAATCCCACCTGCCGCGCGCCATCCAGAAGCGCGAAGCACAGCGAGCCGTCGATGGACCGATCTACTGTCTCGCGGGGAATTCCCTGCGACCAGTAGGATGAGGCGAGGAATGCCGTGACGGCGGCGCGATCCACATCCGCAGGATCGCAGGAGACGCGAAAGTTGTCGCGATGCCATTCCAATGCAGTGTTTTCCTCAATCATTTCCGTAGCGCCATTTGCCGAGCAGCCCGGCGGAGTTCTCGATTCCGAGAATATCCATGGTCTGCTCCAGGTACAGGCAGAACCGGTCGCGTTCCTGCGAGCCATACGTGTCCACCTGTCTCAGGGCGCGTTGCAGTATCCTGAAAATGGCGTCGGCGCGAATGGTGGAGCCGGGGAGATCCAGAATCTGCTCCAGCGCGTCATTGATGTGGCCTTCGCAGAGCGTGCGGATCCGCTCCGATGGAGCGCCAGAATAGGAAAGGGCGCGGTCGCTTTGGAATTTCGCCTGGGCCAGGAGCTTGCGCAGTGCTTCGCGATGGTCAGCGGTGGGCTGGAGAGCGTGATCTGTCATCGCGTCAGGGCGCACGGCTCTCGCTTCTGGATGCGTCTGCGCGGTCCTTTTGGATCGTGAAGGGCTTCTCGTCCTTGGAGCTGGCTGCGGCACGTTCCTTCACTGCCTTTTCACTAGTCGCATTGGCGTGGAGGCAGCGCTCTCTTTCGGTCGGGAGCATGAATTCGCAGTCGCCGCGGGTGACACTGCAGCCGGACAGCAGTGCTGCGACTGCGACAAGAAAGACTGTCTTCGCGCCGTTCATCTCCTGATCTTATCTGAACATCTTCAGGTTGTAATACGCCGCTTCGATATTGGGAACGCGCAGCTGTTCGTAGTGGCGCCAGTCCTTGTAGGGCGTGAGCAGAATCGACTTGCGCATCTGGTCCAGGCTCTGTCCCCTGCTCATCGCAGTCCGTACTTCGCGTTTGAGGTACTCGAAGAACTCGCGCCCTTCGGCGATGTCCTTCTTCGTGAAGTTCGCGGCGCCGTGGCCGCCGACCGCAATGTCGAAGTCCAGCGCCTCGATGTTGCGGTAGGAGCGGATCCATTCATCGATCGGATTGCCATCGAACGGTCCGCAGGCACTGGGCAGGGAACGCATGGTCCCGAGCACCAGCGCGTCGGCGGGAAAATCCACGGTGAAAAGCGCGCGTTCATCGGTGAATAGCACGGCGGTGCCATCATTCGCGTGGTTCCTGCCAGGGAAGACCAGCTGGATGGTCTTGCCACCGAAGCGCAGAGTCATGCGCTCGGAATAGACGATGTCGGGCTTGACGATGTCGGCGAAGAATTCGGCGGGTGTGGCGCGCCCGTCTCCGTCCTTGTCCTTGCTGGTGACGGAGCTTGCGAATGCGCCGCAGTACCAGAGCCGGTCGAGGAAGGGCTGCTCGAACTCCACCACATCGAGAAAGCCGTCGTTGTTGCGGTCGACGATGTCACCGGGCAGGGCGGGGTAGCGGCCATCCATGTTGCGCAGCACGCCTTCCTGGG
>JANPGU010000057.1:0-1613 GCA_031424095.1 Gammaproteobacteria bacterium
CTCGGGGTGGTCGTCGTTCAACAACCTGTTCATCGCCGCCATCCTGGGCAGCTTCATCGGCAAGCTCATGCTGATCGGTGTGATCATCTCCAACTTCCTGTGCGCGCTGGCCGCGGTCACGTCCACCTCGCGCATGGTCTACGCCTTTGCGCGTGACGACGGTTTGCCCATGTCCGGTTTGCTGAAATCGGTCAGCGCCAAGCACCGCACACCGGTTGCCGCCATCTGGGCCACCGCCATCTTCACGACCCTGCTCACCGCCATCACCACGCCGCTGGGCGCTTTTGCTGCGTTGTCCACCGGCTGCGCGATGTACCTGTACATCTCTTACGCCATGCCGGTGATTGCGGGCTTCCTCGCCGAAGGCAAAACCTGGACCACCTACGGCCCCTTCCGCCTGGGCGGCCTGTCCAAACTGTTCGCCGTCATCATCATGGTCGGCACCGTGGTCGTCATCATGATCGGCCACTTGTTTGTGCCGTCCATCCCGGCAGACGCCGCCGCCAAGACCGACTTCGTGCCCGGCTTGGTGTATTACTCTGTCGGCTTCATGATTTTCCTGGCCGTCATCTGGTTCGCCATTGAAAACAAGCGCTTCAAGGGCCCACCGATCGGCGACGAGATTGTCAAACGCCAGGCCGCCATTGCGGCGCAAGAGAAAGCACTCAGCGCGGGCGCTTAAGCCTTATCTTGTTTGTGCTGACAGTAAAAAGGGCGGTCTTCGGACCGCCCTTTTTTATTCCGTTCAACAGCAGTCACAGGAAATAGAACGCAGCCAAAGCAACCAAAGTCGGAATCAACGCGCCCACCAGCAATTCACCTGCGCCAATGGACTCATCGGAGAAACCCCTTCTCAGCAGCGCCACCCCTGCCGGGTTGGGGGCATTGGCAATCATCGTCAACCCGCCTCCGGCCACAGCCCCGGCCACCAGACTGTATTTGGCTTCGTCCGAAATACCGGAAATGAGTGAGCCGAGATAAGTCAAGGCAGCGTTGTCCGTCAGCGCCGTCAAGGCAGCTGCGCCGAAGAACAATACTTTTGGCGACATGCCGGACACGATGGGTTGCAGCCACCACTGCTGCATGCCACCCAGCACCACCAGGCCCGCCAGGAAAAACGCCACCAGCAAGGCCTCCTTGATGATGAGCGGGTTTTGGTGGCGCTCATAGGCCTGCGTGAAGCCGAGGAACATCAGAAACAATCCCAAAAACGCGACCGGATGATGCGCCAGTGCCACGACACCCGCCAGAAACGCCACGTGCACAAGAACCAGCGCTAAGGGCACCTTGTTTTCTTCTGGTGAAGCATTCGAACCTACAGGCACATCCTGCAAATGACTGCGCAGCACAAAGACCGCGAGGGTCGCGTTCACCAGCACGGCGATCGCCGCCTTCCAGCCAAAAGTAGCCAGCATGAAAGCGGAGTCCCAGTTCCACGTCGCGGCCACCATGAGGACAGGCGGCGCGGCAAAGGAATTTTTCGCCGTTTCGACAAAATAAATATTCGAATACGGAAAGCCCGAACCGTCCTGCGTGCCGTATTCCTCGAACGCGAGATATTTGCCGTCCGACGAAAATCCGATGACGTTTAGTGTCGCATAATCTCCGGCGAA
>JANPGU010000058.1:0-7083 GCA_031424095.1 Gammaproteobacteria bacterium
ATGCTCGATAACAGCAGCATGGGTGAAACCGATGCCCGCGCCGAAGTGGAACGCTATATCGCCATTCCCGGGCAGGCGCTTGCCTACAAAATCGGCCAGTTGACGATCTTGCGCTTGAAAGCAAAGGCGATGAAAGCACTGGGCGCGAAATTCGACCCGCGTCAATTCCACGCGCAAGTGCTGATGACCGGCGCGCTGCCGATGGGAGTGCTTGAGCGCAAAATTGATGCGTGGATTGCGGGGGGTGGGGTTTAGGAAAGTTGCGCAACCCGCCAGATTGAAATCGCAACCTTAGCCATCGCATTTTGCCGAGTTTGAATTCGTGCTGAGTTCCACTCTGTATTTTCTACTGCAATTTTTCTCGTTGTCTCAAACTTGCTCGTTTCAAAAGCGTCACGCTTGATCGTAAATGCAGAATTGCCGATGTCTCGATTAATGCTTGTTTCTAACAACGCCATATTGCCGATCCGATATACATTCGCATCACTTTCTGATTCTGAAAACTGCGCCCATCCGTCTTCGGGACTTTGTGGCAAGATATGCTCAACGGTGAACGTGGCGCTATCCTGATCGACGTCAGCACCACCCGCTTGACGTTCAAGATTACTAAGAATGTAGCGGATTATCTTGTTGTTTCTTGACTGCGTTGATCGTAGCTCTTTGCTCGCGAAAGCTGCTTTGAAGCTGCTGAAGGTACCGAAGGCGCTCAGGGGTTGCTACCGCTTCGTCAAGACCGAGCCAGTGCATGCCTTCAAGAATGACTCGCACGGCCTCATCGGTGGAACGTTCGCGGTCGGTGTCCTCCACACGCAGGATGAATTTGCCGCCGCGGCGCCGGGCATAGAGCCAGGAAAACAGGGCCGTGCGCACGCCACCGATGTGGAGCATACCGGTGGGACTGGGAGCAAAACGGGTTACGACTGTCATAGGCCGCGTAGGGTAGCCCAAGCCGGTTTAGTCGACGACGTAGAAATCCACGACCACATGATCGGGCTTGCGGATGCCACGCGCTACGAACAGCCTGCGGCGCAGCCATTCGTGCGGGCCCGGGCGCACATCGAACCGGGGCGCAGTGCGGAAATAATACTGGTCCGGCGCCACTTCCACCCCACGGGTAAGCTGGTCGATCACTGCCGGGTCGGCCGTGCGCACTCCCGCATTGGTCACCGCGATGACCGTGCCATCGGTGGCCTGGATGCTGTACCGGGCGAGCACCTCAGTGAGGCCGCCCGGCGCAATCGCCTGCCAGTCGCCCCCGCCCGGCAGCACCTGGCCCTGCAGCTGCGGGCCGTAAACCGTACCGCCGGTCACGCCAATGAACCGCTTCCGCTTGCCGTCGATCTCCCCCTGCTCCACGGGCGGTGCCAGCTCGCCGCGCAGCGAGAACGCATAGGTCAGTCCGGGAGCGGGTGCAGATTGCATGGCAAGGACTCTGGCACACCCCGACGGGGCGGCTCAACTTGAATTGCGCGGCCGGGGTCGGCTGCGTAGACTTGCGCTCCCTTTTTCGCGGAAGGGCGGTTAGCTCAGTGGTAGAGCATTGCTTTCACACGGCAAGGGTCACAGGTTCAAATCCTGTACCGCCCACCAACTCCCGCCGCCGTATTTGACGGTCGGCGGGATCAAGCATTCAGCAACGATCTTCCTACTTGCTCGACCGCTGAATATGCGACGGGATCAGGAAGAAGCTCAGCGTCGTGATGAAGGCGCAACCTGCGACGAACCAGAAGAACAGGCTCACCTCCGGCAGTGGCTTCATGCCGAGATAGGCAGTCGCAACGATCGGGCTCAGCACTGCGCCGATGCGCGATACGGTCTGGGCCATGCCGACGGCTGAACCGCGAATCTCCGTCGGGTAGGAATTGGCGCTGACCGCGTACATGAACGCCTGCATGCCGTTGATCGACATGCCGACCAGGAAGCTCAGCACCTTCACATTCGTCTCCGCCGGACTGGCAGTGCCCACCAGCATCACGCCGATCAATGCCGTGCCCAGCACCCCGACCAGCGCCAGCGCCGAACCGACGTAGCGGGAGCCGAACCAGCGGATCAGGAACGCGCCGCCAATGGAGCCAAAGAAGGCGCCGATCGAGAACAGGCTGAGCGCGCTGCCGGCGGTTTCCACCGCCACGCGATCCACCGGCAGCAGCACCTTCAGATAGTTCGTGTACATGTAGAGCACGAAACTGTTGAACGAGAATGCCAGCCAGATGAACACCGTCGCACGGCGATAGTCGCTGTTCCAGATCGTGGCCAGCCAGTTGCTCGAACGCTTGCCCTCTTCCCTGACCATGAAGGTCTCGGTGCCGTCATAGCGCTTCTCGCCCACCAGCCGGTTCAGCGCCTTGGCGAGCCGCACATGCAGCGCCGGATGCTGCGCCATGTACTTGGGCGACTCCGGCAGCAGGAAGCCGAAGGCGATGAACAGCGCCAGTGGCACCAGACCGCCAATCAGGAACATCTGTTCCCATTCGACATGCTTGATCGCAAAACCCGCCAGCGATCCGCCCACCGGCACCGACGAAATAACCAGCGCCACGACCACGCTGCGCACACGGCTTGAGGTCCATTCGGAGATCAGCGTAGTGGCCAGCGGCGTGATGCCACCCATCCCCAAGCCCGTGACGAAGCGCCACATGGTCATCTGGTTGATGGTGCTCATCGCATTCTCGGGCGTGCCGCCCTTGGCAGCGTGGTAGCAGAGAATGGAACCCACGCACAGGAACACCAGGCAGGTGAAATAGGATTTCTTGCGGCCGATGCGATCGCCCAGCCAGCCAAGGCTGACCGAGCCCACTGCCATGCCGACCAGGCCTGCCGTATTGATCGGTCCCAGGTTCGCACGGCTCAGACCCCAGTCCGAGACCAGGAAATTGCTGACATGCCCCATCAGGAACAGGTCATAGCCGTCGGTGAGCATGATGATGATCATCATGATCGTGATGCCGAATGGCACCCAGAAGTACTTGGCGGAGTCGATGACCTCGCCGACGTTGACTATCTTCTTGTCCATGTTCATGACTCTTGTTTGTCGTTATTCCAGGCGAGAATGGCTTCGGAATTGTCCCGCCCAGGCCCCAGCCGCGCGAGCGCAATCTTGTAGCGCTCATCGAGCAGCGTGGAGAGCGGCGCATCGAGCCCCACTGCGCGCATCAGGTCGGCCGCGATGCCCACGTCCTTTGCCAGCAGCCCCAGCGAAAAGCCCGTGGCATAGCGCTGCTTCACCACATGCTCCTGCAGCACGACTTCGGTATTGAAGTTGCGGCCAGTGGAAGAATTCATGATTTCAAGCATCCGCGTCTGATCGAGACCGAAACGCTTGCCCGCGAGCAGTGCCTCAGCCGCAGCGGAATAGCCGGCAGCCGCCACGAAGTTGTTGAGTGCCTTCATCGCGTGGCCAGTGCCGAGACCACCGGTGTCGAAGAGCCGGTCGCCCATCGTCGACAGCACAGGTTTCACCCGCTCTCGGGCAACGTCGTCATCGGTGCCGATCATGATCGCAAGCGTGCCGGTGGTGGCGCGTGGCACTGCGCCGGATACCGGCGCATCCACCAGTGCGATCCCGCGTTCAGCCAGCTTCGCCCCCAGCTCCCGCGTACCGGCCGGATCTGCGGAGCTCATGTCAATGGCAATGGCGCCGCGTGCGAGCACCTGGGCCAGACCGCCCGTACCTTCATACACATCGCGCACGATGTGGCCGTTGGGCAGCATGGTGATGACCATCTCTGCCGCAGCAAGACCCGACAAGGCGCTGGCACCGGTGCCGCCATGCTGGGCGACAAACGCGGCGACCCGCTGCGGCTCCAGGTCGTGCACGAACAGCTCATGACCGGCGCGCGCGATGTTGGCCGCCATGGGTACGCCCATGTTGCCAAGTCCGACGAAACCTATGCGCATGGCGCTATATCCCCTCGCTCTTCAGCGCTTCAGCTGCGGCGCCGAAGGCTTCCACGCCGGCCGGTATGCCCGCATAGATGGAGGTATGCATCAGCACTTCGCGGATCTCTTCGACACTGGCCCCGTTGGCCAGCGCGCCGCGCACATGCACCTTGAGCTGGTTGGGCTTGGTCAGCGCGGTCAGCGCCGCCAGCGTGATGAGGCTGCGCGTCTTGCGATCAAGGCCAGGTCGCGCCCAGACATCGCCGAAGCAATAACGGGTGACCAGCTCCTCGAAGGGACGATTGAAGTCCGTGGCCGCAGCGACGCGCTGTTCGGCGCCGGCGGGCCCGAACATCTCGCGGCGGACGTCCATGCCAGTCTGATAGGCCGGATCTTTATTTTCCATGCTGTGCACGTGCCCCCATTTCTTCGAGCGGCGAGCTTGGCCCGATTCAGCCCCGGCCGCAACGGCAAATCACTATAGGGGCACGATCGCCTTGATGCTTGGCGTCGTGCCCGGCGGAAAGGTGGCCTTGGGATTTTCGGCCTTCGCACCGAGGGACCGCAGCAGCGCCACCGTCGCCGGATAGGTCTCGGGCGCGAGCGCGTTGAACTCCTTCGGAAAACGGCCCAGCGCATAGTCGATGGGCGACAGGCCGTTGGAATCGATCACATCAAGCTGCGCACCATCGGCCACCAGCCGCTGGATCAACTTGTTCCAGCCCCGTGCCGCAGCCGCATGCAGTGCCGTGCGGTTGGCGGCCGTCAGCACCTTCAGGTCGCCGTCGGCGATGCCGAGTACGGTGCGTGCGTTGACGTCGGCGCCGGCGGCGCGCAGCAGCTGGTAACACTCCAGCGCATCCTCTTCCGTGCGAACGCGCCCCCGCGTGGGATCGTGCGCGCCCCCATCGCCTGCCGCCGCCATCAACGGCGTTACGCCTTGTGAGTTGGCGAGGTTGGCCAGCGCGCCATGCTGCAGCAGCAGGCGCAGCAGCGGCACGTCACCGGCTTTTGCGGCACGCAGCAACGCCGTGGAGCCCCACACCAGCATGGGATCGCGATATCGGTCATTGGGAATGTTGCGATACTTCGGGCGCAGCTTCAGCTGCGCATTCGGATTCGCGCCCTTCTCGAGCAGCAGCCGCACGATGTCTTCGCCGGTGGCGTGATCCATCGTCGGCAGTTCGATGCGCCGGCCCACCGGCAGCGTGTTCATGTCCACGGCCACATACAGCGGTGTCTGGCCGTAGATATCCCACAGATTCACATCCGCACCGGCTTCGATCAGGAACTTGCCGGCGTCCCAGTTGCGATTCAGCAAGGCGATCACCAGCGCGGTGGATCCATCCGGATCAGCCAGGTCGATATCCGCGCCCTTGGCCAGCAGCGCGCGCAGGCACTCGATGCAGCTCTCGCGCGCCGCATACAGCAGCGGCGTGAGACCGCCCCGGTTCATGTCCTTGGGACGGCCTTCGGCAGTTACCCGCCGCTGCCAGTCCCGCACCGTGGCACGCTCGTTGACCCGCGCACCCCTGGAGATCAGCAGCCGGATCATCTCGGGCTGACTCTGCGCCGCCGCCCACATCAGCGCGGTCTGGCCACCCCAGTGCTCCCGCGCATGCACGTCCGCGCCCCGACGCAGCAGCAGGCGCGCTGCGTCCACGCTGCCAGTCCGTGCCACGGCCATCAGTGCGGTCTGGCCCTCGGCATTGGGTGAATCAACGTTGACCCCGGCGTCGAGCAATGCGCCGATCACGGCCGCATCCCCACGGGAAGCCGCCAGCATCAGCGGCGTGGCGCCAGATACGTTGGCCGCTTTCGCATCCGCACCGGCAGCGATCAGCCGGCGCACCTCAGCCACGTCGCCGGCATACACCGCGCGATGCAGTTCCGTCGTGCCATCCAGCGCCGCGTCGGCTGCGTGCGCGACAGCAGCCAGCAACCCCAGCAGCAGAATTGAGAAAATACGATTCACAGGTTTTACGCCTGCGCCTAGTAGCCGACCGTAAAGCGCTTGTTCACGAACTGCGGCTTCTCGATCTCGTCAACCAGGGCCACCGCGTAGTCTTCCATCGAGATGGCGCTCTGACCCTTGTCGTCCACCACCAGCTGCTCGTTGCCGAGCCGGAACTTGCCCGTGCGCGTGCCGGGGTGGATGTTGCCCGCCGGGCTGAAGAAGGTCCAGGCAACGTCCTTGACCTCAGCGCGCAGCCAGTCGAGCGACTCAACCGAGGCCTTCACTTCACCCGCCATCGCGGTCGGCATCGACGTGCCGAAGCGGTCGATGATGCGGCTGCCATCGGCGTTGTAAAGGCTGCTTGCACCACCCACCACGATCAGGCGTGCCTTCTTTCCCCCGGTCTGCAGCCGCTGGCCTGTGACCATGGACTTCACCACGCGCAGCGCGAAGTCCGCAGTCGGCGCCGGGCGCACCACCACGGATGAAACGAGCACGTCTGCGCCTGCGATATTCTTCACGATGTCGTTCGGATCCAGCGCATCGCCGGTCACAAGCTTCACACCCTTCGGTGCAAGGTCCGGCTTCGGGCTGCGATCCACCACGGTCACCGTGTGACCGCGTGCCGCCGCCTCATTGACGATGCGGCTGCCGATGTTGCCACTGCCACCATAAACCACGATGTGCAGCGGCCGGGCCGCCCTGGTCTGCGCAATGGCTGCTGTGGAAAGCCCGAATCCCGACAGCACCAGCGCGCCGACGCCCAGGGAAAAAAGAGCTCTGCGGGTGGTGTTCATCCGGGCGGTCCTTGCAGCTTGAGGCTCAAGTGCGATCCAGGCCCAGCGCCTTGATCGCATTGTTCTTCATGATTCCATCCCGCACTTCCGGCCGGAACCCTGCTGCATCGTAATCCTTCATCCAGCGCTCCGGGGTGATCACCGGATAATCCGTGCCAAACAGCATCTTGTGCTTGAGCTGCGTGTTCGCATAGTGAATGAGCTGCGGCGGAAAATACTTCGGTGACCAGCCCGACAGATCGATGTAGACATTCGGCTTGTGCAGGCACACCGACAGCGCCTCGTCCTGCCACGGCCATGATGGGTGCGCAATGATGATGGTCATGTCCGGAAAGTCCGCCGCCACATCGTCCAGATGCATGGGGTTGGAATACTTCAGGCGCAGCCCGCCGCCGCCGCGCAGTCCTGAGCCCATGCCCGAATGCCCGCTGTGGAAGATGACCGGCAGCT